>JBHPEQ010000011.1:0-44287 GCA_042576845.1 Planctomycetota bacterium
TTTTAATACTATTGGGCTGCCGAGAAAACAGACAAAACAATGGCTGGCCAATAAAATAAGGGAAAGCAAGTTTTATGGACAAGCAACTATCACCCAGAGAATTGGCCAAGAGTTGGCCATTCGAGGCTCATCTGGATTTCGAGAAAAGACTGAGAAATGCTGCCAGCCAGTGGTTCAAGCGTAAAGGATACGAGACTCATAAGTGTGGCTATATCCTGGATGAGTACGATAATTGGCATAAAAATATCATTTGTCAAGAGGTTGTAAAATATATTCGATTGGAGCGTGAGAAACGAGCCATTAATCGCCAAGGTTTTCCTCTTCATAAATATATTCATCATGGCTTAAGTAGTCAGGCAATGCTTTTTAATCTGGTCGGCCCACTTATTAGAACCGAAGAACAGGATCTTTCTCCACTTAAGACAGCTTTTGAAAAAAAAGGAATATGCTGGCCATCCGGAGAACTTACAGCGAAATTAGAAGACGAAGACCGCAACATTTTCAATGAAATGACACAGCAGCCTACCTCTATTGATCTTGTGATAGAAAACGAAACTAAGATAGGAGGTTTATATATTGAGTTCAAGTTTGTGGAGCATGAATTTGGTGGTTGTTCTGTGTTTAAAAATGGGGACTGTGATGGTAGGAACCCAGCCAAAGACCACTCGATCTGTTATCTTAACCACATAGGCCGAAAGTACTGGTTCCTTCTTGACAAGTACGGATTCGTCGAAGGTCCAATGGCTGAAAATGCCACGTGTTTTCTGGTAACGTATTATCAGTTCTTCCGTGAAGTCCTTTACGCATTAGAGAGAAATGGTGTGTTTGTTCTTCTGGTTGACAAGCGTAATCCTACTTTTTGTAGTGGAGAAAATAGTCAGCGTGGATTGTTTCCATTCTTGAAAAGTTTTGTACCTACAAAACTAAAAGACAGGGTACGCATGGTAACTGTGCAGGAAGTGGTAACGACAATAAAGGACTCACGAAAGTACGATTGGATAATCGAGTTTCAACGGAAATACGGAATTGAGTAATCACAGATGAACGAGATAAATTGACGAAACAATCGACACCCACGGCGGCTGGCTAATAAAATAAACAGAAGAAATTGTGATCGTTGAAAGTGCTTATCATATTTAAAACCATTAAATCTTTGCTATATGCATACAGACTGTATAATTATTGTTAGCCTCAATTACTAGAAACATGGATGATATTCAAAAAGAGTTGGTTCGGAGTTTGGTGGGAGCATCTGCCGGATACGGCAAGGCAGGTCTGGCATCCATGGACTATAGGA
This sequence comes from Planctomycetota bacterium, assembly GCA_042576845.1. Taxonomy (GTDB): domain Bacteria; phylum Planctomycetota; class Phycisphaerae; order Sedimentisphaerales; family Anaerobacaceae; genus JBHPEQ01. Next base: position 1,298 of record JBHPEQ010000011.1, read on the forward strand.
ATCCACAGGTTGTCATCGGCAACCTAGCTATTGCCATCGAGCTTTTGCTCAAGGCGTTCATAGCAAAACGTAGCCTATTATTGCTTTTCAAGGGTCTTCCCCTTGAGCTACGGTGTGCGCTCGCCGCGCCGCGCTCTATGCCAAAATCATTCAGGCGGATGCCGTATGAGATCGATCTCAGGACATCATCGTACAAGAGTCTCGAACTGGAGGAAGCAATCAGCATGTTTGGAGTGTTCTGCCCGGAGATCAAGAAACGGTTGAGCGCTCATCTCCGATTCCTTTCTCGGCATCGCAATACGTCTGTGCATGCTGTCCTCCCTGATTGTCAGGAGTATGAGATGCAACGCACTGCTTTTCTGTTCTTGATGCTTGTTGATCACATAAGCAAGAATGATCCTGAACTGGCAAAGTACGTCTTTTGGAGTGAAAAAAAGAAACACGAGAAGTTTCTCGCCCGCTTCGATGAAGAGCGGTTAAACCGTGTACACACCAAAGTGGAGAAGGCAAGAGAAAAAGCAAAAGGCCTCACGGAGAAGTTATCTATTGGGCCAGAAGATTGGGAATCCTATCCCATAGAGTGTCCCGTCTGCGGATCAGATGGAATCCTTACAGGGGAAACAATACCAGAAGTCGATATCGATGAGGACGGCCTAGGCGGAACGTTGCTTTTATTCAATGGTGAGACGTTTGAGTGTGAACAGTGTGGGCTTGCCCTTGAGGATTACGACGAAATGAATATCGCTGGGGTAAATCCAGAAATCGACCGCTCGGACGAAGCCCAGCAGTGGGAAGAAGATAACTACGCAGACTACGATTACGAACCGTGGTAGTCAAAAAGATGATTGAACGAGTCCGCCATAGGCGGATAAATATTGAAGAAGCAACGAGAACTTGTTACACATAAAGAAACAGACTGTATAATCATTGTTAGGTAGGAATTATCGGGTCGCATGGCGCATCAATACGAAGAGCGATATATAGCTTTTATTGATATTTTGGGGTTCAGCTTGTTGGTGGAGCAATCTGAAGCAGATGCCAACCTGCTTGGAAGATTAACGTCTGTCTTAGAAGATGTAAGAATGTACAAGAAAATAGAAGAACATAATGATGCTTTTGGTTCGAGTCACCCTCTGCATTTCTTTCAAAACATGTTCAAGATGACCACCTTTTCAGACAACATATTAATTTCCACAAAAATTAATATGATTGGGCTTGGCGAGATTATATTCATCAGTGCTGTAATTTGTAACAGGCTTTTACATCAAGGTATTTTTACTCGCGGTGCTATTTCTAAGGGAAAATTGATACATACAAATACAATTGTTCTTGGTCCCAGTCTCATCAGAGCGTATAATTTGCAAAAAGATGCGGCTATCTATCCGAGAATCCTAATAGACGAAAACATTGTTCATGACATAGATGCCTTGGCGAACCAAGGCGGGTCTCCGGATCTCCGCCGTAAAGATTTTGATGGTCTATGGCACTTGCATATATTACATCCATCGATACTGGAATTGAATTCCCAAACTTCAAAATCAGAGTATACTGCTTTAAACAATCACGATTATATGGCTCTTGGTCGGCAAGAGATTGAGAACGCTTTTCGGTCAAATGCTGATAATCTTGCAGTTAAGGCAAAGATCGGCTGGTTGGCGAGGTATTTTAACGAGTATGCAGTCAGTTTTGGCTTACCGAAAATTCAGGTCATGGAGTAGAACTTTGCCTAACAAATGATAAAAGCCGGGTAGGGAGTGTAACTTGTTTGCACACGCGGAATCATTCAATGAAAGAGATTGAGCAGAAAAGCAAGAAGCAACGGGAATGTTGTTAATGGCAGTATAAAATCTGTAGAATGCGAGTTGGATATTATAAGGATAAGTTAATGGAGAAGTTATGGCTACTCAGATAAAAACATGGCAGATCGTTGATGGAAATCTTGTGGAAATTGAAACGTCATTGGCTAAGGAAAATAGGACAGAACCATATGATTTAGAACAATGGATTGCTTCAAATCCAAAAGTGTTATCTCCTGATATCCGTATAATTGGACGCCAAACCATGACAAAATCAGGACCGATGGATTTTCTAGCTATAGACAAATCTGGTAATCTCGTTGTGATTGAGCTAAAAAGAGACAAATTGCCAAGAGAAGCACTTGCGCAAGCAATTGATTACTCTTCTGATATAGCTTCTTGGTCACTGGATAAGATAAGTGAAGAATGCACAAAATATACTTCAAAGGGTCTGGAAGATTTTATAACTGAAGACTTTCCTGATGTTGATATTGAAAATTTGAACATCAATGAAGACCAGAGAATTTTGTTGGTAGGCTTTAGTATAGAATCATCTTTAGAAAGAATGATAGAGTGGTTGTCCGATGGATTTGGAGTAAATATAAATGCTATCCTATTCAACTATATAAAAACTAAAAATGGTGATGAGTTATTGACGAAAACTTCGATAATATCCGAAGAAGTCGAACAGGAGAGGACGAAAAAGAGGAAATTTACAATTCCCAAGTCAGACGAACCGGGAGATTATGAAAAAGATGAGTTGAAGCGAAAGCTTAAAGAATATCTCAAAAGATCACAAGTTACTAACCAGAGAATAAAAGACATTATTTTACCATACTGTCTGAATAAAGGTGTGTTGACAAGGGAAATATTAAAATCAGAATTAACAAAATATGACAGCTCTGTTGAACCCGCTAAAGCGGGTTACCACTTGACAATTATATCAAATCAGCTTGGAATGAAAAAAAATGATTTTCTACGACAAATTATAAAATACGAGTATCCTACATATGAGTGGGAAAAAGACAATTACCAAATACGTGAAGGATATAGTGAATTAGCAAAAGAAATATTAGAAGAGCTCAAAAAAGAGAATTGAGCGGATTGCTAATTCCACGTCAGATTTCGGTCTTCTCACAATAACATTATCTTTTGGATTCCCTCCTTCGCGTGGATAGCTAAAAGAAGCCCTTTTTTGGCCATTTTTTGTTGTCTTTTGCGCATTTTGTGCATTTTCGTGGCTACTTGTGCCCCTGTGCCTTAGGTAATAGGTATTCGCGGCTAAAACCTGCAAAAAAGACGCACATTTCGATCAATTTTGGCTAAATGTTGCGCATTTTTGGTTATTTTTGCGCATTTTTGCCTTTTTCCTTCTTAACTTCTGACTTTCTTCACCTGCCAATCTCAACCGGCGAGCGACGATTCACGCTTCACGAACACATGCTTGTTTCCGCTTCCTTAGGTGTAATTTATAATTATACTTTTTTCTAATATATTTGCAATCTCAAAAATTAAATTCAGCGTCAATCTTTGTAAATCAATGATTAACAAATCCATGTCTAATTAATACCTCTTTTAGCCAGCTTCACTAAGGCCACAGAATCTCAAAAGACAGCTCTCACAGCCACTTTACGCTCGTAGAATCGCCGAACGCTGTTGGTGTGAGTATAACTGCCGTAGAACTTCACTTTTCTTCCATTCCGGGTCCTTCAATCCGCTATCGTGGATTTCAAGAGTGTCCTTTTCTTCTACTGCCTTTAGCATTTAACGCCTCGCTTATCGCCATAAACAGACCTACCGGCTGGCCCTTGTTATCATCATTCCATAACCTGTGATGCTGGCCGAGCTTATCGAGCGCCTTAATCTTATCGTTCAATTTGAATGTTCGCTGAGTAGTTATTAAGGTAACGTTTTTCTTTTCCTTCCGCCTCGTGGTCCGCTCCTGGACCACACCTATCGCCGGAATCTTCTCTGAATCTATACTCTCTGAATCAAATAAGACGACACCATCAGGCCCGAATTTTAGGTAGTCGGTTATCCTCGAGAACGCTATAACCTCCAGCTCCCGGATTATATCGTCTGCCTTCTTATCTGCCCTCTCTGTCTGTCCATCCAGCAGTTGTGAAATATACCTGCGAACGTCGTCATTTGTCGTCATTAACCGATGGGCGTTTTTCCTTGCGTCAGAACGGTTCTTTGTCTTGAAAACCTTCTGATAAGAGCCGGCCCGGTCAAAGTCCTGGACGTATAGCTCGCAAAATGTTCTGTGCTTATCTGAGAATTTCGGTCTTGCCATAACAAAAGAGACCCGGACAACTTTATTAGCTGCGCCGGGCCATTCTTAAATAGAGTAAGCTCGGTTTTTGTTAACTATCTTTCGACTATTCTGTTCAGTATTTCTTTTTGGCTTTATATTTAAGCTCATCATGTATTATACCAAGTGCATCCTACTTTGTCAAGTTATTGGCTTAAAGTCTCCTTTAAGATTTGATTAAATATGAGAAACAGGTTACTAAGATGAACAAGATACCTGCTGACTATTGGGATAAAATTCCCGAAGCTCTCAAGTCTTCAATTTCTTCTTCAGTCAAAGGAATAGATTCGTGGACCTCGATGCCTGAAACGCCTTTGGCCGGCCCCCAGGAGGTTCCATCAAAAACTTCCCAAATACCCTTATCCATTCGGAAAAGGCGACCATCCCATAAACGTGAAATAAGCATAAAAACAAGTGTAGTAGAAAGAAGAACACTGGTCAAGAAGGAAGAAAACGTTCCTAAAAATTTGCGGCTGACCTCGAATCTCAGATAAAATATTTCCCAAAAACCACTTTTTACAGTTTTTTCAAGAGATGCGCCAAACTTAGCGACAAGGATACTTCTTGAGATGTTTATATGTATGAAAAATCGTTATATTTAAACCTGACTCATTATATACTGAGATGCTTTATCAAATGACGAGAAAAACTTACAGCTATAACTTTCAAGTTCCTCTGTTATGTCAGGGTTGCTGAAATCTTTTGAGTTCTTGTTGACAAAACAACTTCCATTTAATTTAGAATTACTTAGGTGACTTCGGACAGAGGAGTAAACAAGCGAATCTTGTGGAGAAAGGTCAAACTCTTCTTTAACTTTTATCCCATGACTAGTAATTTTACCATCTAATGGGATAATCTCAGCTATTTTTAAGATTTGGTTAAGATAATCATAAAGTTTTTTCCAGGAATCATCAGCACTACGGGCCAAAAGGCTAACTGCATTTTGGAATTGTTCACTTACATTTTTCTTTTTGTATTGTTCAGAACGTGAAAGCTGTTCTATCTCGGTTCGCAATTTTTGACAAAGTTCTTTTTTGTCTTTGGATCTCCTAGTTAATGTTTCAAATGGTTCTGCAAGGCAAAATGCAGGAACCACTAAATCGGCCTTTCCGTTTTGGCAGATAGTAAGTATCCGCTCACAGCTTTTATACTGCTCTTGCCGCAAAGCAACCTCCAAAACGAAGTTTGACTCTACATAAACATTCATAAACGTGCTTCAAGTTCTAAATGTCCATTTTTTATGGCCTCAAAAAGGCCCGAATTAATTAACCACCGCTTGTTCCGTCTAGCTATATCTGTAGGTTCATTTAGCTGAATTATTTCGCTTAGCCAGGAGCTAACAAATAATGCAAAACTCTCACCGCTAACCGTTTCAGGAACCAGACCTGATTTCTCATAATATGGTTTTAGCAGTGGTGCCGGATTTATATCGTATGGCTTTTCTGTTTGCTCAGGATCTAAGTTCATATTTTTCCATAGAAAAAAATGGTCTGGAAGTGCAAGAAGAAAAAAAGGAGCTTTCGGCATCATGCTGTGGACAAACATATTGCGCACCATATTCTGAGCCCATTCAATAGAAGCGCCTTTTTTGTTTTTTGTTTCGACGACGAGTGCTAAATCACCGTTTTGACCGTAAATGACTATGTCTGCTATGAAAGCCATAATTAAAAATCCATATCTGTATTCTTTTAGTAACTAGTTGGGTAGCTTATGAAGCAACTTACTACGCTGCCATTGTAGCCCTGTTCACTATATAGCTTAAAACAGTGAAAAATCAACATCAATTTTTGTTTATGCTCATATTCTAAAATTGGGATGAATTTTCAAGCGATTGCTTATTTTTCCTGATTGGTATTAAAAACACTTATAGATCATTTTATGGCGGTAGTTTCTTTGACAATCCAGTCTCGAACAGCTTTTAAAGGAAACAGAGCTTTTGAACATATATGCATTCTTGGCAAATCCCTCATACGCTTTAAGTTTTCAATAACGTTATGAAAATTGTCCGACCTGCTGACTTCAGGTATCCGAAGATACTCGATTAGTTCAGCTTCGGTCATCAGATCTGGATATGTTTTTGTTTCGATATTCATTTTTAACTCCATGAAAGTTGTTTGCATTTTAGTATAAAAGTAATGAATCAGTCCTGAGCCAACCAGCGTCATTTTCTATTAAGGTTAATATTTTTGTTTAACCCTGCTTTACTTGGAACCCCTTGCTAAAGTGCATATTGCTTGCTTGATGTATTCCTGCGTCATTTCGTATTCATCTCATTTCATTGTGCATCAATCTGTTTAGGAATACCTGCCAAATTAAAGTCCGTTCTACAAGTTTTCACTTGGTAGTCCGATACCGTTCCTGTTACATATTTTTTTGTAACTTTTTTTGTAACAACCAGTATAAAAACAGTTAAGAAACCAGTTGTAATACAGTACAGAAAACAGAATATAAGTTGTTTTCTCAACTGTTGTTAGCTATTGTTTTTAGGTGACTTACGATTTGCCTGCTTTTGTTTCCCAAGCTGGACGTCGAGGGTTCGAATCCCTTCGCCTGCTTTCCTTGGCAGTCCAGTATCGTTCCAGTCACACATTTTTGTGCACTGATTTGTGTACAAACCAGTCCGAAAACAGTATATATGACCAGTATAAGTCCAGTGTAACTACAGTCGATAAGTCCTTATTTGCAAAAACGTTAGTGCTTATAAATACAACACTTAACTGATGACCTTGTGAGCATGGCATGCAAGAGGTCGTGGGTTCGAATCCCATTGGCTCCATTTCCTGCGGGCTTTTGTAAGAAACTTTTTATATCAATTATAATAAGGCCTTTAATAGCTTTCGGATGGGGAAAATTAACAGAATAAATTCTTTTGTTGCGTTCAAAAATCTCTACAATATAACGGTAATTGTAGTTCTGAGACTGTTTTTCGGAGAATTTGATTATGCCTTTTGCGGCTATAGAAGTATCGGCCACGACCTTAACTATAATTTTTATCATCCTCGCAGCTATTGTAGGGGCTTTTGTCAGGAGAAGAAAAAGGGATAAATGTCTGGATGATTTTTCAGGTTTTCTTGTGATTGTCCAGAAAACGGACGGCCAAAAAATATGGGGCAGGCTAAACGTAGAGAATACAGGCTTGGAACTTTTCTATCCTTCGAAGCATGCGGATGAAGATGGTCATGACGAGGCAAGCTATATACTTTACAAAAACGAGTATCCAAATATGCAGACGTTAATTCGCTTTCATGATGAATTGAGCGAAAGCAATAAAAAACGCAGAGAAGAAGAACTGGCAAAGACCTATCATCCAGGTTTTATGCGGAGACTCAGCAGGAGGGTCCTGAATGTCTTTAGAACAGTCAGAGATTCTGTGATGGAGGTTTTTAATCTGTTAATCAGCCAGGCAAAGAAAGCCACCCCGGCTGGAGGTATGCTCTCCAGTCAGGATAAATATATCTCTCAGATGAAACAGGAATTAACTGGTTCGGTGGGGACTTCTTATGAGCCTTTATTAGAGAAATACATCGGACGCAAAGTGGTACTTGAGTTAATAAAAGGAGATAAGGTATTTGAATATTGCGGCGTGCTGAAGGATTACACAGCAGAGTTCATTGAGGTGATGGACGTCAATTACAAATTGAAAGAGGACGAGCCGGCCAGAAAAGCAGATTTGGTTGTGCTTAGAAAATACGGTATTGTCAGGCATCTTGGGGAATAGTGTTTTGATATTTTTTGTGCATGGAAGAGAGAGAGAATAGGTTGTTTCAGGTTTAATTTTCGAGAATGATGGTCTTTGTCGGTCCAAGAAGCTGGTATCGTATTCCACGCCAGCGGATAGTTCTGCCGAAGGCCGAGGAGAGAATAAAGAAAAGCATAATAAAAGACAATGGCCAGAAAAAGAGGATGTCTGCATACCGAGCGGCTTTGGTTTTGCCGTGGTCTTCGGCGAGCAGTTTTGCAATCATTGACTGTCTAAGTAAGGCCTGCATTAGCTGACCCGCTAATAAAAGAAAAGGGACAACTATAAGAAAAGTTGAATATTTATGGCCGAGCATTACCGCCTGAACGGCGATCGCAGCTGTTGCCAATGGCGCCAGAATAGAAAATAAAGTGCCAAAAAGTGCTATCAGCCAGGTTTTTGGGGCACTGACTCTTGTGATAATGAATTGCCTTCTGGCGAACTCGAAAAGCTTTTGCCAGTTTGTAGATTCGTATGAAGCCCCAAGGCAGGCGGGTACAAATGCAACTTTAAGGCCGACTTTTTTGACAGCAAAGCTTAGCGACAAATCGTCGCTTATTGATTTCGACCAGAGTTCATCTATTTTCAACTCTTTGAAGACCTCTGTTCGGATTGCCATCGAGCCGCCCCAAACCTGATTGAAACGGGTGTTCCCAAGTAATTGTGCGACTTTGGCGTTCAGGCACGAAAGTGCCAGTTCTGCCGGTTTATTGTGTTTAGGAACAAACCACCGATAGCCACTGGCAACACCGTTTTTTTGTTGCCTGAGAGGATATACTAAATGGCTTAACCAATCATTCCGGATGCAAATATCCGAATCTGCAAATGCCAGCACTTCAAAATCAGCCTGCACATTTTCATAGAATCCAAGCAGGTTGTAATTTTTCTGGCTGCAGGAACCGGAGGCGTTTAACCCTACAGTCAGGATTTTAATGTCGAGTGCTTTTGAGCTCGAACAGAGTCTCGCTTTCAGTTTACAAAGCTGTTCGTAGGCGGGGTCTTTCTCATCTTCTACCACGAAATAAAGAACATGATTTTCATACTCTTGATTGAAAAATGAGGTGATATTCTTTTGAAAATCTGAGTCCAGCCCTTTACAGGGAACACACAATGCTGTCGTCGGTCGATACCCGCTGCGTTCTCTCTGGTATTTATTAAGGTTAAACCGATAATTGCGGTACACAAGAAGCACAGTCGTTAATTGTATTATTATTGCCAACAGAGCTATATAGCAAAACCATTCCATAAGTTTTATCTCGAATAGTGTTTTCGCGGTATTGTATATAGTTTACAGATGTGAGGATGTCAAGCTATTGCAGCCAAGGGTACTATAGTTTCGATTAGCTTCTCGACGGTGTAGGATTTTGCGAGGTCGATGTGCATCAGACAGCCATGGTTGTGGTCTGAAGCAAGAATGATAAGGTTTTCCTGGGGGTGAGACCATCCGTTTGGCTGGGGTTGATGCCCGAGGATAAAAATCTCGGCGTCCAGCAGTTCCGCCATTTTATCGAGAAGTTTTTTGGAGTGTCTTCTTCCCCAGGTCAGCAGATATGCGGAGCCGGGTTTTACCAGATCCTTTATCTGTAGTTCTTTTTCAATGACAGCAAGGTCGAACTTATCGGCGGTGTATGCGCTTGGCAGGGAGTGTGAGAGCCATATTCTATTACAGCATCTTGCAGCCAGTGGCTGCGATAAAACGAATTCACACATTGCAAGTTCAATATTTGTGCCTTCTTCCGGGAATTCTCGCCGGAGTGCTGAGCACATTGAACGATTCATTTCCTCGCCGTCCTTCATTACCTCACAGCCGGTGATGAATGCGGTATCGTGATTTCCCATAAGAAAGTGTACGCGGTTGGGAAATTGAAGCTGATAACGAACAGCTTCGAAAAGCAATCTGTAAGACAGGCAGTTTCCCTTATCATCTCTTGGGCCTCCGTGTATGATTTCCTGCAAAATAAGGTGCCTGTCAGGATTGTTTTGCAGGTCGGAGAAGGTAATTATTTTTTCAAAGTTTCGGCGGTGTCCGTGGATATCACCGCTTATAACCAAAGAGCCCTCCGACGGCAGCGATATGAGGTTGCCACTTCGGAATTTATCCGATTTATTGGCGGTTATGCCGTTGTTTAGCAAGTCGATTATTGTTTGTGCCATTTTTATTCGTTTGTATTCTGTCGCCCAACAGGCTGTGAACCATCAGGTCAAGCCGTGAGACAACAGTCATCATATTGTCCGGCCTATCCTGAGAGTCGTCCTCGACGCAGTCCATAACAAGATTTGAAAGTCCCACCGGAATTTGTTTTCTCATTTCGCGAGGGGGGCGTTTTTCCTGCGGGATGGTACGACCGAAATTGTCCTTTTTAGGTATGAGTGTTGGGATAGTATGACCGGTAAGCGCCCAGTACATTGCGGCACCAAGATTAAAAATGTCGGTTTTTGGGCCGAGCGGCTTGCGCTTGACCTGCTCCGGAGCAATATAGTCGGGAGTGCCCTGTATCCGAGGTTTTACGGTTCCGATTTTGCAGCTCTGCCCTAAGTCAATAATTTTAATCGAGCCGGATTTATTTATGAGAATGTTGTTCGGCTTTATGTCGGAGTGGACGAAACCCTGATGATGCATAGCATTGAGTCCGCTTGCGACCATCCTGAAGACCACAATAACATCAACCAGACTCAAGGTCGGCCCTTCTTCGAGAGATTGACCGTCAAAAAGCTCCATAGACAGCAGCATTTCTTTTACTTTGAACATCCTGCGTATTTTTTCTAATCTGAAGCACTTTCTGACGTACGGATGCTTTATTCTGCTCGCAACTTTGTATTCGGTTTCCATTTGCTCGAAGATTCGTGAGTCCTGGGGCTCTTTGTAAACGGCGCGTTTTAAGGCAACGTTTTCGTCTGTTTCCAGGTCTTTGGCTTTGTATATCGTCGTTCGCGCACCGGTTCCGATACGTTCGATTATGCTGAATCCGCCCACATTGAGAATGCTTTTAGCCATATTTCCGATTAAGATAACAAATTACCACAATATTATTTACGTATAAAACCAATAATCTAAAGATGCGCCGAACCGGCTTTCTGTTCCGTTATTTTTTCTATTCAGCGATTTTTTCACGCCTGTAACCGCTTTTATAGACGAAATAACATATAACAATTATTGTAACCTCCCCAAACCCAATTTTCTACCATATTATCAAAAACTTAACCAATATCAAGGTATTTTTCTGTTGTATCGGCTCAAAATAAGTTGATACTTGACAAAGTTTTTGAAAATCAGATAATGCTTTGAGATTTTGAGCAAAGGGCAACAAACATATTGCCTTGAACTTATTATTCCCCGATAGCTCAATTGGTAGAGCGAGCGGCTGTTAACCGCTAGGTCGTAGGTTCGAGCCCTACTCGGGGAGTTTCAGGGGGGCATAAGCCCCTCTGAAACTCCCTCGATACGCTCTGACCTTGTGAGTCTATCCTGAGCGACTTCGTCGCGAAGGAAGCCCTATTCAAGTAGACAATATGTGGTACCTATACATCATCGAAAAGAACAGCAAATACTACACCGGAATTACCACTGACCCAAAAAACCGTCTCCGCCAGCACGGTAATCTCCGATTGTTGCATACAGAAACATTCTCTGATAAATTCCAGGCTGCCCAAAGGGAAAAAGAAATTAAATGCTGGTCACGATTAAACAAGCATGCCTTAATCGAAAGTAGAAGAAAGTAGTCGGGGTGACAGTGAGCAAAGCGAACGCCAGAAGGGAACGATGCCGAGCGTTAGCGAAGGCGAGGCGATGCAGAAAATAATATTCGCCGTCTTTTTTCGTTATCCACCAGAGATATACAAAATCCATCGTCCGCAGAAGCAGACAACCTTCTCGAAGATACAGCTGCCTCTTGAGAAAAAGCCATGTGAGCATGCTTATACATTTAAATTGTCCGCTAAGCCAACTGTCTTTAGCATAGATTGTCAACGTGGATATATGAAAGGCAAATGTATAAGTAGTTTTGATTGATTTAGTAATAAGAATATCCCCGGTGCGACTCGAACGCACAACCTCTGGCTCCGGAGGCCAACGAGACAGCAATTTAAGAGACTGTAAAACAAAGACTTATAAAACAGACGAAAACCACTTTGCCACCTGCTTAGCCAAAATCGTGCAGAAATACCCCGAACTTTGCCAAATCATAGAGGCTTGGCCTGATCTATCTGAACATTTCAAGGCAGCAATCAAAGCATTAGTTCAAACACATATTACGGAGAAAAAGTAAATGCGAGATATTGCCAGACGATTAAATAAAGCTGAAAAGGCACTGAATCTCAGCGAAAAACCTAAAACGGTTACGATAATCCAATTCAGCGGTGAATTACCACCTGACCGGACACAAGGCAATACTACCTATCAATTTGTTATGTTTGAGAATGGAACAGGACAATGAAAAACATAGAAGGACGAATTAAGACCATTGAAAAGAAATTGCAAGTTAATGACAAGGCCGACAACGAGCCGATTGTGATTGAATTGGTAAAACCTAACGGTGTAAACTTATTTGAACCAGTAGAGGAATGGATAACCTACAAAGAGCAATTGAAACAAAAACCTTCCGAAGATGGACTTCAAGTTATTATTGTAAAACCTGAAGAAGAACTGGAGGCAAGAAGGCAACGAAAAGCAACCAAAAACAACCAATATCCGAAAAGTTGAGCCTGCAAAATGAGTAAAACAAAGAAAAAAGCAAAGCTGACAGACCGACAGTTTAAAGCGATACCGCATATAGTGAGCAGCCCTACATATACCAAAGGCTGCAAAAAGGCCAAGATAAACAAGACCACGCTTTATAAGTGGCTAAAAGAGCCTGAGTTTAAGGCCGAGCTTGACCGGCAGCGGGACGAGATAGCGGCTGAAGCTTTCGGAGTACTATCGCAGAGCTTAACTCAAGCGATCGAGGCTCTTGTGGGCTTGCTGGACAACAAGGACGACCGGCTTAAAAGGCTGGCTGCTAAAGACGTGATTGATTTTATTATCCGGCACAAGGAAAATGAGGACTTGGACAAGCGGCTGACAGCAATTGAAAAACTCATAGCGGAAAAGAAGTTGTAAGCGGATTTCTAGGTTGATTTTGAAAGATAGGCTGTATAATCTACCCTCAAGATAAGATAAGCGATTCTACGAGCGTAAAGTGGCTATAAAAGCTATCCTAAATGAGATTCTGTAGCAGGAATCCAAGAAAATTCAGTTTTTGACTAAATAATGCACAAAGCCTATTTTACTAAAATGTACAGATATATCTCAGGATTTTGTTCTGTTCCGTTTATGCGTTCAACGTAAGCTGAAATTGCTAAGCCCGCCTGCATCCATTCATGGAAAGAACCGGTCAGGCCACGACTTACATAACCTACCATAACATTATTTATAATGATCTTTATTGCCTCAGAATCCCGGGGGTTATCCGGTTCAGCTTCAAACCCTGCTTGCATATCTATCGATAAATCAGCAAGGGGTAATTGATCCTTATAATGCCGATACCCCCGAACAGGCAACAAAAGTTCAAATGGAGGTGAAGCGTTTTTAAATGGATGAATAACTGTAAAATCATCATCAGGCAGTTTTGCTTCTGAGTAACCGAGCAATGCAAAATTGGAAATCTCAGCATCAGACTTGATCCTTAAGGCATCAAGAAAGCGACTAAAATCTCTACGGCTGCGAGGTGGAAGACGCTTCATAAAAGAAGTCAAAACGTTCTTGTGAACATCCTTTTCGATAGCAAAGCCCGGATAACCCTCAAACTCTAAGCTTTGAGCTTTTGAAAAATCTTCGCTCTCTTTGAGATATACCAGGTTAGCATCATCATCGCCGCTACGTATCAACTCAGCGACAAACATTCTCAGACGCTCGCTTGAAGTCTGCCAAGAAAGCAAAAGCCTGTCCGGTTCAACTATATGTTCAATATGCCTCATAATTCTAATGTTTCTTCCAAAATTCTTTTGCGATTAAAGATCAGCTTTAAAACAAAATCCAATCGCTTTCGTGTTAATTTATACTCTGGGTCAGAGACAGCCTCGACTAAAGGTGCTAACACTTCTTCGATCTGTTGATAAGTAAACCTTAAATGTTGGGCTATTATAGGCTTGGTTTCGGGAAATTCTACAATAAATTTTTTCATAAATTCATAAAAATTAAGCTGTTTACTTTCAGCCAAAGACCATTTCATGTGATGGCTGGCCTTTTTATGTGTCAGATAACGTTGTAACTTTTCAGCATCATCGAAGTTTTCAATCTTTTGTTCGAGTATTTCATAACCCAGAGCCGTTCCATTGTCAAAAGCAGGAGATATAGTAAAGCTAACCGACATTTCAGATTTTTTTATACTTCTCTCCTTTATAATAAACCCCCAATTATCTTGATGACGGTCTAGATTACCAATGAGGGTATCAAAGGTTAATATCTTGGCCCAATATTCTGATATTTTTTCGTGATTTGAAAAGAATTGCCTTATTGTTTCAAGGTTATGCTCTTTACCCGTATCACGATCAAAATTTTCAATAAGTTCCACCATTATCTGACCACCCGAGACATAGCCATCTTTTTTGTAATCATAGAACCATTCTATCAATGCTGCATAAGTATCAACACCCTGTTCGTACTTTTTACTGTAACCTATATGTACAGGAGGAACATCAACTCCAATAATACTGCCAAACCTATAAGCTATTATCTCACACCAAAATTGCCATGGGAATCTACGACGAGATAATTTGAATAAGTAACGCCAGTTTGACTTGATACACCTATCTTCAGGTTCTTTGGGAGAAAAATACGCATCTTTAACGCGAGCCCCTGATGGATAAACACCTTCATAAGTATCATCTCTACGCCAGTTATCGATGATTATGGGGATATTATGAAAACTCAATCCATCTGACATTCATCTCTCCGGTCACCGAAAACGGGGCAGAACAAAAAAACTAAAGGACTCTCAGGGACTATTAAAAAAAACATCTTTTAATCCTCTTGCATATTTTGCCAGAAAAACCTTTTCTGTGTTATGTCTCTATAATTTGACATGCAGTTTCGCCGAAAACGACTTAATTGTCAAATAATTAATATCCGGCCCATTCTCTGTGGGCTCTGTGGCTAGGATCGCTATCATACATCGAGACCAGATCGGCGATTCCACGAGCGTAAAGTGGCTGTGAGAGGTGTCTTGTGAGATTCTGTGGGCTGGTTTAACTGCGTTTCCTTCTCAATATCACCGCACCCAATTCGAGAGGCAAAATAGCATCTTGACAGCTTATTCAAAAAATGACCGCTGGGTTTCTTGGATATAGAAGCCAGTTTTGCACAGCAATTCTTTATACTCGGCCTTCGATAATAATTCAAAACCGTTGAGGTTGGCTTGTATGTCTGGGTTCCAGTAGTCATCGTAATCGAGCTTATTCGGGTCGAGGTCTGTTGAAAGCAACGGCCCTGAAGTTGACAAGACGTTGCCCTGACCGTCGAAGTCAATGGCAAACAAATCGCCAGTTTTCTTATGTTTGTATATAGCTTTGTTTGTCATTTGCTATTCCTCATTTTATTGGCCAGCCGCCGTTGGTATTGACTATTAAGTCAATTTGTGTTTTTTAAAAAAATCATCCCATGTTTTCAGGATTGCTCGGGCAATCTCCAGAGCATCATATTTATCACCATCCAGACATTCAATGGTAATCTGCTCTTCACCAATACCACAAAGACCTTTGCCATATCTGCCTGTCCCGCAAGGCCCTTGCACGGATTCGACTGAATCGGTCTTTCTGTTCTTATAATCTTTCCGAAGTTTAAAATGCTTACTCGCATTAGCCAAATCACGACAGATAGAGATATACTTGTCTTCACGCATCTTTTCTGCAGCTTCTCGTGCAGCTCTTGGAATGCTTTTGTTATTCTCGATCCAATCTATAATGTGATACCCGGTAATCGCCAAATTAAAAAAGCGATAGCTTGTAACTTCATCCTCAAGCAACTCAACATCGTTCCTGAGTTTTTCAAGCAAATCACAAGGACCATTAAGCTTGCAAGTAAGCATTGATTAGCTCCTATTTTATTGGCCAGCCGCCATTAGTTTTGCAGCAGTTAATATCCGTATCTCTGCTCAATGTACAATAGCCAGTCTCTCCAACGCTCTTTACTGTCATGATTACGTACCCAGTCCACCCATTGTTGATGCGAAAAGCTTTTGAATCCAGCCTTGCCATCAAAGAGGTTACCCCATCCTGTTCTGAAGTCATCTATCCCGGTTGATTTTAAACAGCTTATAAGAGTCTGGTTTTTGTTGTCATATGCAACACATGAAATTACAAAATCATAATTACCACTTTCAGCAATACCTTCTGCCAGTGCCTGCTGTCTGAAAAGCTGATAGCCAGCTGTAGCAGCGGGACATCTTTTAAGTGTTTGTTTTGCGTCCTCAGAAATATTAATAAAATTCCAGTATTTTCTGTTAGTACGCTTATCAGCTTCCCAGTTATTCATATAACAAGTGTCTTTGGTATTATCCAAGACTCTTACAATATCCAAACATCTCTTAATATCCGGGTTACCATGCTCGGTCTTCCTTCCTGAGCAGGGATAAAATGAATGCTCTGTGTATTTATTCTCAGTAAGTACCAAACCCTTACGGCCATTTACAATAAATGCAACATCAGGAGAGGTCTGATTCGCCCCCCTCGTACCTTGTGGCTCACCAAGAAGCTTTTTCGGATTCAACTTGCCACCTTCAGCATATTCCAGCTCAATTCGGTCAACAGTTTTGATCTTATCATTTATATATTTATTCAAAAAACCAGCCAGCAGATTCTTGTCCTCGTGGAAAGGGAAATATAGATTTGCACAGAGCATCCAGGAACTCTTAAGATTATGGCAGCCTTTATGCCTTTGTACTTTTCCTTTTTTGAGATATTTAGGTAGAGACTCTTTAATGCCCTCCCATAAGCCTTCCTTCCAGAGATTTTCAGGCAATATCCACGGCCTTTTCAAGCCGTTTTGAATACCCATCTCCTCAGTGTCAATATTGTTCTTACGCCATCTTACCTGTTGATCCGCTATCTGTTTGTCAAAATTTGTCATAAATTCCACTTACTTTATTGGCCAGCCGCTGTGGGTGTCGATTACTTATTTTATGGTTTATAAACATGCATCCTCAATTGATGTTGCTACATCATAATCAATTCCTATCGTTTCAAAATGCTTATAGCCACAGGCGATTTTGTCAGTCTCTGGAAGCCGAAGTTTTAGTTTATCCTTAGTGGATTTAGTTTCACGTATCATGTAAATGATTTCACCATTTTGCTTAAGGATAGCCCAGTCTGGATTATAATCACCAACAGGCGTAGGAACTTTAAACCAACCTGGAAGTTTAATGAAGTATTTTATATTCCTCATGCTCTCCAGAGCTTCAGCAAATGTCTTTTCTACGCCTGAATCGTAAGTAATATAATTGTAAACTGATTTTTTCGTTTCAACAATTCTATCTTTAGCAAACTCAAGCTTGTGCTCCTCTGCTCGGAATTTCGACATCTCATAGCTGATCGTATCCAGTTTCTCATACTGAATACCTTCGATTATCATTCTATGAAGCACATCTCGAATTGCCTTGACAACTGCATCCATGAATCGCTGGGGATTAACTGGAAAGTCTTTCAGCCTTCCAGAGTTTTTCAAAATCTTAAAAATAGTATTCCGGGTAAGCTCTACCTTGCTTTGTATGTATGACAGAATATCAGGCACCCTTTTGTGTAAAGCTGAATAAGTTGTTTCAGGTGTTCGCACCTGAACAGCAGTAACACCTTTGGTCTCTACCTCAACATCGACGAATGAAGTGCGGAGTTTCGGCGGAGTAATTTTCTCCATGCTCAATACAGCCTTGGAAGCTTTATCTATCAATTCTTCGGTTGAATATTCTACTGAATATATGGTCTTGATGTTGATTGCATTCCAGAACTTCTCAAATTCCGGGTCAAGCAGCACCTTCTCATTGATCTTACCTTTAATCGGTTCATGCCTTGTGACATGTCTTTCAATCTTATGATTTTCAACGGTTTCAATAATGTCTTTAGTAATTAATTTATACTGTTCAGGAACGGTAAAGGTATGGCCATCAACAGCATGACGGAAAGACTCCTGAATAAGGCCATCATCACCAATCCAGCCAGAGTCTTTAAGATGATCCCAAATCAATTCGGATTGTTTCTTATCTACCTTCTCAGCCTTACCATCATCGGTATAAGAGTAAACCATGTCGATAAATGACTCAATGGGCAGCCGCCCAAACACCACGCCACATTCTTCCTCAAACTCTTTCTGGAGCGTGTCTACAAATTGCTCGTAGCTTTCATTAGCAATGACCACAAGATTATTGACATACTCATCGAAAACCCGCTGCCCATCCTGATTTACAGGTAATCGAAGTCCTCGGCCTATTTCTTGACGTTTCTTGATTGTCGAAGTAGTTTCATTCAGAGTACATATTTGAAAGACATTCGGATTGTCCCATCCTTCTCGCAGTGCTGAATGTGAAAAGATAAACTTAAGAGGATTATCCAAACCGAGCAGTTTTTCCTTGTCTTTCATAATAAGGCTGTAAGTATCCTCATCATCTTTTGTTTTTCCTGTTGTAGAGTTTTTGAGTTTTCCTTTTTTGTCTTTGGCAAAATAGCCGTTATGAACTTTCTCTACGGGCAGGATTTCAGTTAAGAGGTTATTATAGTCTTGAGCAAGCTCATTGTAAATTTCTTCAAACCAGCGGGCGTAACGACCTAATTCGGTGCCATCATCGGTATAAACCCTGTAGTTTTCCACTCGATCAAGGAAGAATAAGGATAAAACTTTAAGACCCATATCTTTGATTTGTAGCTCTTTCTCGAAATGGGCCTGTATGGTTTTGCGAATCTGCTGTTTTACAACTTCGTCTCTTGAGCCACCCTGTTCATCTCCAACAGCAAGCCTGATACCGTTTGCAAATCGGACAAACTCCATTCCAGGACGTGCATTGATTTCTGTAACAATAAAGCCATTGCTGTAAATACCATTTTCGCCGGACTTGACAAAAATATCATCATTTTGTTTGAAAGTCCCTGTAGATAGTTTGGGTCCTTCCTTACTTTGCTTGAAATATTTTAGCTTGGCTGTAAAGCGATTATTCTTATTTGAAACGCTTTCGAGCTTTAGATAAGCCTGGGTTGGGTCGTTCTCCGACACTACGGATGCGACGGAAATTTTCTTAACGAGTCTCTTTTGGAAGGCTTTGACAGGATCAAGTTGGTAAATGAGATTATATTTATCTCGATGTGTTGCAGAATATCGCAAAGTACAAAGCGGCTTGAGCGAGTTAATTGCCTGTTTGGCAGTTTCGCTTTCCATGTTCTGAGGTTCATCCATTATCACAATAGGATTTGTGGCCTGGATAAATTCTATTGGTTTGCGACCGCCCATTTGGTCTCGCCTGTCGTGAATTATGTTAATATCCTTTTTATTGAAGGAATCAATATTGATTATCATGATCTGCATATCATTGCCAGTAGCATACCCCCTTAACTGACTGACACGCTTTGAATCATAAACAAAGTGAGAAAAGGGAACATTGTTATAAAGGTCCCTGAAATGCTCTTTCATTATCTCAATGGATTTGAGAACACCTTCGCGAATAGCTACCGAAGGAACTACAACGATAAATTTTTTGAAGCCGTATTTCTTGTTCAGTTCAAAAGCTGTTCGCAGATAGACATAGGTTTTACCAGTACCTGTTTCCATTTCGGTGGCAAAATTTCTTCCTTTGGTCTCTATTGAGTCGGCCTGGTGAATGTTATTTTCCTTCTGAATTTGTCTAAGATTAGCATTAAGAACATCATCACTGGCGGAAAGACTGTTGCCGAAACCCAAATCCTGCTGAACCAGACCTTTGAGTTCATAGTCATGTCGGAGTTTGATTTCAAAATCACCCTGATTGAGCGGCTGACCTTCAAAAATGTCCACTGCTGCATCAATGGCATCTAACTGAAATTGTTGATTAGGGTCGAATTTTAGTTTCATCAAAATTATTACCTTAATTTTATGTACTCTTTTAAGACTCTACCGTTCTGATACTTAAGTCGTTGATAAAATTTTCAATTTTTGATTTAAGGAAGGAATTGCTTGGTTTATTTATCTCGTTTAACAACTTGACCCAACCTTTAGATAAACAAATCTTTCTATAAAAATCAACAAAGCTTCTTGTCCCAGAAATTGCCCAACTATCTGGGCTTTGCATTGCCATCTCAAAAATCGCAAGCCAGATTTTCCAATACCGATCTTCTGCAAACTCCGTAACAAGACTGTCGATTAAATTTGAACTCATCGTAGCTTCAAATAGATGTGAATAACTTAACAATCCTATTCGAAGCGTGTCTGCGTAATGTTGTAAAATGAGAGGTTTTTTGCTATATTCTTTGACAAATTCTATGACTATGTCTATTAGGCTTCCTGTCTCTTTTTTTCTTTCTGTGCTTTCTTTTGAAAGATCTGCAAACCAAAGTGCATCTTGATATTGATATTTTTCCCAAAAGCAAAAACTCTGTTCATATAGGATGGTTCTAATGCTAGCATTCCACGTGATTGACATTTCTTCCGTAGAAACAGCCTTGACTGCAATTAGCAAGCGACTACCCTTTATATTCTTTTCCATTTCTGAAGAATGAACCAAAGCCGGACTAACTATGAAATCCTTTTTTAAGTTTGGTGCTTCCATTCTGTTTTCGATATTAACAATCCCTATCGAAACACCTCCTCGCGGAAGAAGAAAAAAATCTTGTTTGTTTAGATAGTCTTTACTTTTCTTAAGACATTCTCTGTAAATTTCACACAAACCATTTACTAGAATAGCATTGTCGTTGCTGTAAACCATTAGTGTGTCGGAAAATAAATGCCCTTTTAATGCTGTTTTAGGCTTAATGGTTTTAAAAGCAATATTATAAAAATCGCTTAAAACATCACGTGCTATACCATGGTCCTTTTTTACCATGTTACTAAAGCCGAGTAAGTCTATAACTGCAAGACACTTTTGTTCCATTTCCACCTCAGATCCTTAAACCGTTCTAAAATCTTCTACATCATGACTTTTCATTATCTGTACTGCGTTAGTTTTCAACTGGTCATTATCTGCAAAACCGGCATCCAAACAAACAACTCGGGCGGGCTGCAATCTTACCATTTCGGTCATTACTTCTTTGGTCAACTTTCTATCAAGACAGATCAAAAGAGCGTTATCAGCGATTGAATAAACCTTTTTGCCTGCCATATCCAGTTCTTCTATCTTTGTTGTCAGCTCAAAACCACTTTTTAGAAGGATTTCATAAAGAATATCTTCATCACTTACTTCCGGATCGATGTGATCAACGAACAACCCTATCTGATCAGATACATCCCCATCTTCATCAACTGTTCCATCCCAGATATTGAAATTGGATTTGTCCAGCTTGAAAACGCGAAAACCAAGGTCTAATTGTTTATTGTTTCCTTCAGAGAATAGCTTCTCTTTGTCTTCCTTTTTTTCTGTTTTGTGTTCCTTTTTGATTTTTTTGATAACCCGCCGGATTTGCTCTTTGCTAATATCTGCTATGGTTTTATAACCTGCTTTATAAGCATCAGAGTCGATATCACAAGGCTCTGGAAGTTGAACCATAATGAACTTGCGATTACTGCCTTTTTCTTTTCTTAGTTTTAGGTCAGCAACTGCAGTAGTTGAGTATCCAGAGAAAAAATCAAGTACGTAGTCACCGGGCTTAGTAGCCATATGCAATAATTTCTCCATAAAGAATGGCGATTTAGGATAATCAGGGTTTATACCCTCAAAAAAAGATTTGAATTCACGATTAGCAACATCAGTCGAAATATCTCCTCCCCACCAAAACGACTTTGACTTTGACGTCCTCTGATATTCTTGGTCATCATCTACTTCTTCATCACCCGTTTCTAATCTAACGTTTGGATTTAAGTAAACGCGATGCTCGATGTCCCATCTGCCTTTTTTCTTTGAATGCTTAGGGTGAAGTATATCAAGATTGACTTTAACTCGGTCTTTACCCCAACGCCAACGTCCATCACTTTTATCACCTCGTTTGGGGAATATCTCAATATCCTCTTTATGAAGTCTTTCTAAATAACATTGATTTTTCTTTTCATTATAATAAATAGGAAAATACATATTTGGCCTATCCTCTCTACGGTCAGGTCTTCCTCTTTTTCTTAAATCCCTTAACGCGTATCGCTCTCTATTTTCATCAATATATTTATATTTACTTAATTGTTCTTCAGAAAGAGGTAGCCCATAAGAAACAAATTCACCTTTTGAGTAAATTAGAAGATACTCATGACATGTAGCCACATTGGCTTTATCATTTCGGCCTTTCATATTGTTAATAACTGTAATTGTCGCAACATGGTTTTCTTGCCCATAAATTTCATTCATCAAATTTCTCAAATTGATTAACTCATGTTCATCTATTGAAATAAAAATAACACCATCATCCTTTAGTAAATTTTTAGCTAAGAACAAACGCGGATACATCATATTCATCCACTTAGAATGAAAACGTCCCTCTGCCTCTGTATTGGTAGAAAACTTAACGCCTTCAGCATCTACCTGGCCAGTATAGGCAAGATAAGTTTCAAGTGATTCGGTATAATTATCGGGATAGATAAATTGATTTCCTGTATTATATGGTGGGTCAATATAAATCATCTTTATCTTGCCATAGTATGCTCTTTGGAGCAGTTTCAGAACTTCGAGGTTATCGCCTTCGATAAAAAGATTCTCGGTATTATCCCAGTCAATACTTTCTTGTTTGTAGGGTTTAAGCGTAGCAACACTTGGTTCCTGAATAACCCGGAAGCATTCGTTCTTGCCCGGCCAGGTCATACCAAAGCGTTCTTCGCCTTCGTCAATTTCTTCACCAAGAGAGCGTTTTAGCTTATCAAAGTCGACTTTATCTTCATTGAATACTTCGGGGAAAAGCTGTTTGAGCTTAGATTGCTGCTCTTCTGTTATACTCAAAGATTTTAAATC
Source organism: Planctomycetota bacterium (assembly GCA_042576845.1). GTDB lineage: Bacteria > Planctomycetota > Phycisphaerae > Sedimentisphaerales > Anaerobacaceae > JBHPEQ01. The sequence continues at coordinate 24,218 of JBHPEQ010000011.1, forward strand.
CATTCTTTTAGGTTTAGACATTTTAGACTCCAGCTTTATATAATTTTCCATTTAATCTGGAATAGAATTTGGTCAGTTACGGTTTGGGACAAACGAGCCTCAACAGTATCAATCAAATTGTCTTTTTTCTGTTCAATCTCTCTTGCAGCCTGGTCGTAATTCCGCCAGGCTTCATCACGTTTCTTTTCTAAGCCTTTGACTTTCTTCTGTAAAGCGATTTTTTCCGGCAAAGAACTGGTCTGGCGGCCTTCTCGTTTGAGTTCTTTTATCTGGTCATCAAGTTCTTTTAGATTCGTCCGCAGAGACTTCTGCTGGTCTGTTGCCCAGTGGTCAAGCTTGTCCATCTCTTCATCGAAAAAGACTGCATTTCTTTGGCCAATTTCATCGATTATCTTAGCTTTTTTCTTCTTAAAGATAGAAACTAAGGGTTCAGAGTCAATACCTGCAGAATGACTATCTATGCTGGCTGGCAAAGAAAACAACCTTTGGCATTGTTGCTCATCAAGCTTCTTTCCTTTGGCAGTAACCGCTGCAAAGATAAGGTAATCTTCGGCTTCAAAGGCTTTAACTGTTAGCTTATGAAGCGTAAGTGTACCGCTTTGGCCTACCAACGGCTCAAGTATAGTTATTTTGACAGGATTATCCGAATAGTTAAACACTATCTGACAAGGTTCAAGCTCTTTTGTGGCTGCATTGGTGATAATCCTTCTGGCAAGTGGATGGCCGGGGCGATAAATATGCGATTTTTCAACGTTGCGACCTATCTCGTATGGACCCACAGGGACTTTTAGTTCCAGGTACGGATTGTTCCTAAGCATGAATGAATGATTGTCGGGACTGAAGTCGGCATTGCCGTCAAGAGCGAATCTTGTAAGATTCCAAAGCAGAGTTTCGTGCTTGTTGAGATACTCTTGACTGTCTTGGAGATTAACTTTCAGTTTTTCGTGTACTTCTTCATCAAAGTGCTCGAGAAGTCTCTGGCGTGTCATACCTATATTGTCATCTATCTGCTCAGAAAGCTCTTCCTGCAACTGATCGAAGGATGCCTGGATTTCTTCCGGAGTACGACAGTTCTGATATATCTCAACAATACGTTTCTCAAAATCAACACCTGACTCTATACTGCCAAGTACCTCATCGCTTGCACCAAAAACTCCACTAAAAAGTCGAAATTTCTCTGAGAGCAATTCATAGACCCGCTGGTCTGCAGCGTTTGTTTTGTTCAGGAAGTTGACAACTACAACATCATACTTCTGGCCATAACGATGACATCGACCTATCCGCTGTTCAATACGCTGTGGATTCCATGGCAGGTCATAATTAACTACATGCGAGCAGAATTGAAGGTTTATACCTTCGGCTGCTGCTTCTGTAGCAATCATAATCTGAGCTTCGTCACGGAAGTAGTCCACCAGAGCAGAGCGAATATCTGCAGCTCGTGAGCCTGTAACCCGATCAGAGTCTTTATTGGCTTCTTTCCAAGCGGTGTATATTTCCTTGGATTTGATGTCGTTGTTTGAACCGTTAAAAAGTACTATTTTGCCAGCATATTCTGTTTCCGAAAGCAAGCCGAGCAAATAGTTTTGTGTTTTGCGGGATTCTGTAAAAATGATAGCCTTTTTGGCAGCACCTACCTGTTGAGCTTTTTCAAAACCGATTTCTAAGGCTTTTGTGAGTACCTGCCCTTTGGCATTTTCGGTAATTGATGCGGCAAGGTCACGAAAAGCTTCAAGGTCCGCTATCTCGTCTTCAATTGCCTTAACGTCTTCTTTGGAAAGAGGTTCAAATTCTTCCTGCTGATCTTCCCATTCATCTTCAAGTTCATCCAGGAGTTCAAAATCTTCCTCTAACTCTTCAGCTGCCTGTTGTATAGCATTTTCATTTTCTTTTAACCGGGCTTTAAGTTTTCGCACAAGGGAATCAAGTGTACCAGCAATAGCAAAAGTTGAAGATGCAAGAAGTTTACGTAATACCAGAGTCATAAGAGACCGCTGGCTTGCCGGTAGGGCCCAAAGGCTGTCTCTACGTAGGTATTCAGATACCATTTCGTAAAGGATTTGTTCTTCTTTTGTCGGAACAAACTCCTGAGTAATCGGCGTACGGTTTGTATATTGGATATACTCAAGGACTTGGCGACGTAGAGTTCGCTTGCAGATTGGTGTGAGGCGTGCTTTCAGTTCTGAATATGTTTGCTCATCTGTGAGCCGGGCATATTGGGCACGAAAGCTCTTCAGATCACCAAAAGCATACTCATCAATAAAACTGGTCAGACCGTAAAGCTCTAATAACGAATTTTGAAGAGGAGTTGCAGTCAGAAGTATTTTGGGTGTGCCATGAAGTATCTCTTTAAGCGTTCGAGCTATTTTATTGCTGGTCTTATAAACATTGCGGAGATGATGAGCCTCGTCAAAAACAACGAGGTCCCATTTAACACCTACAACAAACTCTGCTTTGTTTCGTGCAAAGTGGTATGAGCAGATGACAATATCATTTCTGTCAAAAGGATTAGTACGACCTTGCTTTATGGCCATATTAAAAGCACGGGCTTCGAGGATATGAGAGGGAAGGAAGAATTTGTCTCGCAGTTCTTGATACCACTGCTTACGAAGGCTGGATGGGACGATAATTAAGATTTTGTGTTTTCTTTCAGCCCATTTTTGGGATAGGACGATACCGGCTTCTATGGTTTTACCCAGCCCGACTTCATCAGCAAGAAGTGCTCCATTTGAAAGAGGAGAGCGAAATGCAAACAGGGCTGCCTCAATTTGATGGGGATTTAAGTCAACCTGGGCGTCCATAAGAGTTGAAGCCAGTTTCTCTATGCTGTCAGACGGACACTGCTTAATCAGTTCATTAGCATAATATTTAGCATGATAATCAGTGAGCATCGATAGACCTTCCTTCTTGAGACTCTGCTTAGTAACCAAATAATACCACTGAAACCGGACATCAGCAAGCAGATTTCAGATGACAAAATATGTAAACAAAAGCCAGTCGTTGCCAAACAGGAAAAAACTTTTCATAAATTGTGATATTTATTACAAGTTTTGCTTGACACAAGCCGATGTATGGTGTATATTCTGATTAGTTAATTAATGAATAATGACAAGTTTGGAGATATGTAAAATGGCAAAGCGAAAAAAGGCAAAAAAAAGAGGCGGTTTGGCACCGGATAAATACCTTTCTGATGCTCAATTGAAGAAACTACGGAAGTATGTAAAGGATAAAGCTGACCTTGCAAGGATGCGTGCCGGCTCCAGAGGAGTTATTGACGAAATGATTGTGGAGCTGCTGGTTAATACCGGCCTGAGAGCTTCGGAACTATGCAGCTTAAACATCGGCGACCTGCCGGTCAAGCACGGCAAAGACTGTATCTGGGTCCGGGATGGTAAGGGCAAAGTCTCCCGAACGGTAGATATATCCAACAAGCTAAAGAAACGGATTGAGCGGTTCGTCAAACTCTATCGCAAGGGAGCAAGGGCTAATTCAGCACTACTGGTTAGCGAGCGTGGTGACCGGATCATATACCGCAGCATATACGCCAAGGTCAAGCGGATTGGCGAACAGGCTGGCATAGGCAAACTGCATCCACATATGCTCCGACATACCTATCTGACGAGGCTTTATAATGTTGAGAAGGATCTCAGGTTCGTCCAGGACCAAGCTGGACATGCCAGCCCGACTACAACCGCCATTTATGCCAAAACGAACAATAAGGCTCGTAGGCGGCAGGTACAGGCTCTGGATGAGGAAGAGTTCTAATTTTATTTCGTTTTCAGCAGATTTTAAGACTGATTGAAAGAAAAAATGGTGAACGTTTTTGAACATCTGATTAACCTCGTTCCTGTAATACGTGAAGTTATGGGTGCAGCTGGATCGAATGTCTGGTGCTGTAGGCATTACAGCTGTGATGTATGGAGTCAAAAAACATTAACCTGTGCCACTATTGCTGACGTGAAACACGCAATTCAAGCCAGGATATAATTTGGGGTAGGGATAAGTCAAGGCCGATGTTTTTCTTCTGTTCTCAATATGTCTCCCGCTCTGACCCACCGCTTGCCAGTTTTAGGACAAACATACATATACTTCGAGCCGCCATCAAACGTGTGTATAAACGTCAAGTGTTTGTCAGCGTATGTGTGTGCCTCCTGACCTTCAAGGAGGTGTAGTTCATCACATCGACATTTTATTCCACCGTGTATTTCGTCAGGCTCATTTTCATTTGAAAGTAATTTCTCGTACACCTCCTGTTGAACGTCCACAGGAAACTTTTCTATAGTCTTGATCTTCTTGGCCAACTCTGGATTATCTGCGAGTGATATGACTCGGCCATCAGTAAGTACTAACTCTTCCCCGGTCGTCGTTTTTTTTATCTGTGGATGAGGACCACTGCTTTCCTCATCTCTATAATCAGGCACCTTACTGAAGCCTTTTTTCTGCTTAACATACATACTTACATCGGCAGCAGTTTTTAAAAGTAGGAATAAAAGTAGAATGAGTTGGCTTCTTAATCCTTCTAAGGCCTTTGTACCAAGAAAAGTAAGAACAAAGCCTCCAAATATTATTGTCATGTGGAGAGGTATGATGCGTACGTAGGGAAATCTCATAAACTTATTGAAACTCACCTTTTTATGCTCGGTCGCTCTTCGATCTGCCAGAAATGAAATAAATTGGTTCACTAAAAACAAACACGCAGAAAAAACAAGAGGCTCAACCGGTGGCGTCCTTCGCTGTGAGAAAAGACCGGTCTTAAGAAACTGTAAATATGCAAAGTGAAAAAACCCATAATGCAAAAGAAAGAACACCCCTCCACATGACCTAAAGAATATGTTCATCCTAACTAACTTATTATCAGTCCTAATCAAGTTTCTGCGGTATAAGCTTTTTTGTGCTATGATTCTCAGAAACCAGAAAAAGCCAATGATTACACTTTGGACCCAGTAGATCCACATTAATATACCTGCGTCCCATTGTTCTATCATCGCCCACATTACAATAATCAGATTTGTGATGAGGAGACTTAGAACAGAACGGTCGCGTAAATCCTCCTTCCGCAACTCGAACCATGAATTGTCGTATTGATCTTTGATAGCCATAACTATGTTCTAATTGTTTCTCTGCCAGTAACTAACTTTACGGAGTCGTGCTAAAGACAGCTGATCGCAAACGCTGCCTGAGCTATATATTCCAAGCTGCTGTGTGGCCTGCCCCTGTTTTATGTACCAGTCGTTATGAGAGTATAACCGCACCATTTTAACTATTGCCGATTTACTTATTGTTTTTGCTATTACTTTGACTCTTTTATTGCTTCTTCAATATGTTCCAAAACTTGTTGTATTTTTTTCATTCCAAAATCTATATCCTTACCTATATCCTTTAATTTCTTTTCAATTCTCTCCAAAAAACCTATTGCCAAAGCAAGTGTTAACATCATCAGAACCCAATAAACAATAATCGAAGTGTCAATTGTTCCGCTCATTATTTATCCTTTCAGAAAAGTTAACATCACCACACCATTTTCACAATCGCCTGTTTTAATTCAAAGGGAAGCTTAACCAGCCAAATTCTTTTTGACTTTGCTCTTAGCTTCAACTTTTAAGAAGATTTGTTTTCACCAATAAAGTCTCCACTTGGACTTATTATAAAATCACCTCCCAAAGGGGAATATGCCCTCCATCCATCATCAATTGAGCCACAGACACGAAGATGCTCTTTTTTTTTGTCATCCCATAGTGCATAAATATCTACTTGATATTCAGTTCCACTTGCACCGGTTATTTCATAAGTCTTAGTTTCATCAATTAACTTGACTAATTCATCAAAAGGTTTGCTTCGATAATTATTAAGTTTTTGCTCGATTAAGTTCTTTGCTTCAAGTTTATCCATCGACCAATTTTTCCCCAATAACTTGGCTATTATTTCAATGATAAAAAGAATGAATGCATAAAAAAGGTTTGCTATAAAGGAGACAACATACGAAAGAATTACAATAATACCTTTGTTAGGCTTTTTCTCTTCTGCCTTGTCATTCGTTTTGCTCATAGTTACCTCTTAACTTATATTATGTTATATGTTACCACTATTTAGTAAGATTGTTAAGTAAGAAACTCTCTACGTCACCGCACCATTTTAACGATTGCCTGTCACGAATTAGTTAATGTTCCTGCTCTGTGTTCTTAGCCGCAAGATGCACGCCTATGCGAGTAAATACAAAAGGCAAAACAAAAGCAAACAGAATCCCCAATATTAGAGGGGGAACTGACAAAACAAAAGCGATAACAGAACCTAACCACAAGTTTGAAAATGAATCAACGTCTGCATTACTGGGATTTTGCGGGTCATACAAAATTGGTATGGTATCACCAACTTCATATTTAGGAGGATAAGAACTCAAGGAAGAACGTACACGGTGTTTTTTGCCTGTGTTATCAATAAATGTAAATGTTGGACAGTACATTGTATCATCACTGGAGTAATCTTCCTCCATCACAACGACTTTCCCTTTTGTTTTAACCGCCGTTTCAAGAAATTTATTGGTTTTTATAGAAAAATATATTCCAAGACCCAACACCCCAATGAAATCCAGAATCATTACTATACCTATGATTCTTGCTGCGATTCTCACAGGTCTTACCCAACTTGGCATTTGAACAACAGAGTTTTTCAGCTTCATATTTATTCCTCTTAAAGTCTGTCTTGAGTAATGGCTAAAGCTTTCATATTCAACTTACTTTCTAAACCAACCTAAACTCACCGCACCATTTTAACGATTGCCTGTCGGGTCATATCGAAGCTAAATAAGCAGCGGTTATTTTAAGGTTTAATCTGTTCATGTTTTTTTACCAGCCATTCTATTATTAGCTTATTATAACTAACTTAAATTATGACTCTCTTTTTTAAAAAAACTTTTTGATTGTTCTGTGAAAAAAAGCAGATAAATGCTTATTATTGAAAATACAATTCCAATTATCGTTGGAATCCTTAGTATTGAAAGAATCAAGCAAGCAACTCTTGCCCAATTTTTCCCTAAATATAAAGCCGTCGCTATGAATAGCCATAAGAATCCAATTACCAAAGCGAAATAAGTTAATATGCTATTTTTTTCAATAAAAACAAAATAGATACTGCTTAATAAAACCATTGACCCAAATATCATTTCAGACTTCTCAGCAATTTTTATCGACTTCGGTGGTTCCCTTTTTAATAATTTCTTTATTATCGTATCTAATACATCATTTAACACTCCTAACACAACAATTCCACCTATCATAAATAATAGCCAATTCATGATTTTATACCGCCCTATTTGATATTAATCTCGCCGTAAAAGTTTGTCTATAGTCGGGTCACCATCCGTATCGATAATCTGACGCACCATTTTAACAATTGCCGTTAGCTTGTTGTTTTTGCTCGTCTTTGAAGCCATCTAACGTCTTATTCAGCTTTCTGATTCCTAATAGACCCTGTAAAAGCAAGATTGCGAATGGCACTACTCCAAATAGTAACACCACACCGGAAATTCGATAAACTCCACTCAAAGTATGTATGATAAACAAAATGATAGCCAACTTAAATTTTCTGCGTTTCAATGCCCAAGCATATCCCCCTAAAATGGCAATCAATGGTAGCCACATTAAATACGTTATAATGAGGAACTGTGTTGCCATTGTTAACGTAATTTCCGCCCCTTCTGTCTGCAATTTATCGTTTAGCATTAAAAGAGGACTTATCAATAAGTGAATAACAATAATAAGAGCAGTTATGCGAGCGATTCTGATTTGCGTTTCAGGTCTCATTCTGCAAATTACCTTCCACACCTTTTGATTTTTGCTTAGTTGTTCCTCTGAGGATGCTAAACTAATCCTATTATATCAGCTTCAGTTGAAAAATCAAACAACAAATAAACTGCAGAAATCCACTAAAGAAAAATAGCCAACTTGGACGATATTATATATTTGGTGAAGTTGTGGTCAGGGAAGACCCATTAATATATAGCCCCTGTTTAACAGCAGGGGTTTTTTCTTAAATTCGTTTCCTTCTCAACATCACCACACCGAGGCCGAGCAGGAAAACGGTGGCTGGTTCAGGGATTGTTACAATCCAAGCCTCCTCATATCCATCAGGATTAATTCCCATGCCTACAATTGTTAAACCGTCGGGCGTGATACCAGAAGCTCTTCTTAGGGTCCAATCTGTTAAGTTCAAGCCAAAGTCAGTGATTAGCATATCTTTTAAATTTCTAATCCCATGTTCTTCAGTCCAAATGAAAGCCAGTGCATTTTCATTACGGTCACAAAAACCAACCACGACTGAACCATAGGCGGAGACATCAAGGGCGGTGCTCGGTAAAAGACCAGGCAGATGACCTAATCCGGTCATAATTCCATCCTCCCAGAGAAAAGCCTCCACTTTTGATTCACCCACTATAACCGAACCATCACTCGAGACAGCATATGCCTGACTATATTGTGTGCCTTCACCCAAATGGCCTAAACTTGTCATTATGCCGTTTTCCCAACGAAAAGCTTCATATCTTGATGGTGAGATACTGTATCCAACGATAACCGAACCATCAGCAGAAATATCGTAAGCCCGACTTTTAAAACCCTCATCATCAAGATATCCCAAACCAACTATCTGTTCATTTTCCCATCGAAAGGCCTCAGTACCGCCCTCCAAAACGCTGTAGCCAACAGCAATTGTTCCATCACCTGATACACCATAAGCTTGACTTAAAATGCCGCCGGGTAAATCTCCCATATCAGCCATCTGTTCATTTTCCCAGCGGAATGCTCCGCCATACAAACCAACCACGACTGAACCATCTGACGAAGCCTGGAATGATGCACCAAACACTGGACCGACTATAGGCTCAACCAGAGGAGTGATTGCTCCATTAATCCAGAATACAGGAACTAAGCCCATATCTGATATACTACCTCCCACCACGGTTGAACCATCAGCCGATATGCCGTGAGCCAAGCTATTGAACTCACCTCCAGTTAAATCACCCAAACCTTGAAAACTAACTGTAGTTGCTGAACTGATTGAAGTAAGACCGAACAGTAAAACCATTACCAACACAAGAATTGATTGCCGTTTCATCACTTTGTCCTTTTAAAAAGGATGATTGATAAATCGGGTTCCGTCCCTCTCAATCAAAAACAATATAATTATAACTCTTTTTCTCTGCAAGTCAAAGAAAAAATGGGTTTTGGAGCGTTTTTTTCGATAGCTGCTAAGCAAGGGAAAATCGGGCAAATTATTGGCCTTTTAGCTTAATGTTTCCTTCTCAACATCACCGCACCGAGGCCGAGCAGTAAGAGCATTTGAGAATTTCGACAAAAGCAATTATTAAGAGAAAGTATTAATTAATCTGCTCATGGGTAGTTCCCATTTATATCAATTCAGTTACGCTGCTAAGTCTTATTTCTAATTTAATTGCTTATTGTTTATTTATATCCAATTTTGGGGAAGGGGGAGTTACCACCGGACCTTTTGTGCAAGTTATTATTCCAGTTGTTTTTTGTATAAAAATTGATTCAAATGGAACAGCTGCATAACCAATGACAGTTTTTGCTTCCCATTTATCGCCTTGATCAATAACAGTTCCTACCGCTCCACAAGCAGAAATGTACGACATAAAATATGCATCAGCAAGAACTGCTGCTTCCAGACAGTCTATTTCGTCTTCAACGGTTACTGTTGAATAGGTATCAGCCATGAACTTGACGGGGTTAAATGGCTCTATTTTTGTTGCGTTTTTTGTGGGTGTAATACAGGCAGGGATAAAACAAAGCAATATACTTAAGATTACAATTGCCTGAAATTTTCCAAATAAACGTTCAAAAACCATAATGCAATTGCCTTTTATCCGAGACTCCCCATTTAAACGGTTAAAAAACATAATTTTCTCCGTATGACAACAATAATCTTACCAGAGTTACCTTGAATAATCAAGAATTATCTTTTTCTCAACCTCATCAGACTTCACCAATCACATATAAATCCACTAAAGAAAAATAGCCAACTTGGACGATATTATATGTTTGGTGAAGTTGTGGTCAGGGAAGACCCATTAATATATAGCCCCTGTTTAACAGCAGGGGTTTTTTCTTAAATTCGTTTCCTTCTCAGCATCACCGCACCATTTTAACAATTGCCTTCGACTATTCTTGCTTAGGGCAATATGCTGTTATCTTTGTTTGGAAGAAATTCATTAGGATGTAATTTCTTATATTTCAATATCCAAGTTTTCATATAAGATTCCCTATCACGATAATGCATAATTACATGGACTTTACTCATATCTATCTCGTCCTCGTTTGTTTTTACAGAAGTATAATATAAACTGATACTGTTATCGTTTTGGTCTAACCAATCCTCAGTAGTTCGGAAAGGCTGTTTGATAAAACCAAAAGCATCAGAATCAGCAGACACTTCAGGATTCATAATATGATATTTAAGACGCTTCCAACCAAAAGATTCAAGATGCTTATGTATTTCATCTCGTGTTTTCTCAAATGGAAAAGGTTCGTTTATTGTAAAAGAGACGCCATAAAAACCATCTTTTTCTCGAGAGCAATCAATGTCATTAGCTTCTTCCGGTACAACAAGAATCTCAGGAAAATTTACGGGTCGAATAGGATTCGGCTTATAAGGATTGCTATGTAAAATCAAAAGCAAAATAGCGGTAAGTAATAGAAGAATCCCAATACCTGTAAAGAGCAATTTACTTTTTTTTGACATTCCAATTTCATCTTTCATAATTTTATATATATACTCACAAGTCACCGCACCATTTTAACGATTGCAGATTTAGTTATTGTTCTTGCTCATTTGAGAGGCGTCTTTTTTCTTTTTCTCAGCAACAATATTCCAACAGAAGTAACTGCCAAGATTATTAACCATTCTATAAAGAGTATGTTGTATTCAACTTCATTGGAACTGACTAATCCCAAGAAACCTATAGCATAAACAGTACGTTTTGAATACGGTGTATAACTTATAGGTAGCATAAGAATCGTTAGGAAGAGTAAAAATAATCCTGTACATAGAACCCTTGTTTGCCATTTGTTGAAAGCCCAAATTCCTCTATCTGCTTCTGGGATTTTTTCTAATTGTTTTTCTTTTTTTCTATTTACTATTCGGAGCATGAGAGGAACAATGAACCAGCTAATGAGTGCGTATGAAGCCCATATTAATGAAAACAGAAATATACCTACAGGCACACCTACCATACCCATCGATGGAGCTGATAATATTCCAAAGGTAAAGAAATGTCCCCCAATCCAAATTGACAACAAAAAGGTCAGTATCAAATAAAATATCCTACCGTTGACTTTTTTACTGAAGGCGTAAAAAGTATAGCTAATCGTAATACAACCAAATATACCAAGCAATAAAAGCCGAAGAGACGACATCATCGAGGAGTAAATAAAGTATGTCAACCAAAACAAGAGAACAATAAAGAATATTGCGAACAATATAACAGCCACACTCTTTTTCCCACTCATATCTTTGTCCCTTTGAAATAAAGGATGCTTTCACCGCACCTTCACCTGCTGTATTGACGAAGAAGCTTTACCACCTCATCTTCCTCGGCTCCAGTATATAAGGCTTCATCTAACGGAGTTTCGCCAGATTCGTTCTTGATATTAACATCCGCCCCTGCATTTAAAAGCACCCTGATTGTCTCAGTATCAGTATAAAACACAGCTTCATGAAGTGGGGTATCACCATCGTTATCTTCAGCGTTTATATCAGCTCCATTTTCAACCAACAACTTAACTACATCTTTAGATACAAACCGTGCAGCATCATGAAGCGGAGTTCCACCATAAGTATCACGAGCATCAATTTTTGCTCCAGCTTCGATAAGAATTTTCGCAACATCAACATAATTTCCTGAAGCAGCAGAATGGAGCGGAGTATATTTATAAACGGCACCAATTTCCATATAATCGGTACTACTTTCCGTATTAACGTTACAGCCTTTATCAATTAATATTTTCACAATATCTTCATACCCATAATCTACAGCAGTACCCAGAAGAGTGAAACCGTTAGCATCTGCTTGATTGATATTTGTTGATTCTTCGATTTCACGAAGCAGCTCGGCTTTATGAATGACACGCACCTCTTCAGACCGTTTTAATTCAGCTTCTCGACAGCTTGGACAGTACTTTGCTTCTTCAGGACTATAAAAATATCTACCTGCAAGTCTATCTACAAGAAATTCCCTTAAAAACTCTGTGTTTGAATTAGGAAATTCTCTGTCTGCCTTCAGATACTCATCTGGAAATCCCGCAAGACCAGACATTATTGGGGGGGAAGTATCTTTCTGAAATTGAATATGATGAACAGAACAAAACCAATTGCCATCCCTTATATATATGTAATCCTCATAGCTTTTTTCGTCAGGAGTATCATCTGATTTCGGTACGTTAGGTGAGGATTTCGTATCTGATTGACGAAGAAGCTTTACCACCTCATCTTCCTCGGTTCCAAGAGATAAGGCTGTATCTAACGGAGTTTCGCCAAATTCGTTCTTTATGTTAACATCCGCCCCTGCATTTAAAAGTACCTTGATTGATTCAGTATCAGCATAATCAGCATAAACCACAGCTCCATGAAGTGGAGTATTACCTAAATCGTCAGGAGTATTAACATTAGCTCCAGCATCTATGAGTATCTTCATTGCTGAAGCAGTGCCATAATTTGTAATTAACAAATTGTTGAGTGGAGTATCCCCATAATCGTCCTTGGCATTTACATTAGCTCCAGAATCAATAAGGAGCTTGAGAACACCAGGATGAGGCTCCAGGTAACAGAAATGCAAAGGAATTTCTCCAGATTCATTTCTAACATTGACATCAGCACCTTTATCGATGAGTTTTTTTACAGCATTATAGTCTCCTTTATCAACGGCCTCATGTAAAAGCGTATCACCATTATCGTTAACTTTCGCATTTATATCGGAAGCTTTCTCAATGCGGTGAATAAAAGCAGGGTCCAGAATAGCACCCAGTTCCTCTAAGTAAGTTGCTACTTCTATATAGGATGCATAGTGTAATGGGGTACTACCATTGTTATCTTCAGCGTTTATATCAGCTCCATTTTCAACTAACAACTTAACTACCTCTTTAGATGCAAACCATGCACCTTCATGAAGCGGTGTTCTACCAGCCTCATCACGAGCATCAATTTTAGCTCCAGCTTCGATAAGAATTTTCACAATATCAATATGATTATGAAAAACAGCAGAATGGAGGTCAGTATGTTCGGCACCACTTTCCGTATTAACGTTAGCACCTTTATCAATTAACATTTTAACAATATCTGCAAACCCACAAAATACAGCAGTCCTCAGAAGAGTTAAGCCATTAGCATCTGCTTGATTGATATTTGTTGACTCTTTGATTTCACGAAGCAACTTGGCTTTATCAATGGCACTTAATTGTTCCGACCATTTTGATTTAGCTTCTCGACAGTTTGGACAGTACAGGACTTCTTCCGTACTCGGTGAATATATATTTCCCATTCCCATAAATGCCTCATTGTTTGAATTAGGAAATTCTTTGTATGCCTTCAGATACTCATCTGAAAATCCCACAGTACCGTAAATTGCTGGGACAGTATCTTTCTGAAGTTGAATATGATGAACAGAACAAAATTGAATACCATCCCTTACATATTTGTAATCCTCATAGCTTTTTTCATCAGAAGTATCATCTGAGTTCGGTTCATCAGTAAACATTTCTTCATTGTTTCCAGTTGCGATACAAGAAGTGATTAAAAGCAAGACACACAACAAAAAAATAAGAGATGAATGTTTCATTTGTTTGCTCCGCTTTGTTTTTGCTTAGTTGTTCCTCTAAGGCTGCTAAACCAATCCTATTATAGAGTTCTGAAGATGAAAAGCAAGGGAAAAACAAAGAGGGGCCGCTCTCAGAAGGAGCAAAAAGGTGAAAGGAGCAGCCCCCGAATGAGCAGTAAAAATCTAAATGTATCTTACCAAAAGCACTCTGTGGAGTCAAGCAGAAAAGGGAGGGAAAGCAAGGCGAAAGACTGTGGATATTGTAGGATATTGTTGTGGTCCCAGATTGTGAAGCCCAACCTACAGGGGACAGTCAGTTTTAAAGATGAAATGCCATGAATAATCGGGTAAATCATTACCCTCTTAGTTTAAGGTTTCCTTCTCACCATCACCGCACCGAGGCCGAGCAGGAAGAGAGCACTTTTGAACGGATTTGAAGGCTGATGAAAAGAAAAAGTGGATAACTTTTTGAAAATCCAATTCTTAATATCAATGCATTCTTTTGTATTACAAGAATTTGAATTTAACTATTGCTCTACAGGCCAGAAGACTCGGTCACCACCTTCTTCGTTTCTGCCCCACTTGCTTTGGATACCCCCATCATCATCAAAATCGGCCCCGAGGCTGTAGAGTGTAAAACTATCACCAACCAGTTTGTAGATTAACGTACCGTTGCTGTACGGGTCCATAGGTAATTCATTGAGATAGTCGCTTGACATAAGCTTGTCAAGGTCTTCCGGAAACTGACCTTTATCCCCTTTGTATCGTAAAAGTGCAACAGAGGTAATTAAGGCTTTGATGTTGGTATTTTCTTCTTGGCGACGTATACAAAGCCCTCCTTTATAGCTGGCTACATGCCGTACATAATAGTTGCCTTGGGTGAGTTTCCATACCTGTTCTTCGTGCCCTGTGCCTTGCTGGTGTAGCTGCCAAGGTGTCTTTTGGCCAAGCTCATTAAGCAATTCATATAGTTTTCTTGTAAGCTCCGTTGTTTGAAGTTTGCCTGGATTAGAAAGAGACATCCAAACTGCACCAAGATAAAATCTTAACCGTAATTCAGGGATGCTATAAAAGTCAAGATACTTGCCCGGTATCAATCGACCATCGCCACTACCATCGTCGGCGAAAACGCGTTGGATTATGTCGTAGTTCCCCAGTTTGTCAGCATCGTAAACAAAGCCCTTTGGGACTTGATGCAATTGTTGTTCAAGCTGGTCTTGGAAATTGGCCAGAATAGTGGAATTAACTTGTTCCCTGTCCAGAATTGTAAGTGCTGTCCTGCAAAGACGACCAGTAAAAGATGGAGCCGTAAATTCCTCCATCAAAACTTTGCTACTGTAAAGATGTCCGGAAATTTTCTGTATATCAATTACATTTTCCAAAGCCGTCTCTATTTGTCCTTGGCTTGCTTTTAGCCTTGTATCTAAATCAAGACAATCAATTGATTGACGAAACTTTGCTAAAGCTGAAAAATCAATAACTTTTTCCAAGGAATTGTCTTCGGAGTATTGTTCAACCCAATAATATGGCTTTTGAGCGGCTCTTTTTAAATAGTCAAGAGCCTCCGAGTTTGCGATAAGCCAATTGCTCAGCACATTCAGTTCGGCCTCGTTCATATCTGCTGGCCAAACATCCCACCATAGCTCTTGTGTGTAATCAGATTGATTCACCAGCGATTCAAAAGCTTGTTTGTAATAGGGGGCGGCGTTCTTGTTTGGATCGTAACCAGTCGGCTTTGTTGCTTTGTTATACTTGGTTAGATAATCGACAGATATTATTGGGCTGGCAGTTACAAGCGGGATTATTTTAACCAGCATAAAAACTATTATCAAAATCATAGCGGTAGACGCTATTGCCAGCTTCAATGCTTTGCGTTTTGGGCTTTGCACACTCTCGTCTGGTCCGCTTATATCCTCCTTCTTCATAGCTTGTTTCGCTCTTCTTTTGCGAACTAACCCGAGGATAGGGAAAATTACTACTCCTAACGTTATTGAGTGCAAAACAATCACGATGAAATTGAGAAGCACAGGTGAACCTACATAAAACATTGCCAACCATTTTAAGTATGGCGTCGTCAAAAAACAGCAAATAAACGCTACCACGCTTTTTGTCACTGCCCATTTACCAGCAATGCTTAACTTGAGAGAAATCACAGCGTTCAACAAGAGCAAACAATATGTAAATATAAGGGAGACGAATATGAAATCTGTACTAAATCTCAGGAAAAATGAAAAAGCAAAGCATAATACACCTAATAAAAATGCAATATTTGCAATGTAAGCAATGGCCAAATTCAGTTTACTTTTTTTCTTCATTCTATGGCCTTTTCAAAAATCCTTCAACTCTCCGCACCATTTTAACAATCGCCTGTTATGAATTACTCATCGTTTTTCTTATCCTTCGATTTGTTAAATTTTCTGTATTTAAGTATGAAACAAAGTCCAGTAACTATGCACAGTAAAGGTGCATATATGCCAATCATTATCAAAGCAATTTCGCTTTCTGTATCTTCTAATCTAAATCCTGAAGGTCCCCATCGAATCCACAAAAAAACTGCTCCTAATATCCATGGGACATAAATTAAAAGCTTACTTTCCCTAATAATCTTTTCACCAAAAAGCCAAATATATACCACAATATATACCAGTAATTCCACAGATGTAATATGTACAAGTAAATTTTCCCAGATGCTTGGAAAGAGGAGTATTAGAAGTATATTGATTAGCCCAAATGTTACTAAAAATATAAGCCAGACCTTCCATTCTGGCCATTCTTTTATATTTATCTTTCTCTGTTCATACATATCACAGGATTCGTTTTGGTATTTTCTTTGATTGTGTTTTCTGCACCATCCATATATCTGAACAGTATCCACAGTTTCCCTATCCCCACGACTAAGATTATCTGTTGTGGGACTCCAAAATTTGCAGTTTTCACATCTATCCTGGCATTCTTTACTACCCATGTTTACCCCTTTTTCTGAGGTTTATTTGCCAAAATGATAGGGATTTTCGCGAATAAAGCAAGTGGGAGTCAGACCAAAAGCTCTTACATATGACATATCAACATATTCACCGCACCATTTTAACAATTGCCGATTTAGTTATTGTTTTTGCTCGTCATTTAGAATTTATCACTGAACGCCACCTTCCCACGGCCAGTCAAGGCGATATTTAATTTCTGTTTCTCCCCAGTGTCGCCGAATCGAGATTTTGTATTTACCAATATCTACAACAGATACCCCATGTTCTCCTAAAAGAGTTGGAGCAAATGTAATTGGCTGGTTGGCATCAACCCAGCCAGTAAAAGTTTCTAATCCATCTAAATAGCATACTTCTAAGAAACACTTTTGACCTGGTTCATTAATTTCCACAACTCTCAATTGAGTTGATGTCCCGGTTTTATATGCCTCTTTTAATCTAAGTTCTATCGGTGGTTCAGTAGCATATGATGTAGACACTATACTTTTCTTGAGACAAAACGGGAGAATTGCAATTAATAAGATAGCACACAAAGAAAATATGATAAATATAATACGAATTTTCTTACTCATCTCGCCCGCACCATTTTAACAATTGCCGATTTACTTTTCTCTCTGGCCGATTTGGAACAATCCATTTTATTGATAAATGCCACCATATTGTTTAACCGGCCTTTCAGGTTTAAAGAGCCTAATATTATCAGGCATAAAATTTAATCTAATTTTACCTTTGCATGAACTAGGTTACCGCCTGATGGATAAACCACGTGCAAGTTATTATCCTTATCAAATTCCGCTGCAATGTACTTGCTATAAGTTATGCGGAACGTCATATCTACGTTATCCACAAGAATTTTATCCTCACTCCATACCCCCTTCCGCTTAGCTTTATGTAAAAGACTGCCGTTTCTGTTGGCCCATACAAGATGAACGTTTCCAATCGCATCAACTCTTACCAAAGGATTAAATTCTTCGGCGATTTTCTCAACATCGCTGGATACGCCATTACTGAATTGCCAATAGAAGACAGTAGATTTAAATTTATTATTTAGTTTGGGAGCCGACCTTCGTGCCAATCCTTCTTCTAGAATCCAGGGAAAAGTGACAAAAACATCATCACCGAAGGCATCCATTGAAAAAAGTCCATAAAAAAATCGTCTGTTTTTGTCTTTTTGTACTTTAGGACTATCATTTGCCCATATGGTATGTTTCTGAATTATTTTCTTCTTTTTCAAATCATAGGCGAAGTGATGTAATCTCAAGGGTTCGCGTTGTTTCTTCCTCGGGCCCCATTCTGCCTCCTCCTCCACCTTGAAGCCCAAAAAGTGTACCAAATCCTCCTGATGTACCACTTGTCTAATAACATATGACTCATCTATTTTGCCACCGTAACGCAGCTTCCGGGGCGTGGCAAGCTTTTCGTCACGCACCTCTACTAAGTAGGGCTTCCGGTAGCGAATGCCGTGCCCACCCGACAAAATTTCCTTGAGAAAATCAATAGGATTAATAGGAAAACACCAGCGGACGGCCAGTAAATAGTACAAGTTGCCCGGCTCTGGACTGGGTATGACCCTAACAATGCTTGAAGGTCTCCAGCCCCTATCCACAAAGTCTGCAATGTTTATACGACTTACAAGCTCGATATCTTTCTCGAACTTATAGATGAGAACAGTATCATCTTTCTTAAAGGCTAGGTGAAAATGTCCGTCTTTTAGAAAGGCGTTCATTAGATAACCGTATTGCTTCAAGGAAACCCACCCATTATTCGAGTGAAGAAAATTGGTGCCCTCAGGGTACCGATGTGCGAAACCTACCCTGATGAATGTATTATTGTCAGCATCAATGAATACCTCGGTCAAATCAATGTCAGAGCATTCGAACATTGCAGTTGGAAGCTTCTTTGAGTGCATAACAAGACCTCCAGCAATTAAGCTGTTTGCAAAAAAATATGTAGACAGAAGAATTAGGGTAAGCTTAGCCATTTTTCAATATCCCATATTAGATACCATTGATCTTCCCATTGTTTCGTCCATCTATCTGCTGCTTTGCTAACCTGCTCCCTTCCTTTGGTCCACTTGTTATGAGAGTATAACCTCACCATTTTTTTCCCACACATCTATACTTTTACTTAGTTGCTCCTCTGAGGATGCTAAACCAATACTATCATAAAGTTTTTAAGATGAAATGCAAGGTTATTTACAGCAAATCATTGACCTTTTAGCTTAATGTTTCCTTCTCAACATCACCACACCGAGGCCAAGCAGTAAAACGGTAGCTGGTTCAGGGATGGTGATCTACCCCTGTTTTTACTTGCAGTATTAAATTTGTAATAAGATACTTATACTATGGCGAATAATGATAAGAATCGGATTGTATATTTACTTGTGAACATACTCAATAGGTGTTCTATAATATTGGATAAGATTATAAAGATAAATCTGCGTTTTTTAGCTTCATATATCTTTGCCCTTTTTTGCATTGTTCTGGTTGCTCGAATAAACCTCTATGAAGATATATTGATTCTTATTGTTATAACCTGTACATTCATAATTTCATTTGTCTTTTGTTTTTGGATAATGGGGAGTATATTAACAAAGTCAGAGCCTATAGTTAAAAGCAAAGTAAATAGGCTATTGTGTACTACAGCGTTGTTATTCTTTACGTTTATGCTTTTAGTACTTGGCCTGTTTTGGTTTACATTATTAGATATTTTATCCTGGCCTGAATATCCTGATGATCCAAATATTGTGTACACGCGCACTTATGATGATGCAAGCTTCCTTGATGTAAACTATCTAACGAAAACAAAAGTGAAGTCTCTTGATACGTATTTAACATCACCTCGATATTACAAATGGAGGGAAGTCTACTTAACACACAGTGCCAAGGAAAAGAGAGGGTTAGTTAAAAGCTTTTCGCACAGAGATCCATATTGGTGGAATCCCAAATGGAGCGATGAGGTTCGTTTTTACAGGAGCGATTTTGGTGGTGCGGGCACAGAAATTATGGTTGACCCCAAGACAAATACTATTTTTATTGAAACGCGGAATTAAATGCACAGAATCAGATCCTTACCATTTAAACACTCTGAATTTCCCTTATCTGACATTTCCCATATTAAACACCTGACTACCGCCATTATCACCTTCTGCTCCTTTTTATTTTTGCTCAGTTGCTTCTCTAAGGATGCCAAACCACTACTATCATACAGTTTTTAAGATGAAATGCCATGAATAATCGGGTAAATCATTACCCTCTTAGTTTAAGGTTT
>JBHPEQ010000012.1:0-40262 GCA_042576845.1 Planctomycetota bacterium
TTGTTCAAATTCCTCCTGTATCTGCTGCAGAAGTGTGCTTTTTTTCTCGATGATAAGTTCGGTATCGAGTTCCAGGGCAACCAGTTTGCTTGATAAAATACGTTCCACTCATGTTACGGCTGGTGAGTCCGGCGGTATTACCCAGCATATCGGTGCCTATCAGGTCAGCTTATCCGGCAGGAAAGTTACCTTCCTGGATACGCCTGGACACGAAGCTTTCACCGCTATGCGTGCCAGAGGGGCCAATATGACTGATGTAGTTGTTCTCGTTGTTGCTTTGGATGATGGAGTAATGCCGCAAACTATTGAGGCCATTCATCACGCCAAGGCGGCCGATGTACCTGTTGTTGTTGCTTTGAATAAGATAGACCTACCCGGTGCAGACCTGAACCGCGTTTATGCTCAGTTAGCCGAACATGATTTGGCTCCAGTTGAGTGGAGCGGCAAAACGGACATTGTTAAAACCAGCGCTGTTACCGGAGAAGGTATTGATGATTTACTTGAACATCTCGATTTTGCAGCTGAATTGCTTGAACTTAGAGCCGACGATACAATACCTGCAACCGGCTGGGTGGTCGAAGCACGGATGTCCCCTACAAGGGGGGCCGTGGCAACGCTCTTAATTAATGAAGGTCTGCTCAAAAAGGGCGACGTCGTATTGGCAGGCGCTAGTTTCGGAAGAGTAAAGACTTTGATTGACAGCTCCGGAAAAAACATCGACAAAGCAATCAGTTCGATGCCCGTCGAAATAACAGGTCTCAGTAATGTCCCCCAGGCAGGTGACAAATTCTATTGTCTTGACGCTATCAACCGTGCCAAGACCACCGCCGAGGAAATGCAGTTCCGCTCCAGAGAAAACTCCCTGGCAAAAACAACACAGGTAACGCTGGATAACCTATTTAGTCAAATAGAGGCCGGCGGTGTAAAAGAATTAAACATCATTATCCGCGCTGACGTTCAGGGTTCGGTGGATGTTCTGACAAAATACATCTCAGAACTCAGCACCGATGAGGTCAAAATCAAAATACTACATGCTGCACCGGGAGGAATTACACAAAGCGATGTCGTCCTGGCCGAGGCGTCCAATGCTATCATCATCGGCTTCAATGTTGTCAGCGATGAATACGCCGCCAAAGAAGCCGAGGCCCAAGGAGTGGAGATAAGACTTTATAATGTAATATACCGGATAACCGAAGATTTAAGAAAATCTATGGAAGGACTGCTCGAACCCGAAGAAAAAGAGCAGGTCATTGGCAGAGCTATAGTTAGAAACACATTTAAAGTTTCGAAAGTCGGCACCGTAGCAGGATGCCATATCAGTGACGGCCTTGTAAGAAGAAATACCAAAGTGCGTTTGATACGAGACAACATCGTCATACAAGACGAGCTTAATATAGAATCGTTAAAACGATTCAAAGATGATGTTCAGGAAGTCAAATCCGGTATGGAGTGTGGAATTAAGACAGCGAAATTCGACGATATTAAGGTCGATGACGTTCTTGACTTTTATGAAGTTGTTGAGGTAGCCAGAAAGCTTTGAACGTTTCTTAAATATTCGGATATTTAAATTGTTATGACCACCAGAAGACAGCAAAGATTTGTTCGTCTCGTAAAAGAAGTCGTTAGCGACGCCGTCCTCAATCGTCTTAACGACCCTCGGCTCGAGGGATTTGTAACCGTAACAAGGGTCGAGATGAGCGGCGATTTGCGAACCGCAGATGTCTACCTGAGTATCTTCGGTAAAGATGACGCAGTTAGGAACAAAACTTTTGCAGCAGTAATTCATGCCAGAAGCCGAATACAATCGCTGTTGGCTGATAAATTACAAAGCAAGTACTGCCCTGTCCTGCATTTTTACGAAGACGAAAAACTTAAAAAAACTCAGGAAACTATGAAACTTATAGAACAGGCGGCTAAAGAGCATAAAGAGGACGATTTGGACGAGTCCGAAGAGAACAATTCGTAAGTTGTTTTTGCCGGTCGGCCCGCAGGTTTTTTAACCCAACTGCAACGGGGATTTTTATGAAAAACAGCAAGGAATATTCAAAAGAAGTCAATAAGTTATTTCGGTCATTAAAGCGTAAAAATTCTAGGCCAAAGAAACCAGAATACGAAGAGCCACTTGAAGCGCTCGTCTTTGCCATCGTCGGAGAAAATATCACTAACAAGTCTGCGAAATCGGTAATCAAACAATTCAATGACTATTTTATTGATTTGAATGATTTGCGGGTCTCGTCCACGGAAGAGATTATAGAAAATCTGGGCTCAGATACACCTTTGGCCAGAGGTATCGCTTCAAGCCTTACCGATGTTTTGAAGGCGGTTTTTAACCGATATCATACAGTCAGTCTCAAAATCCTTCATAAGATGGGCAAACGCCAGGCAAAACAAGTGCTTGAGCAAATCGGTCCCCTAAGCAGTTTCACTATTAGCTACTGCATGCTTACCTCCTTAGGCGCCCATGCAATACCGCTTACGGAAAAAATGATTGAATATCTGAAAAAAAATGAGTTAGTTCACCCCGATTCTGATAACCAGCAGATAGAGGGTTTCCTGACCAGGCAGATTGCAGCCAAGAATGCCTATGAATTTTATCACCTGCTGAGAAAGGCAAGCGAGTCTTCTAAAACAAAAAAGAAAACCAAACGTAAGACTAAAAAACGTAAGACCAAAAAGAGAAAAACCAGAAAATAAAAAGGGGTAGTTTAAGAATGGCCAAAAAGTTACTGAAATTAGGCATACCCGCAGGCAGCCTGCGAAAAGCAACAATCCAGCTTTTACGAAAAGCCGGTTTTAATGTCGAAGATACGGAAAGAAGTTACCTGCCGGCCATAGACGACGAACAAATTCACCCGATTATGCTGCGCGCCCAGGAGATTAGCAGATATGTTGCCGATGGGGTCCTCGATGCCGGCATTACCGGATACGACTGGATAATGGAAAATGAGTCCGATGTCGTTGAGGTGGCTGAGCTGGCCTACAGCAAATCCACAAGCAAACCAACCAGATGGGTATTAGCTGTCCCGAGTGAGTCGAAAGTTAAAAAACCCCAAGACCTGGCCGGTGCTATAATCTCCACTGAGCTTGTTAATATTACAAAGAAATATTTCGCCGAAAAAAAAATCAAAGTAAAAATCGAGTTTAGCTGGGGGGCTACCGAGGTAAAGGCAAGATTGGCAGATGCCATCGTAGAGCTTACGGAAACCGGCGCTTCACTTGTCTCGAACAATCTGAGAATAATAGATACTGTGATAACTTCGACGACCAGGTTTATCGCAAACAAAAACGCCTGGCGGGATAAGTTCAAACGTGAAAAAATAGAGAGCATCTCAATTTTGCTTAATGCCGCTATTGATGCAAACGATAAAGTCGGCCTCAAAATGAATATTAAAAAGGACGATTTGGAAAAAGTCCTGAATATTTTGCCTGCTGAGAAAAGTCCCACTGTTTCAAATTTGATTGATTCGAATTACATTGCTATTGAAGTTATTATAGACACCAAAGTTGAACGCTCTCTCGTCCCGGCCCTTAAGCGGGCAGGCGCATCTGGGATAATCACTTATCCTCTAAACAAGGTTATTCATTAAGCAGGTTGGAAAAGAGATAACAACACCTCCGAAACGCAGAGCTTGAAATCCTGTCTTTAGCTTTTATTGTCAGCTTCAAAGATAGCTTATTCAGAAATTATTTCGCCTTGGTTGTGCTAAGAGATTTGAAATCAAAGAGGAAACCGTCCGGTTTACTAATAAGATAATCGACATTGAGGCCGAAATATTTACTAACCACATCGAATTCCGGTAGAAGAGAGGTATCAAACAGGCCTTGCGAAAGGAACATAGCCGGAAACGGGCCCACCTTTAACGAGGAGGTCATTCCCATGCCAACAGAAAGCGAATCTTTCTCTGCTTGCTTCGGACTATTTTTTAACATCTTCCAGAGGACTTCAAATGTGGCTGAAGTATCTTCGAGCTCCGCAAATCCCGCCATTGAAGGAAGAGCTGATTTCGCAGTGTTAAACCACTCTGTCGAACCCACAGAGGTATCTTCAGAGACACTCATCGTCCGAATGGCCTGCTCTACTATTGATTCCGTACCAAAAATCAAATGGGTCTGGGTTACCGTAAACGCAAATTTAGGCAATTGCGGAATTTGCGAATCAGCAGGCATTTGCATCGGCGCCTGGCCGGGAGGAGCAAAGAAGAAAGACGGTAAACTTACTCGATAAATGGTATGTCCAAGCAGTTCCCGCTTAGCATCCGGATTGTTTGGTGCTATGAATTTGCTGTGAAGAAGCGATAAAGATTTCTCAAGTGCCTGCGCATTTGCCGCTGCCGGGGCAATAAGAAATTCACTCGAAAGCGGTGCCTGTGAAGTTGGGACGTCTTTGTTAATTCCAGAGGCGAAAATAATCTGCGAACCAAGATGGTCGATAAAGTCGTTTTTCAAAGCAAATCCCATTCCGCCGTCAGGACTCGGCGGCAAAAGCGGCTGATACAAAAAGGCCGCATACATCGGTGACAAGCTGCTGATAATGTTGGACAGCTCGCTGTAGGCTTCTTGAATATCCAGATTCAAAAATGATATCGAACAAACAGACGAAGGAATAAATCTCGGAGCTTCGATTGATGCTGATTCCACCTCAAACATTTTGCAGATGCCTTTTTTAGCGCCGTTAATTTTAACAAATACTTTACCTGCCCACGAAGCTTCAGGTTGCCGAGCGATATCAACACAACCGGAAGCGCACAGAACATTATCAAAACCTAAGTTGGCGATTGTGCCCCTGGAGTTGCCTGTGGTATCTTCAGCGACAACCGTCTTGATAATCTGCTTTAGGTTGACGTACAAATTAATATCGTGCTCCGTCCCCATCGCTCCGACAGCATCGGCATAGTCGCTATCATCTGCTAATGCCGGACTTGAAGCCCCCTGAATGTGTGCAATAGCGAACCTGAGAAGCTCGATATCCTCGGAACTGAGCAGGCAATCATCGATAAAACAAAAGCTCAGCGACGAAGAAAAGCCAAAGCTGAATCGCCCATCCTCAGCGATTACTGTTTTAATGCTTACACCCCGATAATCTTCTTGTTTTTGGTGAGCGCCGCCCTCAATTGCCTTGCGAACCGTATCTTCCACCAACTCTTTAATTTTCTCGATGCTGCCGGGGCATTGAATCAGGAAAAATGCCTGCGGCTCATCTTCCTCTAATGCCCGGTCGTTAAGCACCAAAGCAACAGAAATCCTGCCTTCAGGCAATATGTTTCCTTCAACAATCGAACGTAAAATCTCGTTATTCTCTTCGTTGGCCTTGTTGTGCAATTTTTCTCTGGCATCTTCGATAAAATCCGCCATTGCTGGGTCGGTATAAAGTTTGTAAAGGTTGGTTTTTTTGAATTGTTCCCTGACTTCACTGAAATCATTCACGTTTATCAGCAAGGCCGTTTGGGAAGGGACAAGGCGTGCCGTCTCGGGAAGTGTAGCCGCCCGGGCAAAGGAAAACAAGCTCAAAATAATAATGACCGGCAAAGTAGTTTTTGTAATAAATCTCATCCTATCACCTCGCTTTTGCACAGTTTTTTTGATTTGGTTATGACCTTTGGGTTTTTTACTTAGCTGTCCTCTGCCTTTTCATCTTTTGTTTTTTCTTTGATGAAATCCGGCACGCTCACATTTTTTCTGCGGTCCGGCTGGATATATTTATAGCCGGTATTTGGACTATCCTTGTCGTATGTGAATGCATCGCGGTTCTCTATGAAATCTTTGACGTAATTAACAGGTATGGCAAAACCAAGCCCGCCATAGAATATATAGCCCATATTTGTTACACCGACAACCTCACCCGCCAGATTAAACAAAGGGCCGCCGGAATTACCCGGGTTAATATCGGCATTGGTCTGAAGATAGATAAGACCCTGAAATGCCCTGTTTGTCGTGCTGATAAGACCATTCGTAACCGTCCTCTCAAGCCCGAGTGGATTACCGATGGCAAAAACCTTCTCACCGACACTAATCTCGCTTATATCACCCAGATATGCGTATGTAACCTCTATGCCAGAAAGCTCTTCAACTTTCAGCAGCGCCAGGTCAACGAAAGGGTTGAACGCTTCAATCTTTACCTTCTTGAATTTTTTCTTCTCAAAACCGCCTTCGGCTTTTTGAAACAACGTAACTTCTATGTTAGTTTCTTTTTCAATTACGTGATAATTCGTTATCAAAAACCCGTCTTCATTGATAAAAAAACCGGACCCGGTACCCGCAGAGCTTGAGACCATCACAACCGCCTCGGCAAACCTCTCGACGCATTCGGCGATTGTGCTCATTTGAAGATTTGTGGTGCGGTATAATTGTCCAGCCGAGTCCTGCGATGCGCCAATCTCTGCGCCGGGAACATTGGCATCAGACTCGTTGGGGCTTGTTATTGAAGCATATTCGTACTTGAGTATGTCTTTTTTGGGAACGCTTAAGACCGTTATGCCGATATCAACGTAAAGCAGAGCATCTTTTTCAACAAGAATATCGCCGGTTATACGGCAGCCGTTCTGCAAAACAATCGTATCAGCCCGGCAAAACGCACAACAGCAAAACAGCACAATCACGCACAAGTATCTGCTTTTTATGACCTTAAACATCTATTGCTCCGGAATTGAACGACAAAAAAGCTTTCTAAAACCACCCGATATTATAAGGGATGTCCGCTTTTAAAGCAAATACAAAAATCGCTCTATGAGGAGTAAATACTCACAATTTCCGTTACTATCACGGCTACCTGCCATCCGGCCGTCATACAGAACAAAATAGAAACAACCCACATCCCCCATAAATGAAATAGCTTTAGTTTTTAAATAGAAGTGTCTCAATAACTTCAAAAAACAAATGCCCGGGACTGGAGTCGAACCAGCACGTCCGTAAGGACACTAGCCCCTCAAGCTAGCGCGTCTGCCTATTCCGCCACCCGGGCGAGCTAATATGCTGTTTATTATTGATTACTTATTGTTGATTGTCAATTCAGATTTGCTCAAGAGCGCAAAAGCCCCGTAGAATCCGATTACGTACCGCGCTGATTGTTCCAGAGCAAAACCTGCAGGCGCTGGCTAAAGGCGTATTCGGTCTGTTTGCAAATTTCAGCAACCATCGGAGCCTTTTTAATAAACTCATCTCGGTTTTTGGCCTGCGGCATCAGCATCACCTTTCCCAAATCTACGTTTCCTAATTCCTCTATCGTCTGCTGGATTTCCGACAAGTCTCCCTGTGATTCTACGACAAACTTGAGCTGATATTCGTATTCATCAAGCAATGCACCAAGCACGGCTATATCCAGTCTTGAATCCTCATGAATCTTAGCAAGAGCCGGTTCTTTCGGTGTTGAATTACTCAATTTCGGACTGATACTCATCAAATCACAGGGCAAATCAGGGACAAAGGAAATACCGGCCGTTTCAATCGTTATGTGTTTGTCAGCGTCTTTTAGACTTCGGACAAGCTCGGGCAGGTCAAATCTCTCTGTCATATCAGGATTTAACATCGGCTCTCCGCCGGTTACTACAACAAACCTGCAGTGCCATCGCTCAACTGACTGGACTATATCGGCAATGCTGTATTCGCTCTCCGGTGTTTTTTGCCAGCCATATTTTGTGTCGCACCACCTGCAGTATAAAGGGCAACCGGCCAAACGCACAAAAACACTGGGAACACCAGCCAAAAAACCTTCACCCTGCAAAGAATAAAAAATCTTATTTACTTTCATAATTCGTGTCGCGTACTGCAAATATAATATTTCGTCATTGGTTATTGGAAATTCGATATTCAACAGGGTCTTTAAGTCCTGCCTCGGCAAAGCCCTTTAATCTTAATCTGCAGGCATCGCACCTGCCGCAGCTTCTGCCGGCATCGTCCGGCTCATAACAACTATGAGTCAATGAGTAATCTACGCCTGATTTTGTTCCTGTCTGGATAATTTCTCCCTTGCTCATATTTATAATTGGTGTGTGAATTCTATATTTGCCGCTGCCCTGGAGGGCTGCAGCGGTGGCAAGATTGGCCACTTTGCCAAAAGCGTCTATAAACTCAGCTCTGCAGTCCGGATAACCACTGTAATCGGTGGTGTTTACCCCTATGAAGATATCGAAGGCACCAAGCACCTCCGCCCACGCAAGGGCGTAACTCAAAAAAATCGTGTTCCTGGCGGGCACATAAGTAGCAGGTATCTGCTTCGTATTACCCAGATTAACATTATCTTTGGGCACTGCAATAGAAGAATCGGTCAGGGCTGAACCGCCAAACTGAGCCAAATCGATATCTATTATACGATGTTCTGCTACTGACAGTGAATCGGCTACTTCCCTTGCAGCATCGATTTCCAGGCGGTGTCTCTGGCCGTATCTGAAGGTCAATGCATAGCAGCAAAACCCCTCACTTTTAGCGATAGCCAGGGTCGTGGCGGAATCAAGCCCACCGCTCAGTAATACAACGGCTTTTTTATTTTTTTGCAACACTTCTGTTCGGCCTTGCCAGAATTATCAATAGTTATTATATTACTTTAGCTTAAAATTTTGTGAGGTTCAACAAAATGCCTAAGAAGCCCGAACTGGAGCTTTTCGACAATCCTCGGCCTGAGCGAGATTATTGTATAACTATCAGATGTCCCGAATTTACCAGTGTTTGCCCTCGAACGGGCCAGCCGGATTTTGGAGAGATTGTCATTGAATACTGCCCCAATAAACTTTGCATTGAACTAAAAAGCTTAAAATTTTATATGCAAAGCTATCGCAATGTTGGTATATTTTATGAGGAGCTTACCAACGATATTCTGGATGATTTATCGGGCTGCTGCAAGCCTCGCTGGATGAAAGTTACATCGAGATTCACGCCGAGAGGCGGCATAACGACCGAGGTATTTGCGGAATTTAGTGCGAAAAGATAAAAAACAAGTTCTATCAGGAGTTTTGAAATGGCCATTATTTTTCATTGCGAGCGTTGCGGTAAGAAAATAGAAGCAAAGGACTCTATAGGCGGAAAATGGGGGAAATGCCCTGCCTGCCATCATAAGCTCTATGTTCCAGCCCCCGATTCCGATGAGGATTTGAAGCTCTCTCCCATAGACGAAAGTGAAGAAACAAGAGAACGGAAATTGATGGCGGAGACTTTTGAGCTTACACAGGATATTTTAAGTGAAAAAGAACCCCCAGCTTCCCTTGCAGAGCCGGCGGCAGCCGAAATGAATGAGAAGGATTTGACAAAAAACATAATTTTATATCTTCGTCAGATGGCCGATGGTGAGCTGGCCGAAGCTGAGAAGGTCGTAAAATTTATATCCCCTTATCACAGGCAGGCAGAGAAAATTATCGACCAGCTGGCTGTTCAAGAAATGCCTGAACCCGAACTGGCGGATATTCCTAAACAGGTGCGTGCCGGCTTGATAAGAGACCTTCGCAGCAAAATACGAAATTAATAGACTTGACTTGATATGCTAAAGTGTTTAGACTTCCCGCTGTGAGTCATACCTTTGAAAAACCAATTATTGGAATTTTGGGCGGAATCTGCTCCGGAAAAAGCACTGTTGCTTCCGAGTTTGCAAAGCTGGGCTGTAAAGTCATTGATGCCGACCGCATTGCACATCAGTTGCTTGAGCAGACGCCCATCAGAAAAAAGATAATTGATTCCTTCGGCAGTTCGGTTTTAGGTTCGTCCGGAAAAATTGACCGAAGAAAACTGGCTGATATGATTTTTTCAGATGGCAAAAGAATATCCCAGCTTAACAGTATAATACATCCAGTTGTTCTGCAGCGCGTTGAGCAGCTTATAGAAGAATACAAAAAGGAACCTCAAATCAAAGCGATAGTGCTCGATATGCCTTTGCTTATGGAGGTAAACTGGCAGAAAAGGTGCGACAAGCTGATTTTTGTGGCGTGTAATCGTGCTAAAAGGCTCAAAAGGGCAAAAAAAATGGGACTCTTTGATGAAAATCAATTTAAAGTTAGGGAAAATTTTCAGATTTTTCTGGACAACAAGGCAGGTATCGCCGATAATACCATAAATAACAATTCCGACTTCTTGGCCTTAGCCAAGCAAGTCCTTGTTGTCTTCTCTAACATTATGGATAATAAGTAAGTGATTTTTTCATAGATTACCCATGCTGTTTAGTCTCTTTTTAAGTTATATATAGAATTTTGCTTCTAAATAGTAATGTTCATACTGCATTGAATACCGTCGGGGATTTTAAAGGTAAAACTTAGCCTGCTGACAAATTGAAAGGGAAAAAAATGGCTAAAGCCGCATCAAAAAACAGAAAAATCGACAAAGTAAAAAAACGTAAGAAGAAAAAGAAAAAAAAGTCATCTGCTATCCAACAAACACCTATCGAGCAGGCTAATAATAACGGTGCTCAACAGCAGCAGTCCGGCTCCGATACTGATACGGCTGAGAAAGTAAGCGAAAAAACCAGGCAAAAAACCGAAGCTGAAAGCACTCACGCCAAATACGAGAGAATCAAAAGAGGAAAATTGTATTTGAAGGATTTGCAGAAGCTAACTGTTTCCGAACTGCACGAAGCGGCAAAGAAAGAAAGTATTAAAGATTACAGAGCTCTAAAGAAACAGAATTTGATTTTCCGGATTCTCAAGGAACGTATTCATCAAAACGGTCTTCTTTACGGCGAAGGAGTGTTGGAGGTTCTGCCGGACAGTTACGGTTTTTTGCGTAACCCGAATTATAATTACCTCTCCAGCCCGGACGATATTTACGTTTCACCTTCTCAAATCAGACGTTTCGGGCTGCGAACCGGAAATGTTGTGTCTGGCCAAATCAGGCCTCCCAAGGATTCCGAGAAGTATTTTGCGCTGCTGCGTGTTGAGGCCATCAACTTCGAGGACCCTGATATGCTTGCGGATAAAGCCGTTTTCAGTGACTTGACACCTTTACACCCGGAAGAGCGCTTCATACTTGAGACGACATCGGAAGAATTAAATATGCGAATAATTGATTTGGTAACGCCTGTCGGCAAAGGTCAGCGTGGTTTGATTGTTGCTCCGCCTCGAACCGGCAAGACAATCCTGCTGCAAAAGATAGCCAACGCCATCAGCACAAACAGTTTTGAATGCAAGCTGATAGTTTTGCTTATAGATGAGCGGCCGGAAGAAGTTACGGAGATGGAGCGTAAAACCTCCGAAGATGTTGAAGTGATAAGCTCGACTTTCGATGAGCCTGCCTCCCGTCACTGCCAGGTGGCAGAGGTAGTAATTGAAAAGGCCAAGCGGCTGGTTGAATACGGCCATGATGTGGTTATCCTTTTGGACTCAATAACACGACTTGCCCGTGCGTATAACACCGAGATGCCTCACTCGGGCAAAATCTTGACTGGTGGAGTTGACGCAGGGGCGATGCAGATGCCGAAGAAATTTTTCGGAGCTGCAAGGAACGTCGAGCACGGCGGTTCGCTGACCATTTTCGCAACCGCGCTGATTGATACCGGCTCGAAGATGGATGAGGTTATTTTCGAAGAGTTTAAGGCAACCGGAAATATGGAATTGCACCTCGACAGGCGGCTGGTTGACAGAAGGATCTGGCCTGCAATCGATATCAGCAGAAGCGGAACCAGAAAGGAAGAATTGCTGCTTGATTCGAGAGAACTTAAGCTTGTATATCGGCTGCGCAAGGTTCTCAGTGAGCTGAACCCAATCGAAGCGGTCGAACTGCTCAAAAACAGACTCTCAAAATGCAAAAGCAACGTGGAATTCCTGATGACGATGAATCTCGATTGAGCCGCTGTGCCTTATAACATCTGCCCCTATTGTGGAAAGCTTGCCCGAGTTGGACTAACTCAATTGTGAACTTTACATTCCCTTTTTATTTTATTAAGATGATGTATTGGCAGTCATCTTATTTGGCCGTTTTTTCGTAAATAATCAGCGGGATACGTTATGGGTGAACAACTTTCCAAAGTTTATGAGCCTGAATTGATTGAAAAGCAGGCAGATAATTTATGGACAAAAGGCGGCTATTTCTACGCCCATACTGACCTCGCCAGCCGGAAAACAAGCTCAGATTCTTATACTATTATGATACCGCCGCCAAACGTTACTGCGCCGCTGCACCTCGGCCATGCCCTCAATAACACCTTACAGGATATCCTCATCAGATACCACCGTATGCAAAATTACAACACGCTCTGGTTGCCCGGAACCGACCATGCGGGCATAGCCACCCAGACGGTTGTCGAAAAGCGAATCCTCGCGGAGGAAGGGAAACGGCGAACTGATTTCGAACGGGAACAGTTCATCGGCAGAGTACAGGCCTGGAAAGATGAATATGAAGCTAAGATTATCGAACAGTTGAAAGCAATGGGTTGTTCCTGTGACTGGCAGCGTGCTCGTTTTACTATGGATGAAGTCTGTGCGAAAGCTGTTCGTGCCGCTTTTTTCAAACTGTTCAAAGACGGGCTGATTTATCGGGGTAAACGGCTGGTAAACTGGGACCCTGCTACTCAAACGGTGCTGGCGGATGACGAGGTGGAGCATGAGACAGTTCAGGGGCATTTCTGGTATTTGCGATATCCTCTCCTCGAGACGGTTACGGTTGAGGGCAAAGCGATTGAACATGTTACCGTGGCAACAACCCGTCCTGAGACAATGCTTGGCGATACCGCTGTTGCGATGAACCCGTCAGATAAAAGGGCTGAAATCCTACTCGGCAAAAAGGTCCGTCTGCCCATAGTAGGCCGAATCATCCCTATCATCGCCGACGAGCATGTTGTTATTCCTGATGCCGAAAGTGATGATGAAAAGGCAAAATTCTCTACCGGTTTCCTGAAGGTAACTCCCGCCCACGACCCGGACGACTGGGAAATCGGACAGCGCCATAACCTGGATGTTGTAAATGTAATGGCGCCGGACGGCTCAATTTCCGACAAATACGGATGGGAAGATGCCAAAAATACCGACGCAGAATTCCTGCTTGGAATGGACCGCTTCGAGGCGAGGGAAGCCATTGTAGAATGGTTCCGCCAGGAACATTTGCTCGAAGATGTTAAAGAATACACACACGAAGTCGGGCACAGCTACCGCAGTCATGTTCCTATTGAGCCGTATCTGTCCGACCAGTGGTACATTGCTGTTAAAAAACCGATTGAGCACTTGGAGGAAAAATTCGGCAAAGGGCTGATTGAGGAAACCGACATTCCGGCAAATTCATTAGCAGGTTTAGCACTAAAACCCTTGCTCGACGGCCGGCTGAGATTCACACCAGAGCGATATGGGAAAACTTATCAAAGCTGGTTGGAAAACCTGCGCGACTGGCCCATCAGCAGACAGCTCTGGTGGGGACACAGGATACCAATATGGTGGAAGCTTGGTGGAGGCGGTCAGTTAGAATATGAGCTTTCGAAGCAACCCGACAAGGTGTGCTCTGAGCTTACAGATTCCGATGAAGGCGCTATAACATATATTTGTGTTGCGCCTGGTAATGAGGATATTGAAAAGCAACTGGAGGATAACGGCTTCAAGCGTGATGAGGATGTTTTGGATACGTGGTTTAGTTCGGCCCTTTGGCCGTTTAGTACGCTCGGCTGGCCGGACGACACGCCGGAGTTGAAAACATTTTATCCGGGTGATGTGCTTTGCACCGCCCGTGAAATCATTACGTTATGGGTCTCTCGCATGGTGATGATGGGTCAGTACTGTGTCGGTGATATTCCGTTCATAGATGTCTATATTCACGCAATGATACAGGATGGCGAAGGACGCAAAATGTCCAAGAGCTTAGGTAACGGCATCGACCCGCTCGTGGCCATCAACAGTCACGGCGCCGACGCTATGCGGTTTACCCTCGCCAGTATGACCACCGATACACAGGACATTCGTATGCCTGTCGAACGGATGAAGCTGCCTGATGGCCGTATTGAAAATACATCGCCCAAATTTGATATAGGCCGAAACTTCTGCAACAAACTCTGGAATGCATCGCGTTTTGCAATGATGAACCTTGACGGCATCGACCCGGAAAAATTCGATAAAACCAAAATGACCGTCTCCGACAGATGGATTCTTTCACGTTTGGCAAAAACAATCTCACTCGTAAACGACTTGCTGGGCACATTTAAATACAGCGAACCTTTGGCAGAGCTTTACCGATTCTTCTGGAATGATTTTTGTGACTGGTATCTTGAATGGGTAAAGCCGCGGATGCGGGACAAACAGCAAAAATACATTGCACAAAATACTCTTGCCTTTGTCCTGGACGCAACCTTACGTCTGCTGCATCCATTCGTTCCGTTTATCACAGAAGGAATATACCAGAAGCTAAACGAAATCGCACCGGTCAGAAAGCTCAAAGGGCTGGCTGAAAGTAAAGAGGCCAAAGCTTTGATAGTCGCCCAGTGGCCGGAAATGTTAGACTCTTTAGTGGATGAAGGCGCTGAAAAAGAGATTGCGATTGTTCAGGACGTAACTCGGGCAGTACGGGATATTAGAAGCAACAGGAACATACCACCAAAGAAAATACTGGTGGCTTCCGCAAAAGCTCAACAGAAAAATGTTGACGTTTTGAATAAAAACGCAGAATTTATCGAACAGTTAGCCGGCGTGAAAGGATTTAAGTCGGGAGAAGCAATTGTAAAACCAGCTAATGCCGCTGTAGCAATAACTGCTGATGCAACAGAAATCTATGTACATGATGCTATCGATGTAGAAGCCGAACGCAAACGCCTAAAAAAACAAAAGCAGCAGACCGAAAACGCAAAAAAAGGCGTTGAAGCTAAGCTTAACAATAAGGATTTTGTTGCCAAAGCCAAGCCGGAGGTTGTACAACGCACCAGGGAAAAACTGATACGGCTTACCGAACAATTAGAGACCGTTGAAAAACACCTCTCGGAATTAAATAAAAATGAATGAATAATTAGCACAAACTTTATAAACCTTTTTACAAAAGTGGTGCCGGAATGGACGTCGAAGCAGAACTATCCCGCATAATTATTAATGAAAACTCCGACCAGCAGATAATCGTTCTCAAAGAACGCCATGGTCAGCGAAGCTTCCCCATCGTCATCGGCATAGTTGAGATTTTTGCGATTGACCGCCGGCTCAAAGGCATAAACCCGCCTCGACCGATGACGCACGATTTACTCGACAGCGTAATTAAAGAACTCGGCGCAAAAATAGAAAAGATAGTCATAAACGACCTTCGCAATCACACCTTTTATGCGAAGCTGCACCTGAATATAAACGGGCAAAAAGTACAAGTCGACTCCCGGCCATCCGATGCGATTGCGCTGGGGGCGGCGGCAAATATTCCTATTTATGTTGCCGAACATGTTTTTGAGAAGACTTCTCAGTAACACCGGAATCGCCGGAGACGGTGGGGCGTTTTTCCGACGAGATTCGCAGAGTGGAAATTACAAGCAATCCCACGCCGATGCAGAGCGCACTGTCTGCAATGTTAAAGGCGGGCCAGTGATACTTGCCGTAATAGATGTCAATAAAATCCCGCACCTGCCCGTTATTAAACAACCTGTCATAAAGATTGCCGAAAATACCCGCCCCAAAAAGGCCGAGGGCTATGTGGGTCAATCTTGTTTTAATACCAGCGAAAAGGAAAACAGCAAAAATTACAACTGCAGCAATAATCGAAACCGAAATTAACAAAAAACGGTGTCCGTCTGCCAATCCAAAAGCCGCACCCGGATTTTGAACGGCTGTGAGCCGAAAAAAACCATCTATAACTGAAACGCTGCCGCCCGGCTTAGTCCACAACCACTCGAAAACCGCAGCTTTAGTCCATAAGTCCAGCGCAAAACCTACAACTGCAAGAGACCAGAAAATAAGATGTGCTGTCAAATCAGGCATTTTGTCCCGTCTAAATAAGGGTGAAAAAAAACACCCTGAATTCGGTGGTGAGTTTGTTTGCTCTTTGTTCACACCGGCCTCGCTGAAAAAATCCTAAAAAGAAGGTTTTTCTCCTTTGGCCTGCTAAAACAGGCCTTAATTATTTGGAATACTTTATTATCAGTCTGCGTAATCTGTCTCCGCGAGGCTGGTCAGGATTAATCTCAAGCGAACGCTGCCACTGTTCAATCGCCTTGTCTTTAAGCTGCTGGTCTCTATTATTAATTCCCTTCAGCATATACGCCACCCCCAATCCTTTGTACGCCTGCCAGTCGTCGCTGTCTATCTCGATTGCCTTGTTGTAGCTTTCTATTGATTTTTCATTGTCTTCAAGCTGCAGATAACAATATCCGAGATACTGATACGCTCTGTTATTGTTGGGCTCGTTTTGTACTGCCGAACTCAGCAGTTCCTTTGCGCTGGCGTTACGGTTGGTCCGTAAATACACAACCGCAAGAGAAGTCATAATATTCGCATCGTTGCTGTCTATCTCAAGGGAGCGCTTATAAGAGGCAATGGCCTGTTCATAATCTTTCTGGGCTTCATAAATATCACCCAGTAGTTTTTGAACTTCGCTCGCATCAGGGTCGATTTTTTCAGCCCGCTTGCTGTAAACCCAGGCGTTATTATAATCTTTCATTTCGTAGTATGACTGGGCTGCTCCCATATTCGCATCCAGATGGTTGGGTTTTATTTCAACAGCTTTTACATACGCCCTTACTGCCTTGGCAAATTGTTCCATAATCTGGTAAACCCGGCCGAGATGAAAATAATCACTGAAGGACCAGGGATTCAGCTCTGTCGCTTTTTCATAGTAGGCGGCGCTTTGCGGGTAGTCCTCCATCTGTTGATAAATCTCGCCGAGAAGGGAATAAGCCGGTGAGAATCTCTGATTCAATACGACAGCGGTATTAAGTTTTTCGACCGCCCTGTTATTTTCGTCAAGCTCGGCCAATTGCACAGCATCAACATACAAATCGACCGGATTTGGTTCATAAGCATGATTACCGGCACAGCCGGCGAAAAACAAAAGCATTATGCTCGTTAAAATAACGGTATAAAGCGAACCCTTACAGATATAAAACATCTGCTTTCCTTTCTAACGTTAAAGCCGGCAGGCAATACCGACTAAATCCGTGCTTTTCCTTTTAGCTGGAAATTATATCACAGTAACTCCTGCTGTCAAAAACTTTTAGAACTATGCAAAATTTAGTGTCAGCTTGTTTGCTATAACGTTTGACTTACACCCAGCAGCTTTATATCATATCTTCTCTATTTTGAAAAAGGTTAAGGATAGACGAAGTTCCGCCTCGTCTGGGTTGCTTTTTTGAAAGGGCCGTCTTTATGGCTAAAAGAAAGATAAAACTGAGCAGAAGACCGTTCATATTAATTATCCGAGACGGGTGGGGTTATAATCCAGACAGCTCTGAAGACCGATATAACACCGTCAAGTGTGCCGAGACACCCGTAGACGACTATCTATGCGCCGAGTTCCCAAACTGTCTTATACACACCAGCGGGCTAGATGTAGGTTTGCCTGAGGGGACAATGGGTAACAGTGAGGTCGGGCATCAAAACATAGGGGCCGGCAGAATTGTCCCGCAGGAATCAGTCAGAATCAGCTCGGCAATCCGCAACGGCTCATTCTTTGAAAACGAAGAGCTTCTTAATGTGGTCAGATTCACAATAAAAAACTCCGCCAAAATGCACTTAATGGGACTCTGCAGTGATATAGGCGTCCATTCATTTCTTGAACATCTTTACGGCCTGCTTGAGTTTGCAAAAAGAAATGATGTTCAACAGGTTTTTATCCACGCATTCACCGATGGCCGTGATTCACCACCGGACAGCGGAGCCGGATTCTTAGCTGACATCGAGACAAAAGCCAAAGAAATCGGCGTTGGCAAAATAGCATCTGTAATGGGAAGATTCTATGCTATGGACCGCGACAGCCGGTGGGACCGAGTGCAAAAAGCTTATGAATGTCTGACGACCGGCAAAGGACACAAAGCCACCAGCGCAGCGCAGGCGGTCGCCAACAGTTACAAAAAAGAAATTACCGACGAATTCATCGAGCCGACCTGTATCGTCAACGAAGACAAAGAACCGATAGCCACCATCAACGACGGGGATGGCGTCGTATTCTTCAACTTCCGCGGCGACAGACCTCGCGAACTCACCAGGGCATTCGTCGAAACCAACTTCAAAGAATTTCCTCGGCCTGCAAAGCTCAATACTTACTATGTCTGTATGACCGAGTATGATGCAACAATACCGGCACCAGTGGCGTTTCCCAAGCCGACTAAAATGAAAAATATTCTTGCTGCATACTGGAGCTGGCTGGGCCTGAAGCAGTTCCGCTGCGCGGAGACGGAAAAATACGCCCACGTTACCTTCTTTTTCAACGATTATACCGAAAAACCCTTTCCCGGTGAGGACAGGCAAATCGTGCCTTCCCCCCGGGTCAGGACGTATGATTTGCAGCCTGAGATGAGTGCTTATGAGGTCACGGATATTGTGCTGAACAGACTTGACTTAAATAAATATGATGTTATGGTAATAAATTTTGCTAATCCTGATATGGTCGGTCATACCGGCATATTATCAGCGGCGATTAAAGCAGCTGAGGTCGTTGACGAATGCGTCGGAAAAATCCTGGATAAAGTCAAGAGCATGGGCGGCGCTGCGATTGTCACAGCCGACCACGGCAATTTTGAAAAAATGACAGACGCCAGCACCGACAATCCACATACAGCACATACTGTCGGCGATGTGCCGCTTGTTGTATTTGACGAACGCTTCAAAAATGCGAAGCTGCGCCAAGGCGGAAGATTAGCTGACATTGGACCTACCATGCTGGAAATGATGGAGCTGCCGCAGCCCGAAGAAATGACAGGCAAAAGCTTACTGCAAAGCTGAACCTTCAACAGGTTATCTTGAAGGGGCGGGAGAAAACAATGGGTCGAATTGTCACCCTTGATTCAAATATGGTTAATATGATTGCAGCTGGCGAGGTAATCGAACGCCCCGCCAGTGTGGTCAAGGAACTTATCGAAAACAGCATCGATGCCGTCGCGACCCAAATAAGCATCTCCATCGAAGACGGTGGACGAAAATCAATTAAGGTAACCGACAACAGCTGTGGAATGGTCGCTGAAGACCTCGCCGCTGCATTCGAGCCGCACGCCACGAGCAAAGTCAAAATCGCCTCCGACCTGCGAAATATATCGACTCTGGGATTCAGAGGCGAAGCATTAGCAAGTATCGCTTCCGTGGCCCAGGTCAGAGCTGTAAGCAGAACAAAAGATTCGCTGCAGGGTCAGTCCATAGAGATTGACTGCGGCAATAAAGGCCGGCTTCAGCCCTGCAGTTCCGACTACGGAACCAGCATCGAAGTCAGAGACCTGTTTTACAAACTGCCCGCAAGACGCAAATTCCTCAGAACCGCAAATACTGAAATGAGCCACATCACTGAGCAGTTCACACGAATGGCACTGGCAAACAGAGATTTGGATATGACTCTGCTGCATAACAGCAGGGAGCTCTATCGATTATCAGCAGCTCAGGAGCTTCGGCAGCGCATAGCTGAATTGTTCTCATCGCAGATTTCTGAGAGCTTATTTGAAACCCAAAGCGATGAGAAAGGAATGCACATTCATGCTTTGCTGGGCAGCCCCGACATTTCGAGAACAAACAACAAATTACAATATGTCTTTCTAAACGGCAGATTCATCCGTGACAAGTTTATCTCGCACGCAATCAAAGAGGCCTACCGTGGTCATCTCGAGCCGAACAGGTTCCCTGTTGTATTTTTGTTCATCCGGATGCCCTGCGAGGATTACGATGTTAACGTGCATCCCACGAAAATCGAGGTGCGTTTCTACAATGCAAATCTTGTGCATTCTCAAATCCTTGGTGTTCTTCGTGAAAAACTACTATCGACAAATCTGGATACACACGTAAAACTGCCGAGTGCACTCCCTAAGGGAACTCCCGCCGCCGACAGAACCCATAAAATCACCGAGGCGATGAACGAATTCTTTAAAAAGCACAGGCCCGTCCAATCACAAAACCGGTTTAGTTTCACCTCAGCAGCTAAGTCCAGGGCATTTTCACCCCCAGTGCCTGCTGACAAACAAACGTCTCAGATAAGCCGGATAACCGAGCTTGAATCAGCTTCTATGGCAGAAAAGAAGTTTATGCAAATTCACGACAGCTTTATTATCGCCCAGACCGAAGACGGATTCATTATCATCGACCAGCACGCACTTCACGAGCGGATTATTTTTGAACAGCTCCGAATGCGAATAAACAAGAGCAAACTCGAGTCACAAAAACTGTTGATACCTGAAAGTTTTGAGCTTGCCGACTCACAAACCCATCTGCTCGAAACCAACTCAGAACTTATGGACAAGCTGGGTATAGAGCTTATCCCCTTCGGCCCGAAAACATACGCCGTTCAGGCGTTTCCTTCCATACTTGCCAATGCATCGCCGACAGGTTTCGTTCAGGATTTAATCAGCCTGCTTGAGGAAAATGAATCGAAACTTGACTCGCAGGAAATGCTCGATAAGGCCTTGAGCCTGACCGCCTGTAAAGCGGCAATTAAGGCAGGACAAAAACTAACTGAAAACGAAATAGAACAACTGCTTGTAGATAGAGAGGTTATCGAACATGTAAGTCACTGTCCTCATGGCAGGCCAAGCGTAATAAAATTTTCGCTTAGTCAGCTGGAAAAACAATTCAAGAGAACATAATTATGAACAGTGTAATCACCAAGCATCTACTGCAAATAATAATCTGGCTTCTGGCTTTGGGATGCATTGTTCTTATTTACTCCAAAAGCAAAACTCCGGACAAAACCTACAACGTAAGCCGCTCGCCAGTCTGGCCGGAAAGGATTATCTCATTAGCTCCCAACATAACCGAGATTCTTTTCGCACTGGGACTCGACGACCAAATTGTTGCGGTCTCAAGCGATAGTGACACGCCGGACGATGCGCTCGAAAAGCAAAAAGTCGGAACATTCTGGCGGCCGAACACCGAAGTTATCATAGCATCAAAACCGGATTTGGTCGTTACACTGCAGTTTGAGCAGCAAAAAGCAGCGGCGGAAAGTTTAGGTCGCCTCGGCTATCACGTTTTGACCTTAAAGATAGAAAAGACAGAAGACCTTATTTCGGCGATAGAAAAAATAGGCGAAGCGACTCACCGAAAGGACAGCGCAAAAGAGCTCATTGAAGACATCAGCAACCAGTTAGATGATTTGAAAGCAAGATTTAGTTCAGATGATAAGGTCAAGGTCCTTTGGGTTATCCAAAATGAACCTTTACGTGTGGTCGGCAGGAACACTTTCATAAATGAAATAATTGAGCTGGCTGGCGGAGAAAATGCAATCGGCCCGACTATTCAAAAATATCCTGCCATCGGCACCGAAGTGCTGATGACATCCCAGGCACAAGTGATAATCCAATCTGCAATGGCAAAAGATGATATCGACAAACAGACACAGAGAGCAGAAAAGTTCTGGAGCAAAATGACAAACCTGCCGGCAGTAAAAAATAATAGGATTTTTGTCATCGACTCGGATAACGTCTTAAGATTAGGGCCTGGATTACCTGATGGAGTAAGACTGATTGGGCACTGTCTACATCAGCTCAGTCCCAAACAAAAGCACGAAAGCATACAACAAAGCAGGTAAATTATATGAAGGAAAAAATCATATTTTCATGGAGCAGCGGCAAGGATAGCGCTTTAGCACTTAACGAATTGAAAAAAAACGATAACTGCGAAATACTGTCTCTACTGACAACCATAACGAAAGACTATGACAGAATCAGTATGCACGGTGTAAGGCGGACTCTGCTTGAGAAACAGGCAGAAGTCTTGGGCATTGCATTTGAGAAAACATTTATTTCAAAGAATATTTCCAATGAACAATATGAAGCTAAAATGCAGCAAGTCCTGGAAAAATATCTAACGGCTGGTGTATCCTCTGTAGCTTTCGGAGACATTTTTTTAGAAGACTTAAGAAAATATCGAGAAAACAATCTCTCAAAGATAGGGATGAAAGGAATATTCCCAATCTGGAAAAAGGACACTGCACAGCTTGCCCATGCCTTTATAAATTCGGGCTTCAGAGCGGTTATTACCTGCGTCGACTCAAATGTTCTTGACAAAACATTTCTCGGCAGACGCTTCGATGAGCAATTTTTATCTGAGCTGCCTTCGACTATCGACCCGTGCGGCGAAAATGGAGAATTTCACACATTTGTATTTGATGGACCGATATTCCAAAACCAAATAAAACATACCACCGGCAAAGTCGTCCTGAAAGAAAATCGCTTTTATTACCTGGATTTGATACCCTCTCCGAACAGCAATAACTTACAGGAAGTCGTTTTTCAAAAGTCTGGACAAACTAATGTCTGAAACACTGACATCGCGAAAGCTCGCAGTCAAAGTATTTATCTGCCTGGCGGTTCTGGCAGTGGTAATGGCATTATGCACTTTGACGGGGGAAATACGCCCGCCGGAGGGACCACGAAAGATTTCGTTAGAGAAGCTTTTCGCTGGCCCAGGCGAGGAGCCTGGGCAGAATATCGATTACGAAATATTTGTCCACGTCAGGTTGCCGCGAGTGATTTTGGCTGCCCTTGTAGGTGCAGCATTGGCCGCCTGTGGCGTAGTCTTGCAGGCGATTCTGCGAAACCCTCTTGCCGACCCATATATCCTCGGCATATCCAGCGGTGCCGGCTTAGGGGTAATAACAGCCTTCCTTTCCGGCCTGACATTAAATTTCTGGTGCGGTTCGCCTGTCGCTGTCTTTGCATTTGCCGGCTCGATTTTAACCGTCTCGCTCGTCTGGTTCATTGGATATTTCGCAGGCCGATTCCAGGTAACTTCTCTACTGCTGGCAGGCGTCGTGGTTAACGCCTTCTTCTCAGCCGTAATAATGTTTCTGATATCGATAGCCAAAAGCGAACAACTCCGTTCGACGGTGTTCTGGCTGATGGGCAATATAACGGAAAAGCCCTCGGGAGTATTGTGGTTCAGCTGGCTGTGTATTACGGGCGGCATAATCGGCCTATTTATCCTCTCAAATAAGCTCAATGCTCTGGTTTTAGGTGAAAAGGAAGCAAAAGGCCTTGGCGTTGATACCGTAAAAACCAAAATGATAGCATTTTCTATCACAGCTTTTATAACCGCTGTAGCGGTGAGTCTCAGCGGGCTCATCGGCTTCGTAGGCCTGATTGTCCCACATGCAGTCCGGCTGGTATCAGGTCCAGACCACCGACAGTTGCTCCCTATCAGCGCGATTACCGGAAGTGTGTTTCTGATTATTGCCGACACACTCGCCAGAACGGTCTTCGGGACAGAGCAGCTACCTGTAGGCGTAATCACAGCTATCGCCGGCGGGCCTTTCTTCCTGATTTTGCTCGCAAAATACAGCAGAAAGGTCAGTTGGTTAAAATGAGCCCAATTATAAAAGTAGACAATTTAAGTTTCGGCTATCGACCCCAGGAGGCCATCTTAAAAGATCTGAGCTTCGAACTGACACAGGGCGATTTCCTGGCAATAGCAGGACCAAACGGGGCGGGAAAAACGACTCTGTTGAATCTGCTTTGTGGATTACTGAAAGCCGACGCTGGTTCAATAGAGATTGAGTCGGCCCCAATAGAAGTGCTTTCTGTCAGAAAACTGGCACAAAAAATGGCCGTTGTCCGCCAGGAGTTTGTCCCAGTCTTTGACTTCCGTGTGGTCCAAATAGTCTCAATGGCAAGAGCGCCGTATCTGGGCACGTTCGGATTTGAAGGCAAAGTTGATAAAGAAAAGGTGGCTGAGGCGCTTGAGATGACGCAGACAACCCCGTTTGCCTCAAGACCGCTCGGCCAATTAAGCGGCGGAGAAAGGCAGAGAGTCTTCATTGCACGAGCCCTTGCACAGGATACGCCTGTGTTGCTTCTCGATGAGCCGACAAGCTTTCTGGACCTTAAACATCAGGTTGGAATATATGATTTAATCAGAAAAATGCAGCTTGAGAAAAACAAAACCATTATAACCGTAACCCACGATATAAACCTTGCAAGCCGTTATTGTGAGAAGGTATTGCTGCTTGGTTCTGATGCCGGATATTTGTATGGCGGGATAAAAGATGTCTTCCGACCCGAGCAAATAGAGAAATTTTTCGGCGTCAGGATGCTCGCAGGGACCATCGGGAATGAAAAATTCTTCATTCCTGTAGGCAAATTTGCAAAAAACAGCCCTCAAAGTAAACATTTCTAACTAATTAGCCGAAAAAAACATTTACACCAGGGGACTAAATTATCTTGAATAATTCACATGTTCTTTGTAAAATCCCTCGTTCTGGTATTAAAAGACCGGCTTAGACAATGCAACAGATTGAAATAAATTCACCCTTAAAGCCGTGAAAAACAGACTGAAAAGTTGCTGATAAAATAAATAAGGTAGGAAACAACGTGGCAAAGAAAACCAAAAAGACCTCGAAAAAGAAAAAATACCTTTCTGCGGCCGAGCTGAGAAAGTTTAAAAAACTGCTGCTCGAAAAACGACTTGAAATTCTCAGCGACGTTACAAATATCGAAAACGGAGCTTTGAAAAAATCCCGGCTGGACGCAACTGGGGACCTCTCAAACGTGCCTATTCATATGGCCGATATCGGTACGGATAATTATGAGCAGGAATTTGCTCTCGAATTGATGGACAGTGAAAGAAAACTACTGGATGAAATACACGCTGCGCTCGAGCGAATCCAGGATGGAGCTTACGGTATCTGCGAAGGCACTGGCAAGCCCATACCAAAACCCCGCCTTGAAGCTCAACCCTGGGCCAGATACTGCATCGAATACGCCCGCCAGTTGGAGCAGGGGCTTACAGGCCAACAGTAACCTTTATTGATTGAAGCTAAGCAGAAATACTTTTTTTAAGCTCTAAAGTAATAAGCTCTTAGCCGAATATGAAACACAGATGTCCCATCTGCCGCAGAATCGTTGAATTATCACCTC
This sequence comes from Planctomycetota bacterium, assembly GCA_042576845.1. Taxonomy (GTDB): domain Bacteria; phylum Planctomycetota; class Phycisphaerae; order Sedimentisphaerales; family Anaerobacaceae; genus JBHPEQ01. Next base: position 24,899 of record JBHPEQ010000012.1, read on the forward strand.
GGAAAAAAACCGAAGCACAATTTTCCCCCTTTTGTTCCCGGCGGTGCAAGCTTATAGATTTAGACAGGTGGCTGGATTCCGAATACGAAATTTCTTCCCGCCTGTCTTCGCAGGAATCTGAGGACAGTTCCGATACCCCCCTCGACCCTGCAGATAAACAGTGAATATCCAGCCAAAAAAATATTATAAAATCTTTTCAAACCAACCCGAATTAGGTATATATTTTAGTATGTGTTCTTAATAAAACAACAAATATCGTATCTTTTCGAAAGGACGCAAAATGAATAGTAACAAAGAGACCCCACTTGTTTTCGAACAACCGCTGTTTACTAAGATATTCCAGACCTTCCGGATGGCTATTCGGCCCGGCAATTTGATAATATGTTTTTTGGCTTTGCTTGTGATATGCCTGACCGGCCTGATTATGGACGTCAGCAAGCCCGTCATTGTTGCAAAAGATATTCACGGCAATAATAATGAGTTGGATGTCTATATCAATAACCCCGACAGTATCAACTCATACATCGATAAGCATAAAGACAATGGCCAAAGGACGGGTATGTTTTCCACATTTTGGCATTTTGCCGAAAAAAAGTTTCAGACAGCGGTGTATTCGGTATTCGCCCTCGACCCGCCGGGCGTGCTTAAAAGTATCGCACATTATTTTAGCGCGGTAATGTGGGCGGTAAAGTACCATTTTATTTACACAATCATATTCTTCGTAATCAAACTGTCGGTAATATGCATTGCCGGCGGCGCTGTCTGCCGGATGGCCGCACAACAATTTGCACAAGGTGAAAAACCCGGCCTGACCGAAGCCGTGCGATACAGTACAAAAAAATTCGCAAGCTTTTTCACCGCACCGTTGGTTCCGTTCGGCATAATTATCTTCATGGGATTTTTCATCTTCCTGCTCGGACTCATAGGTAATATTCCGAGAGTTGGTGAGTTGCTGATGGGTATCTTTATGCTCTTGGCGCTCTTCGCCGGGGTGCTTATAGCTATTGTTTTGATAGGCGCTGTTGCAGGATTCAATCTGATGTATCCTGCTATTGCCTATGACGGCTCGGATTGTTTCGATGCAATAAGTCGCGCCTTTAGCTTCATATATTCAAAACCCTGGCGAATGGGCTTCTATGCCGTCGTCGCTGGTGTCTACGGGGCGATTTGTTATGCGTTCGTAAGGTTCTTTGCATTCCTTGTGCTGTGGGTGGTTCACTGGACGCTGGAACTCGGCATTTTTGTCGAGGCCGGCGGCAAAAATGTCAGCAAACTGTCGGCTATGTGGCCGGCCCCGCAATTTGCCAATCTGCTTCGTTCCACCAATCTCGAACCAGCAAACGGGGCTGAAGCAGTGGCGGCATTTCTGTTTTATATTGTTTTACTAGCTGTTATCGCTCTGCTGGCTGCTTTTATTATGAGCTTCTTCTTTTCCGCAAACACAATTATATATGCTCTTATGCGCAAAATGGTTGACGGAACATCTCTGGATGATATTTATATTCTGCCCGAGCCGAAAGAAGCCGAGACAACTGAGACCACGCCGGCTGATGAAACCAAATTTGAAGAGCCGGAACCTGAGGAACCTATAGACACATCTGAGCAAAAACAGAAGAAAACCAAAAAAAAGCCGAAATCTAAGAAAAAACCAGACTTAAAAGAAGATTCATAACTATCTTTACGCAAGTGCCAATTTACCAGGAAACGCAGGTCCTCTTTGAGACAAGCGAGCCTGGCGAGTCGAATGTAGTCTAAGCGAGGACACATTCGCTGTCTTTGTGAGTCAGAAGGTCCGGCAATATCCTGTTGTCAACCTTGTAAAAAAGCTGCCCCGAGCAAAGCTCGTCCTAAGTATAATCGAAGCCACGAAAGGCCGACAAAGTCAAAAACCTCTCCTTGCTTGTCTTTTATCCTTTTACAGTGTTGGTGCTTGACGGTTGGTCTTGGCTTTGCTATAATTAGCACATAGTTAAACGAAGGGGGTAACTATGCCGATAAAGAAAAAATATGCCTGACTTAAAGAAACAGATTAAAAACGAACAACAAATTCCACCCCAATTGTCATCACCACCCGGTTTACTGCTTCGGTTTCGCAGAGCGTTGATTATCCTGGTTCATATCATTGTCTTCGCTCTGTCTTTGATGTTTTCATTTCTGCTCTTGAAAAATATGCAGTTCAGAACCGAATGGCTGACGAAACAGTATCCAATACTTCTGTCCTTCATTATCATTATCAAGCTGATAGTATTCGGCATTTGCAGACAATATCGAGGATGGTGGCGATATGTCGGCATATCAGACCTCATAGCGATTCTTAGGGCCTCACTTATTAGCACACTCATCATAGTTGCCTTATGGTTCTTCTTAGTTCTGCAAATCCCTCTGGTGCGCCGGCATCTTGAGACCATCGCCGACATGGCCCAGGCCATATTTCTGCTTGATATGGCCGGCACATTCCTGCTGCTGGCGGGCGCACGAATGGCGGTTCGGCTGTACCACGAAGAATTCCGAACAGTCCAGAGCGGCCGACTGAAACGGTTCCTTATTATCGGGGCCGGCAATGCCGGCGAAGCACTCCTGCGGGAAATCCACCGTATGACCGTTGCACAATACGATGTAATTGGTTTTATTGATGAAGACCCCACCAAACAGGAAATCAGTATCCACGGAATTCCCGTACTCGGAACGGTCGAGCAACTGCCGAAAATCTGCTCAGAGCAGACAATCGAAGAGATTGCAATCGCAATGCCTTCAGCAACACATCATCAGCTAAGAAGAGTCATACAGGTCTGCGAGGGAATCAAAATCCGCTTTCGAACCGTCCCTTCAATTACAGACATCGCTTCGGGTAAGTTCAGCGTTTCGCAGATTCGAGACGTTGATATTAACGACCTTCTCGGCAGAGAAGCCGTTGAGCTCGACCTGGATTTGATAGAGGGCTTCGCAAAGGACAAAACTATCCTTGTCACCGGCGCGGGCGGTTCCATCGGCTCGGAAATGTGCAAACAGCTTTGTAATTTTAAGCCAAAGCTTCTTCTGTTGCTCGAGCAGGCCGAAAACCCGCTCTTCTATATAGAGAGGGAACTGAATAATCAATTTCCCGATATTGCTCTAAAGGCAATTGTCTGCAATATCACTGACAAGATACGTGTTGAAAAAATCTTCAAAAAATACAAGCCGCAAATCCTCATTCACGCTGCCGCCCACAAACATGTCCCTCTGATGGAGTTGAATCCCGGCGAAGCTGTAAAAAACAATACTCTCGGCACTATGGTTGTTGCTGATGCCGCTGACCGCTTCGGTACAACTAATTTCGTTATGATAAGCACTGATAAAGCTGTTAATCCCACCAGTATTATGGGCTCTTCCAAACGAATCGCTGAAATGTATATCCAAAACCTGGACACCACCAGCAATACACATTTTGTAACAGTCCGTTTCGGCAATGTCCTCGGCTCTGAGGGCTCGGTGGTCCCCATCTTCAAAAAGCAAATAGCCGAAGGCGGCCCTTTAACAGTAACAAATCCCGAAATGAAACGATACTTTATGACCATACCGGAAGCAAGCCAGCTCGTCCTCCAGGCGGCAGCAATGGGCCAGGGTGGGGAAATCTTTGTCCTCGATATGGGCGAACCGGTTAAAATTGTAGACTTAGCCAGAGAGCTTATTACACTCAGCGGCTTCAGGATCGGCGAGGATATTGAAATCCTCTACACCGGCGTCAGACCGGGTGAAAAGCTTTTTGAAGAGCTTAGAATTAAAGGCGAGGATATGCAGACGACCCGACATCCCAAAATCAGTATTTCCAAGAACATTCCTATGGACCGTGACAAACTTTCCGCTGGTATAAAGGAACTTGCACAGGTCGGAAGGACACAAGACCGCAGTGAAATAATCCGCAAAATCAAGGAGCTTGTCCCGGAATTTGTCAGCGAAAACAACAATACCAATAACCCCTAACTTTGGGATACAAAACAGCCCCCGCCAAAACGTGAAGTCTGAAGCGTGATGCGAAATACGAGATACGCTTCGGAGCATCCTGCAAATCTAAATCGGGTGAGAAAAGTGAATTTCCGGGATTGAGAAAAAATTTTCAAAAAAACAAAAAAAGTAAGCCAGGCAAGATATATACTGACAAATAATGGTAGAACGGCCGATAAACCCCCTTAAAAGTAAAGGTGCCAAAGAAGGTAAAGATGGAGTTCTTTGGGCTGGGTAAGCTGATTAAAATGGTAAAAATCACAGCAGAGGCAGAGGGTTTTGAGTGGTATAAAAAATTCAAGAAATTAAAAAAGGTATGCCGATTTAATAATTGAAGAAAAAAATAGTGGCTCTGCAATATGACCTAAATCGGCCATTTTGGCTTAAAACTTGTTTGGCCAGTACTTTATCGCACTCAAGTCAGAGCGTAATCAGGCTAGAGCAGGTAAGAGTTGAAAAAATAATGGAAAGAGCCACATGAATAAAGGGAGAGCTTGTTTTCAAGCTCTCCCATTTTTTGTGGTCGAATCGAGGGGTGCTCGTCCAGCCCCTCGGAGGGGTGGGGCTTGCTGTGCCCCTTGGGGGCAGGTTAGGGACAGGGGCTGTTGTGCAGGGGGAATTTCTTCAAAGGTTAAAATTCAAAGTGCAAAAGGCAAAACTAAGGAAGTCGTCAGCCGCCAGCCGCGGCGAAGCCCCATCTCGACGGGAAGGCTGACTCCAAAGTTTTTAGTTTTAAATTTTAAGCTTTTAATTTTTTTTAAAGGAAAGTCCGGTAAAACCGTGTTGCTTTTCGGCCGGCGCCTTATATTAAACTGTAGCAGGCATTTTTCGTTGAATTGAAAACCGCTTTATTGTATCATAAGTAAAACGAACATAAATGGGGGCCGTAAAATATCGGCATATGTAATGTAGAATTTTGGGGGGTAATATAAATAACTTTAAGATACTTAGCGTATTGTCAGAGAATATCCATCAATCCACGATTGTTTGGACGGCGACAAGCTCTTCAGTGCGAAAGTTGTTAGCGAAGGCGGGCTTGAGGATGCAAATCAGAAAATGTTTTACACTTATCGAGGTGCTGGTTGTTATTCTTATTGTCGCAATCCTGGCGTCAGTAGCTGTTCCGATTGTCAGAGGCAAAGTTAACGACGCTAAATGGTCGGAAGCAAAGGCGGCGGCGGGGACGATTCGCACGGCTGTGGCAACCTATGCTGTTGTGAAATCAGTTGCCTTAGTTGGTGAGCTTGTGGGCAATCTCGCAGAGAAGTCGAGAAGGGAGCTTTTGGGCTTTCAGGAAGGCGACCTTACGGGCAGTTATTTTGTGCCGGGTGATTATAATATCGACGCTGTTAATGAACGCGGCAATGCCAGCATTACAATAACAGCAAGCACACCAAAAGGACCGCCTGTCGGCGAAAGCAAAACATTGATGTTTGACGGGACATGGGACCAGTAGAACCGTTTTTGCCAAAGAAAGGAAGGATTTATCAGCGTGGCCAATCGATGCCTTTGATTCCGCGGACTGTCAGGTTTACATCGGGCAGCCCATCATTAGCTTCGCGAATATCGGTTGCCTTTAGAAAGATAACATGCCCGTCGGCGAAAAGGAAATTTCTTCTGCCGTGCCAGGTCCACCATCCTTTTGACCTCTCCTGTGCGTTTTTTATTCGGAAATGGTTGCTGGACCATTCACCCATCATAATCTTGCCGGCTGGATGCGCAACGTCGAAGCTTTGCTGGGGAACGCCGGGCTGTGGATTACTGTAAGTGTCAGCCGGACTGCTCATCGCATCGATTTGTGCCGGGCTGTGATAGAATGCCATCGAGTAGCCGTAACTTGTGGATTGGTACTTTTCAGGGAAAGCGAAATCCTGGGGGCAAAGAAGGACCGATGGATTGTCGACGTTGATATTGTTGCCGAGGTATTTTTCGAGGTGTCCCCGCCAGCCGCGTCCCATCCACAGCCAGTAGGTGTTGTTTGGGTCATCTGAGACAGGGTCATCCGCACAAGGGTATGTTTGCTTATTGTCGATTAAAAACAGATTCATCGCAACGTTGATTTGGTTTAGATTATGGGCGCATTTCATACGCATCGCCATAGACCTCGCTTTAATGAGAGACGGCATAAGTATGGAAAGCAAAAGGCTGATGATGCCGATTACAACAAGCAGCTCGATTAGAGTAAAACCGAGCCGGTTTGTTTTTGTCTCCTCTCGAAAGCGGTAGGAGGCCTGGCCTGATTTTTGTGGCTTTGATTTCACCGTTAGTATACGCTACTCAACCGTAACAGACTTTGCGAGATTACGAGGTTTATCAACGTCATGGCCGCGAAGGACGGCGGCATGATAAGCCAGCAACTGAAGCGGAACTACTGTCAACATCGGTTGAAAAAACTCCGGTGCCTCGGGAATAGTGATTAAATAGTCAGCATGCTGCTTGATGCTATCATCACCTTCGGTTGCAACTACGATGATTGTTCCGCCCCGCGCTTTAACTTCGGCAATGTTTCCGATGATTTTATCGTATTGAGGGCCGGCGGTTGCGATGAAAACGGCGGGCGTTCCGTTGGCAATCAATGCGATAGGTCCATGCTTCATTTCTGCTGCCGGGAGCCCTTCGGCGTGGATATAGCTTATTTCCTTCAGCTTCAAGGCGCCTTCGAGAGCAACAGGATAGTTAAAACCCCGGCCAAGGAAAAGCCAATTATTTTCATTGATATTTGCCGATGCAATCTTCTTTATATGGTCCGATTGCTCGAGTATCTGGCTAATTTTGTCCGATATCTTAGAAAATTCATCGATATACCTGCCTGCCTGTTCGTCGCTGATATTCTTTCTCCTGCCCAATTCCATAGCCAGCATAGTAAGGACGGCGACCTGTGTGGTAAAGGCCTTTGTGCTCGCAACGCCTATTTCCGGTCCTGCGTGGAGATAAATTCCAGCATCTGTAGTTCTTGCGATAGAAGAGCCGACGACGTTTACGATGCCGAGGACGGTAGCGCCGCGTTCTTTTGCCTGTCCGACGGCGGCAAGAGTATCTGCTGTTTCGCCGGATTGACTTATTGCCATAACGACCGTTCCATCCTCGATGATGGGATTGCGATATCGGAATTCGCTGGCGTATTCGGTTTCTGTCGGAATGCGGGCCAGGTGTTCAAACAAGAATTCTCCAACTAAGCCGGCGTGGAAAGCGGTGCCGCAGGCGGTAAGGATAAGATGTTTGGTGCGTGTCAGCTCCCGCAGGTGTGTATCTATTCCTCCAAGCTTAATCCTGTTGTTCCGGCTGTCGATTCTGCCTCCAATACAGGTGCTTAATGCTTTGGGCTGCTCAAAAATTTCCTTTAGCATGTGATGCTCGAAGCCGCCGAGTTCGATTTGTTCGAGTGAGAATTCGATTTGTTTCAGCTCTTTGGTTACGGTGATATTGTCAACTGTTTTAGTGTGAAAACCCTCCGGGCCGATAGTCACCATTTCGCTGTCGGACAGATAAATCGCCTCTTTTGTGTGCTCTACTATTGCGGCGGCATCCGAAGCCAGAATATATTCATTCTCACCGACACCTAAGATTAAAGGGCTTCCCTTTTTTGCCCCGATGAGCATATCCGGGAAATCCGAGCACATAATCGCCAGGCCGTAAGTGCCGTGCAATTCGGCAAGGCCTCGCTGAACTGCCCATTCAAATTTGTTCTGGATGTCGGATTGTTTTTTGCCTTCGTCGCCGTTGCCTTTGGAGTAAAAATAACCGATTAAGTTAGCTATTACTTCGGTGTCGGTTTCGCTGGCGAATTTGACACCTTCGCCGATGAGCCAGGTCTTTAGTGTTCCGTAGTTTTCAATAATGCCGTTATGGACGACAGCAATTTTGCCGGTATGGTCGAGATGAGGATGTGCGTTGGTAGTGTTCGGCTTGCCATGTGTTGCCCACCGAGTATGTCCCATACCGAGTGTCTGGTCTTTGTCTGGTTCATCGAGAATTTGTTCAAGGGCACCGATTCTGCCGCTGGTTTTTTTCACTTTTAACACCCCGCCTGATAATAACGCCACCCCGGCCGAGTCATAACCTCGGTATTCGAGCCGCTTTAAGCCTTCAACGAGAATCGGCTGTGCAACCTTTTTACCCAAATAAGCTATAATCCCACACATTAGCTGTTCCTTAAATTTCCAGTCAAGGTTTCAACAATTATAGATAATCGTCTCCGGTTTAACAAGGGCAATTCTTCTTGAATGATTAACAGTTTCACATTATAGTATAAGCCAAAGAATTCGTAGTTCGTATTATATAATTTCCGAAACCAACCGTCCTGCCACTGCGAAATATCAGATATGATAATAGTTATCGATTATAACGTGGGAAACGTAAAAAGCGTTTGCAATGCATTTAACTACATTGGCTGTGATGTAAAGCTAAGCTGTGATACCGCTGATATTGAAACGGCGACAGGGCTGATTTTGCCTGGCGTAGCGGCTTTTGGATATGCGGTAAAAGCACTGGGCGACATAGCTGAGATTATCAAAAAGTTTGCCGCAACGGGCAAACCGCTGCTTGGAATCTGTGTCGGCTATCAGATGCTTTTTGACGAAAGCTGTGAGCATGGACAACACCGGGGACTTGGCTTAGTAAGCGGAAAGGTCGTTGGTATCCCTGCCGGCAGAGTGATTCCACATATGGGATGGAACCTTGTGAAACTGCCGGCCGATATGGATTTATTTGACGGCTTGCCGGATGAAAAATATTTTTACTTTGCCCACTCTTTCTATGCAGACGTTAAAGACAAAGAGCTTAAAATCGCCTATACCGATTATGGTTTCCAAATGCCGGCAGCGGTGCAGAAGAATAATATCTACGGCACGCAGTTTCATCCTGAAAAGAGCGGGCCGGCTGGCCTGGCCTTGTTAAAAAATTTCGCTCGAACCGCTGAAAAGGGAAATTCATAATGCTGGCAAAGAGAATTATCCCCTGTCTTGATGTAAAAGATAACCGTGTTGTCAAAGGAGTGAAGTTTTTGAATCTTCGAGACGCCGGCGACCCGGTCGAACTGGGAAAAAGATACAGTAACGAGGGCGCCGATGAACTGGTTTTTCTGGATATAACGGCCACGATTAGCTTCCGTAAGACAATTGTTAAGCTTGCCGCCAGCGTTGCTGAAAACGTCTTTATCCCGTTCACCGTAGGCGGTGGCGTCCAGACAGTAGAGCATTTCGACACTTTGTTGCGATGCGGCGCTGAGAAGGTCTCGGTAAATACCTCTGCTGTGCAAAATCCGAATTTATTAACTGAAGCTGCCAACCGTTTTGGAAATCAGTGCGTGGTTCTGGCCATTGACGCCCGGCGTTCGAAAGAACGGGCGGGTCATTGGCAGGTCTGTGTCAAAGCCGGCAGCGAGCCGACTGATATAGATGTTGTAGAATGGGCGATGCGATGCGAAGAACTGGGGGCGGGAGAGATACTTCTAACCAGTATGGACGCCGACGGTACACAGGCGGGTTACGATAACGAGCTGAATAAAGCTGTAACCGATGCGGTCAATATCCCTGTCATCGCATCAGGCGGGGCGGGAACCCTTGAGCATTTATACGATGCAATCGTTGAAGGCAATGCCGATGCGGTACTTATGGCCTCAATTACACACTTTAAAAATTACACAATCAACGAAATGAAAGAGTATCTCAAGAAGCGTGGTATAGCAGTAAATCTATAGCAGAAGAGATACTCCAACATTGTGAGTGGTTATGAATTAATGTTTTCAAATGTGAATTTGTGTGCATCGGCGTCAATTTTTACGGTATCGCCCTCAGTGAATTTTCCAGAAAGAATCTCAGCAGCGAGTTGATTTTCCAGACGTTGCTGAATCGTGCGTTTCAGGGGCCTGGCACCGAAGACAGGGTCGTAGCCCTCATCCATAATTTGCTTGCGGGCGTTATCAGTGAACTCAAGCTTAATGTTCCGGTCCTGGAGCCGCTGAGCTAAGTAATTGAGCTGGATACCAACAATCTTTTTCAAATCGTCTTTGGTGAGCATATGAAAGACAATTACCTCATCGATACGATTCAAAAACTCCGGCTTGAAGTGCTGCTTTAGTGCTTCTTTAACGTGGGCTTCAATTTCCCAATCAGCGCCGGACTCTTCGGTAAGCTGTTGAATCTGCTGGCTTGCGATGTTGCTGGTCATAATAATGACAGTGTTTTTAAAATCGACGGTTCGTCCTTTGCCGTCGGTTAATCGGCCGTCGTCGAATACCTGCAGCAGGACGTTGAAGACATCAGGATGTGCCTTCTCAATCTCATCCATTAAAAGTACCGAATATGGCTTGCGGCGGACCGCCTCTGTTAATCTGCCTCCTTCCTCATAGCCGACATAACCGGGCGGCGAGCCGATGAGACGGGCAACAGAGTGCTGCTCCATAAATTCACTCATATCAATCCTGACCATAGCATTGGGGTCGTTGAACAGAAAATCCGCAAGCGCCTTCGAAAGCTCGGTTTTTCCCACACCGGTTGGGCCGAGGAACAGAAATGTCCCTATCGGCTGATTCAGGTCGCCCAGTCCTGCTCGGTTGCGACGAACCGCATTACAAAGAGCAGCTACAGCTTCGTCCTGGCCCACCAAGCGTTCGCAAATCAACTCTTCCATCTTCATCAGGCGGTCCCGTTCACCGCTGAGCAACTTCGCAATTGGAATTCCTGTCCATTTTGAGACAACTGAGGCAATATGCTCTTCGGTTACTTCATTCTGGAGTATTTTGGCGCCGTTGGAACTTGCCAGCTTGGTCTCTTTTTGCTCAAGTTCTTTTTTCAGCTCGCCTATGGTGCCGTATTTCAAACGGGCCGCCTCCTCCAGTTTGCCCTGACGCTGGGCCTCTTCGAATTGATGTTGAGCTTGTTCGATTTTTTCTTTGAGCTGCTTTATCTTCTCGATGTGCCCTTTTTCGCTTTCCCACTGTGCGGTTAGCTCCTTGTCCTTTTCTTTCAGCTCAGCCAATTGCTTTTCGGCATTTTTTAATCTCTTTTTACTTGCATCATCGTTTTCTTTTTTAAGCGCCTCGCGCTCAATTTGAAGCTGAACGTTCTTCCTCCGGATAGTATCCAGCTCCGCCGGCAGTGAATCATTCTCAATCCGGAGCTTCGAGGCCGCTTCATCCATCAAATCTATTGCTTTGTCCGGCAGCCATCGGTCACAAATATAGCGATTTGAGAGCTTCGCGGCTGCAACGAGGGCTGAGTCTGTAATTCGGACGCCGTGATGCATATCATAGCGGTCTTTCAGCCCTCTAAGGATGGCTATGGTTTCTTCAACACTCGGCGGGTTAACCATAATCGGCTGAAAGCGTCTCTCAAGTGCCGCATCTTTCTCTACGTGTTTTCGGTATTCGTCAATTGTAGTAGCGCCGATGCATCGCAGCTCGCCGCGTGCAAGTGATGGTTTGAGCAGGTTGCCTGCATCGACGGAACCTTCGGCTTTGCCTGCCCCTACAACGGTATGCAGCTCGTCAATGAAAAGGATAATTCCGCCTTCGGCACCAACAACCTCTTTCAGCACGGCCTTAAGACGGTCCTCAAATTCACCCCTGAATTTCGTCCCGGCAATCAATGCACCCATATCAAGAGCGATAATTCTTTTGTTTTTCAAACCAGTTGGTACATCGCCGGCGACTATTCTCTGAGCGAGCCCTTCTACAATAGCGGTCTTACCAACGCCCGGCTCGCCAATCAAGACAGGGTTATTCTTCGTCCGGCGATTCAGAACCTGCATACATCGTCTGATTTCGTCGTCTCTGCCAATAACGGGGTCGAGCTTTCCCTTGTGAGCCATTTCGAGGAGGTCAATGCCGTAACGCTCCAGGGCTTTATATTTATCTTCCGGAGTTTGGTCGGTTATCTTTTCGCCGCCGCGTATCTCCTTGAGAGCTTTTTCAATCTGCTCCGGCGTGATTGAGTTGAGCTTTAACACTTCTTTTGCATCGCTTTGCACCGAAGCCAGAGAACAGAGTAAATGCTCAACACTTAGATACTCATCACCCATCGCATCGGCGCGATTCTGGGCGTCCAGAACAATCTGATTAAAGGCCGGCTCGGGTGTAAGTAAATCCTCGCTCTTGCCCTCGGGCATGCGCTTTAATTCGCTTTCCGTCATATCCTTGATTTGACGAATTTCAGCGCCTATCTTTTGCAGAACCATCCCCACTACACCTTCCTCATCTTCGAGAAGAGCGCTTAATAAATGCAGCGGTGAGAGAACGGTATGGGATTTAGCCATCGCAACCTGCTGAGAAGTTGCCAATGCTTCCTGTGCCTTTAGGGTAAATTTGTCGAATTTCATAGCAAAAACCCTTTACTCTAAAAAATGCCAATTCTTGTATATACTCTATTCCAGAGAAGTAACGTGCAAACAGCGTGCCTGAATTCCCAAGAAAGTGTAATTGCAGTAATAGCAAGCACTTATGATTTAGCCGTCTTCTTAGCTGTGCCATTATGGCAGTTATTTACTATTATAATCTTTGAGTCCCAAGCAAGCCTTAAAAATAGGAGCTGCAAGAAAGGACTATTTTACAAACTGGATTAAGGACTGCCGTTTTTAGGCCGATAAAAATAAAGAAGCTCCGTGAAAGACAAGACATAAGACGAAATACGAATAAAGAACCCTGAAAATGAATCGATATGTTTGCATACATGGTCATTTTTATCAACCACCGAGGGAAAATCCCTGGCTCGAAGATGTGGAACTGCAGGATGAGGCATATCCGTATCACGACTGGAACAGCAGAATAACCGAAGAATGTTACAGGCAAAATGTAGCGTCCCGCATACTCGATTCTGATAAAAAAATCATAGACATCGTCAATAACTACTCGAAGATGAGCTTCGATTTCGGGCCGACGCTTCTGTCCTGGCTTCAAAAGCACGCACCCGAAGTCTACAAGAGCATAATAGAAGCGGACAAAGAAAGCAGGGAGTTTTTCTCAGGCCACGGTGCTGCTCTCGCACAGCCATACAACCATATCATTATGCCTCTTGCAAACACGGCAGACAAGCACACACAGGTAATATGGGGAATCCGGGACTTCGAGCAAAGGTTCCAGCGAAGGCCCGAAGGTATGTGGCTGCCGGAGACCGCCGTGGATATCGAAACACTCGAAGTCCTCACCGAGCACGAAATCAAATTCACAATCCTCGCACCGCATCAAGCGGCGAGAGTGCGAAAGCTTGGCACCGAGCAATGGGAAGAGGTTAATCACGATAACCTCAATACCACGATTTCATACATCTGTGAACTTCCGTCCGGAAGACAAATTTGTCTGTTTTTTTATAACGGGCCGGTCTCTTATGATGTTTCGTATGGAACTTTGCTGAAAAGCGGTAGTGTATTCGCTCAAAAACTAATGGAAAATCTGGACAAGAATGCGCAACAGCCTCAGCTTGCAAATATCGCAACGGATGGTGAAACTTATGGACACCACCACCGCCATGCCGATATGGCCCTTGCATATTGTCTTGACTATATTGAAACAAATAATCTCGCTAAGCCGACGGTTTACGCCGAATTTTTAGAAAAATTTCCACCCGCCTGGGAGGTTGAGATTAAAGAAAATACTTCCTGGAGTTGTCCTCACGGGATTGAGAGATGGAGGGGTAATTGCAGCTGCTTTTATGGCAGATTCCATCCCGGTAAACAACAATTCAGAGCGCCTCTGCGGGAAGCTATGAATTGGCTCCGGGACCGCCTTGCATCCATTTATGAAAATAAAATAGCTCAATTCGTTACGGACCCCTGGCAAGTAAGAAATAAATATATCTCCGTCATAAATGACAGGGCTCTGCTGAAAGTAGAAGGATTTCTTTCGGCATCTGCGAAGAAGGAGCTTACAACAGATGACAAAATAACCATTCTAAAATTCCTTGAGATGCAGAGGATGTCCTTATTGATGTTCACGAGCTGCGGCTGGTTCTTCGATGATTGTTGCGGGATAGAGACGATTCAGATATTACAGTATGCCGCAAGAGCAATCCAGTTGGCGAAGGAAACCACCGGCGAAGACCTCGAACCTGCTTTTATGGATATTCTCAAGAAAGCGCCGGTGAACACAAAAGCGTTTGAAAACGGCAAAGATGCCTATCAGAAGCTTGTAAAGACCGCAAGTATCGACCTTAACAGGGTGGGAGCGCATCTGGCCGTCAGTTCTATTTTCAATCAACATAACGATGATGAGAAAGAAAATGTTTATTGCTATGCCGCAAATATTGAATCATATAAAAAGCATAATGCCGGGTTTCAAACACTTGCAACGGGCAGGGCAACAGTGCAGTCGGAAATTGTCCTGGAAAAACATCAGGTCGATTTTGTCGTCCTGCATTTAGGCAGCCATAATCTGATTTGTGCCGTTGCAGACCGTATGTCTGATACAGAATTCCTTGATATGCAAAGGAATCTGGAAAATGCCTTTCGCGAAGGTAATACCACCGAAGTTATGCGGCTTATGAATGTATCTCTCGGGGATAATAATTATTCTCTGCGGCATCTTTTAAAAGACGAACAGCGCCGTATTCTTTATGAATTGCTTGAGACGACCTGGCAGGAAATCCGGGCGTCTTTCCTGCACATCTACGAGCAGAATTACACGGTGATTGAATTGATGCGCGGTATGAACATACCTTTACCCAAGACGTTGTCCGCACCGGCTGAGTTCATACTTAATCAGGAACTTACAAACCTGATACGAAGCGACAAATCTGACCTTAGTCGGGTTCTGACACTTGTAAATGAAGCCGAGAGGTTGTCACTTAATCTTGACCAGACAACGCTTTACTTTGAAGCTACGCGCAAAGTGAACCGTCTTATGAGCAGACTTCAAAGCTCGCCGAATAATCTTGAGCTTCTTGAGAAAATAAAGACAACTTTGCAGATTTTCCTCTTTGTATCACCGAAAATCGACCTGCAGGAGGCACAGAATATTTTCTTCGCTCTAAGCACAGAAAAATATCCGCTTATGCGTAAAAAGGCTGATTCGGGCAATGAGTTTGCCGGAAGATGGGTCGAAAAGTTTGAAAATTTAGCCAATTATTTAACGGTGAAGATACCGCAATGGTTAGCTGATAAAAAATGATGAAAGAAAGAGCGAGCGGCTTATTACTGCATATAACTTCTCTGCCGGCAAAATACGGCATTGGTGACCTTGGTCCGCAGGCCTACAAGTTCGCTGATTTTCTAAAGGACGCCCGGCAAAAATACTGGCAGGTCCTGCCCTTGAATCCGACAACTGCCGAAAGTCGTAATAGCCCGTATAGCTGTCTGTCCGCCTTTGCCGGCAATTCCCTGCTTATCAGTCCCGAATTGCTCCGCCGACGAGGTCTTTTGAAAGTCAAGGAAATCAAAAATAAACCCGACTTTT
>JBHPEQ010000013.1:0-39730 GCA_042576845.1 Planctomycetota bacterium
TATCCTTCATTTTCAACTCCTTGCATATATATAAGAATCTATCTCTGTTGCATTATCGGCTATATGCCCGCTTGTCTTAAGCGTCAGCCACTTTTTTAGGCTTTCTGAAAATGTCGAGGCGTACTTTGGTTTACCTTTACCCTTAAAATCCGCTTAAAGTGGCCCTGAGAGCTGTCCTGTTAGATTCTGTGGGATGGTTTAACATCTGGAGCTTTTGTCCCAGACAGCATCTTCGCATCCGGTAATCTGACCTTCGTCCTCATGAACTTCCTGTACGGGTTATCAAGGCACTTAGAATAAAATTAATTCATATTTTTTAGTTCAAGAAGCCGATATTTGTGTATGGTGAAGAAGATTGTTAAGAAGATATTGCCAACTCTAATTGTCGTTGCAATATTGACTGTGATTGCAGGCCTAGGACTGCTAATCTGGAAGTATCATTTCAATAAGAATATTGAGCAGCTCATTAAAGAAAACAAAGAGCTTCAATCAGCAATTACAAACCTTAAGACGGAGAGGCAAATAGGATACGCAAAAGTCATTAGCCAGAAGTTCGATGAGGGGAAAGTCATAACGAAGTTGAAGTTTGTGGAAACAGACAGGAAGGATATGCTCAAGAGAGTGCTGGAGAAAGAATATGAGATCGAGGGAGATATAATTTTTTTCGACGCACTTATAGTAAGGTTTGACGAGCAGCTGGTGATGGATGGTAAAGAAAAGGCGATGTATCTTTGGCGGCGGGTTTATAGTGATAAGATGCAACCTGAGGATGGGTTTGCGATCGAGATAGATGGCGAGGAGCCTAAGCGATATGAAGATATATGTAGTAAGCTCAATCTCAGGGATAAGGAACTTTTCTGGAAAGAGATATGGAAATTAGCGGATGACAAGGAAAATCTGGCTGAGTATGGGATAAGTGCGATTTACGGTAATGTGGTTTATCGTAAGGTTCAGCCGGGACTTGTATATGTTTTCAAGATAAGTAGTATGGGCAGCTTGTATCCAGAGGTCATCCCTGATTTGTAAAAGCATAATAGCAACTACCTTGCTGACTACAGTTTATATCAGTCCTGGGAAGCAAAAAAACACATTTGGTTGTTAGCCCTTTTTTAAAACTGCTGTCTTGCTAAGAAGCACCTTCGGCTTTTCTACAAGTGTGAATCCAGCGTTTTGTGCTTTTCTGATAGTTTCTTCAAAGGCCGACTTTGATACATGGAATGGTGGTTCTACTATTAAAATTTGTCCGTTCGGTTTCAGTAGGGATTCTACATCATTAAAAAACTCATCCTGATTGGGTATTTCGTGAACCACGTAGAAAGCCAGAATAAAATCAACATTTTCAGACAAGCCTATTTTGTTCTCTTCGCACTTATGGAGTTTGATACGCTCCTCAAGCTCAGTTCCTTTAATCTTGTCTCTTAGTTTCTGAAGCATCCCTTCCTGCAAGTCAGAGGCAATAACTCGACCTGAGTTGCCAACCATTTGAGCAATGTCAATAGAGAAGAAGCCTGGGCCGCAACCCAGATCCAGAACTGTCATCCCTTCTTCAATATAGGGCCTCAATATTTTTTGAGGGTTTTGCAGCCATCTTCTAATTTTATTATCAAAACTGCCAGCTCTTTCAACCGGGCATACACGATTACTTCTATCGTTCACCATATTTTTCTCCTCGCGAAGAGCCTTGCCTCAGCACCATCTAAAGTCCGATCTCCAGAATTTGTGTGCCACATAATAGGTCTTTACTTATGTAATTGCTGTCATACCAAGTCGCAAGCTTCAGGCGGCATCCAGTGGGCATCTTTGCCATCCCATTTTACATTACAGCCAATTGGGTTAGTTATCGGATTAGTTATCTCTTTGGCTGCAAGTAATTCCTCAAGGGCATTATCCAAATCATTTACAGTTATTTTGCTGCTCTCGCGGGGTTTGTCAACGCCCCGGCCAGTATAAACGAGTTTTCTCTCTTTGTTGAAGACAAAAAAGTGTGGCGTTTTCAGTGCACCATAAGCCCGAGCTATATCCTGGATCTCGTCATGAAGATACAGCCAGGGAAAATCATATTGTTTCATGCGTTTGACCATATTTTCAAACGAATCTTCCTCGTATGTATTTGGGCTGTTTGAGTTGATACCAATAAACTTAACACCTTTAGGCTCAAAGTTCTTTACGGTCTGACGGGTCACCTCATCTGATCCGATCACATAGGGGCAGTGATTACAGGTAAAAAAGATGACCAGAACTTTCACATCTGCGAAATCTTTGAGCGAATAAGTATTGCCATCGGTAGCACGAAGTGAAAAGTCCGGAGCCTCTGAACCAAGCGATAGTGTAAAGGCCATGATCTGTCCTCCTAAAAAAGAAGTTTCCTTTGTTTTTTACTACTCTTATTTTATTCGTCAGCCGCTGTGAAATACAATACCACCGTTATGGCAGAGATGTAGCGTAGGTTATTGGTTACGTCCTTTCTCGCTTTGAAAGCGATTGTGCCCTGTTTTATCTGCCAGCAGGCGGTTTATCATCATCGCTGCCACAGTATCACCGGAGGAGTTAATCATTGTTGCTGGGGGGTCAACAAGCGTGCCAAGCATTGAAATAATCACAAGGGCCTCCGGTCCAAATCCGTAGAGTGAAACAATCAGGGCTTCACCGAGAAAACCACCGCCGGGGATGCCGCTCATTACTACCCCGCATAGAATTGCCACGCCGATAGCTCCGGCTAAAGTACCCACTCCCGAAAAATCACGCCCGAACAAGGAAAACAGAACCGCAATTTTCATAATAGCTGCCAGGCAAGAACCGTCCATATGAATCGTGGCACCCAGCGGAAGTACGATCTCACGCACATCCTCAGATATACCGATGCGTTGAGCTGCTTCAAGATTGGCCGGAAGTGCTGCCAGACTGCTTCCCGTCCCCAAGGCTGTCAGAGCAGGCGGAGGAATGTGCATCCAGAAGACTTTGATGCCTTCACGGCCCGCAGCGGCAAAGGCATAGAGAGAAAAACCGAATATAAAATACAATATTGCCACAGGGTAGTACAGCCCAACGACTCGGGCGTATGAACCCATAATCTGTAGTCCGAACACCCCGACCAAATACGCAAAATATGCACCCAGCCCGATTGGGGCGTAAAGCATAATCAGTTTAATTAGTTGCCCCATTACTTCGGCCCCGGCAACTAAAAATTTCCGAAAGGGGAGTCCCTTTTCTCCAGCTGCTTGTGAGGCCAGACCAGTTAAAATAGAAAAAACAATCAGTGCCAGAATATTGCGACGAGTCAGAAGGTTTGGGAAATCGCTGACTGTAATAGCGTCGACAATTTTATTCGCAAGGTCGCCTGTATCCTGCCCTGGTGGCTGGACAAGCTCTAAGGTCAAACCTTTGGCTGGATCAAAGACTTTCACTGTAAAAAGCATCAGACAGGATGAGAGTACTCCCGTGATCACAAACACCGCCAGCATCAGACCAGCTATACGTCCCAGACGCTTGAGATTGGGGCTTGCTGCCACTGCTGAGGATAGAGAAAAGAATACCAGCGGCACCACTGCGGTAAACAGTAAATTCAAAAACACGGCTCCCAAAGGCTTGACGGCACTTGCTTTTGGACCGATTATGTATCCCAGCAGAGCGCCCCCTGCCACAGCACACATCAGAATCAATGTAAACCGCCATTGCTTTAGAAATGTTTTTGTGTTCATGTTTTATGCCTTATTGGCCAGCCGTCGTTTTATGCAGATTTGTACAGGTTAAATTCGGTTTCGCTCAATGACAGAGCAAGGTATCGCTTTTTGAAATCGCTAAGCCAGTTTTGTTGGTAGTCGCCTTTCAAAGCTCTTTCAATGAATACTTAGCTCAACTTGATTATCTTGTGTTTCAGAGAGTATGAAATTTCCTGTACCATTATAATTATTCCAGCTGCTTTTTACTTCGAAATCTTTTGATTTTTTAGAAACAACAATAGTCTTAAAATCTTTTTCGTAAAGTTTGAAGGGAGTTGAAATCTTAACAACATAATCAGAGCAATACGTGAAACCATCTTTTTTAATATTATAGAAATATGTCCAGCTGGTATCACCCAAATCATTTGGAACTATATTAAAAATGTATCCACATATTCTGTATTGGCCTGTACCATTACATATAAAATCAAACTTTTCTTTTGATTGTATTTTATTCGCTTTTATCGCTTCTACTACAGATTCTGCCATATTCTTATGCCCCTTATCATTAGGGTGGACGCCATCGGGAAAGAGTTCTTTTTGGTTATATAACTTAAAGTTTACATGGGCAATAAGGACCTTTTCAATAGCAGCAATTTCCTGTATGCCTATATTTGCCTGATTCAACCAATCATTGCTGGAGTTAGTAACATCCCATGATGGACAAATAGTCATACAGACTATTTGTGTTTGTGGCAGTTCTTCTTTGATCGTAATAATAACCTGACGATATGCCCATAAAAACTCTTCCAGAGACGAACCAATTGCATTATCATTTGTCCCATGTTGAATAATAAATATATCAGGCTTTTGCTCTATTGTTTTTTTCAGGATATGTGGGTAACCAGAAGATCCCGGTTTGGGCCAGGGATGATCAACTAAGGTGGAGCCTGAAATTGCAACATTAATTTCTTTAAAATTAACGTTATCCTCATTCAACATGTTTGTTACCAGAGTCGTATATCTTTTGGCGGAACAGGAAGTACCTACACCTACAGATATACTATCACCCATAAAAAGTATTTTCTTAGGTGCGTGAGCTGCCTGTTTAATAGAATCTTCAGCTAAAACATTTATCTGTATAGCCCACAAAATTAGAATTACTAATAGTCTCAGATTTTTCATTTCTTTAGCCTCTTGCTCAACTTAAAAGCTTACATCATAACTGGACTTTTTTTGAGTATAACGTTACCATCAGCCTCACTGGTAACCAGTTCAGCCCCATATCTTTGCAGAGCCCCTGTGGTTTGCGTGGAATTAGTAAGAGTTGCTGGTAATTACTGGGAACCTTTGCCTTTTCTATATCACTTAGCATAATATTATTACCCAATGCTTTTGCATGAGACAAATTTGCCTAAATAATACCAGCAAAACCGGATATTTGCAACTACTCAGTATAGCGAGTTGTTCGCAAACTGGGTAGTTACCATGTTTCAAAAAGATGATAAGTTTTTTGAAAAGACCCGAAAAGAAGCTTATAAACGCAAGCACTAAAGCTCACGTTAAAATATTGCGGTGATAGTATGTATAGAGGCTGAATTAGGAGGATTATAAAGTGCATACCTACAGCATAGAGCAAGAGGAACTCACACCTACAGGGGACTTTTTGTGTAACTTTTTGTGTATGAACCAGTCCAAAAACAGTCCCGAAACCAGTTATAAATCAGTTCAGAGAACAGTACGTAAGCCCTTTTTTTACTGCTGTTAGTGCTTATTTCTCTTAAGCTTACAATTTGGCTTTGTCAGCTTGGGAAGCTGACATTCTACCACTGAATTACGTCCGCAAATCTTTGAAAGCCTGAATATTTATTTAGAAAACCAAGCTTGTTAACATCTTATATTATAACGACCTCAAAAAAAATTCCATATTTTACCATTTATTATAAACCATTTTTTAACCTCTTCGCCCCCTCGTCCGGTAAAATCAAAGAGCTTTAAGCGGTTAAGCGACAAAGGTTTATAGAACTTAACCTTTTATCATAACTTACCTTACTAAACATAGACTACTGGATTATCCAACATTTTTTTGATATAATATTGTTTACGGACAGTTTCTATTTTGGAGGTATATGGTTGGTGAAAAAGTTACTGGTTTTGATATTTTTTTTCTGTTGCGCATCCCTTTGGGCAAAGACGCTATATGTACCCTCTGCAGAATGTCCTGATATCCAGTCCGCAATTATCGCTGCTGATGAACAAGACACTATAATCGTTTCGGAAGGTACTTATCAGGAAAATATCGATTTCCTCTGGAAAGCCATCACGCTTCGGTCAACTGACCCGAATGACCCGAATGTTGTAGCTGCCACGATAATCGACGCAAATAATCCGAGCGACCCAAACTACGGTTCAGCAGTAACCTTTCGCTCCGGCGAGAGCAATGAATCCATCATCGAAGGATTTACCATAACAGGCGGGACCGGCTCCTGGATTCTTGTATCCTGGGAGTTTAAAGGCCTGCGATGGAACAGATGCGGGGGTGGTGTTCTTTGTTACAATATGTCGGAACCGACTATAAGAAAGAACGTCTTTATCAACAACATCGCAGGTCAGGGCGGAGGGATATATATTTATGGAAACCCCGTCAACCCAGCTAATCCTGAAAATCCGCCTGTGCATATCAGTCCTGTTATCACCGATAATACCTTCATCAATAATTCAGCTATCGTTGAGCACGGATTTGAACCACCGGATACAAACTATATTTGCAACGACCACGGAGACGGGGGGGGCATAGTAGCATTCCAGGGTGTTGACCCTATCATAAAAAACAATTTCATATACGACAACATCGCAGATATGTACGGCGGCGGATTACATTTACGACAGTGGAGCGATGGGATTACCGAAAATAATCAAGTTATATATAATAACTCGCTTATCGGGCCAGGTATCCACATAACCTATTCCTCTTCTCCTGAAATTATTGATAATCTCATTCAAGACAATTACGGCGGCAGCGGCGCTGCATTATACGTCTACTATCTTTCCGAACCGTATATAGCTCGAAACCGGATAACAGGGAACTCGGCAAACAACGGAATTATCGGTGTGCATTACAGCAGCGCCGGCGAAATTAAAAATAACATCATCGACAATAACATCAACGGACCAGCTATAATCTGTACTAGCTCTTCGCCGCTGATATCACACAACACCATAATCAATAACGAAGAGGAAGGCATTATCTGTAACGGCACATCTGCTCCTCAGATTGCCAATAACATCATAGCATTGTCTTACTCAGGGTATGGGATTGATGCGGGAGTAGATGCCAATCCAACTATCATATATAATGATGTATGGAACAATGCAAACGGCAATTATGGCCCCGGCATCCCGAATCTGACCGGCACCCAGGGAAATATCTCTGTCGACCCTGACTTCCTCAGCGGACCAGACGGAAAAGGACATCTTAATTACGACTCACCTTGTATAGAAGCCGGCGACCCCGGCTTCGTGCCTGATTCCGGTGAAGTTGACTTCGACGGCCAACCTCGAATCCTAAATTCACAAACCGACATCGGCGCCGACGAGGTACCGCCGGTCTGGAACCTCACAAATAAAGAACAATATCTAAGCATACAGTCTGCAATCGATGATGCAAACAACGGCGATACAATTCTTGCTGTTGAGAATACGTACTTTGAAAATCTGCTCTTAAACGGCAGGGCAATCAATCTTCGTTCACTAAAACCTTATGACTGGGACTGCATCGAAAAGACCATAATAGACGGAAATGATACCAGCTCACCCGTGATTACTTTCAGCGGCACCGAGGACGGTAACTGCATAATAACCGGCTTTACAATCACCGGCGCCGCAAATGACGGCTCAGGAGGCGCAATAGCCGGAAATGGAACACGCGCCCGTATAAGTTTCTGCAATATAGAAAATAATACCGCTTACGAAGGGGCCGGTATATACAATTGTGACGGACTGATAATGAATTGCAAAATATCACAAAACACCTGCCAAACCTACGGTGCCGGGCTTAACCATTGTGACGGAATAATTTACAACTGTTTTATCACGGAAAACCACTCCGCTCTTGCAGCGGGAGGACTCTATGATTGTTACGCCGATGTCATTAATACCACCATTGCAGGGAATTCTGCTGATGTTAACGCCGGAGGACTGCACTGGGTTTACGGGCAAATTATAAATTCTATCATCTGGGCGAACGCCGCACCGCAAAATCCAGGCCTTTATCAGTGCTCACAGCCGATTTTCTCCTGTCTGCAGACGACTATTCCGGGGGAAGGTAATATCTACTGCAACCCTCAATTCGTTGACCCCAACGATGCCGACTATCATTTGAGACTCTATTCGGACTGCATTGATGTTGCTGACAACAATTCTCTCCCCACAGAATTCAACCTCGATATCGATAGAGAACAAAGACCGTTCACATTCGAGGCAAACGAAAATCCTCGACTTGACATCGGTGCTGATGAAGTGATAACCAGTCCAGCAGATTTTAATGAAAATGGGACCGTGGACTATTTCGATTTTACTGTCTTTGCCAACGACTGGCTCCAATACGGAGAGGATTTACCCGCGGATTTCACCTCTGATGGCTTCATAAATTTTAATGATTATGCATTTTTCGCAGAAGATTGGGGTTTCGACGCACCATGGGGCACAGATAATAGAGAATCTGCTCTTCAATTTGACAGCGATTCAGGCGGATACGCTTGGATTCACACACCCGAAGGCTGCGTACTCAATAATGTTTTCACGTTTACGTATACCGCCTGGATATATCCTCTGCAGTTTAATGCAACAAGCGACAGAATCATCGGGAAAAATGAAAGGGCCTTTCAAATCGGAATCGGTGGAACACTTAAAGGTTACTCGCACGGCGGAGGAATTCCTTATAGTGTTTCCGATATCGGCACCATTAAAACCGGCGAATGGCAGTTCGTAGCTATGACTTATGATTTTTATAGCGGCGACCAGCTTATCCATCTTTATGCCAACGGCAAAGAAGTAAATTACCAGGTACAAATAATAGGCGAGATTTTCAGACCTCCACTGCCGGATTGGAGGACCGAAGGTGAATGGGATTTGGTTATCGGCTCCAAGGCCTGGGATCCCGGTACATATATTCCAAACACAATAATTGATGAGGTCGTAATTTATAACAGAGTGCTCGCACAGCAGGAACTCGAATACCTCTATAACTACGGCTACGGAAGGCCAACGCCCGAAGCTCTAAACCCGATAGGGCTCTGGCATTTCGATGAAAACCAGGGCACCACTGTCCAGGACAGCTCCGGAAATAATAACCACGGCCTCTTGCAGGGCGATTCACCACCCGTCTGGACAAACGGAAGATTTCTGAAATATTGACACCGTAATCACAGCAGGTCAACTCATATCTGTCAATACGAATTCTATCAGCTCCACAGGTTCCTGTATTCCTGCTGATTGAGTAACCGTCTCAAAAACCACAATAATCACGTCTGGTTTTTCAATTTGCAAGTGTTTGTTCAATAACGTAAAATTGAGAATCGAATCAAATTATTCCCGGCTTTGTTATTAGGATTAGTTTAATGCTCGAATTCATCACGGACAGAGAGATTTACGAAAAAGTCATACTCAAGGGCACAGCGCGTACAAAGAAATTCCTGTGGCTGGCAACAGCCGACTTAAAGGATTTATACGTTGATAAAAAAAGAACAATGGTCCCGTTCCTGCGGATACTTTCGGAACTCATCGAAAGAAATGTTGAGATAAGAATGCTCCACGCCAAAGAGCCGGGACCAGCTTTCCGAAAGGATTTCGACAAACTCCCAAACCTCATAAAAGGTATGGAGCGGATATTATGCCCCCGTGTTCATTTCAAGTCCGTCGTAGTCGACGGCGAGTTTGCATACACAGGCAGCGCCAACCTGACCGGCGCCGGGATGGGCGCCAAGAGCAAAGACAAGAGGAATTTCGAAGCCGGAATTATCACTGACGAAGAGCAGATAATCAACTCGATTATGCAGCAGTTCGATGACATCTGGATGGGGTCCCATTGTCGGACATGCAGAAGGAAGCAATTTTGCGCCGATTTTAACGACCTTTTGTGCAGAGAAAAACCTGCAGGTGCAAAACCTTCAGCAGTGAATATGAAATCTCAAAAATAACTTTTAGGAGATATGGATTTGGCGGTAAAAGATGAAAAAAACAAAGCCGGCAAAAGCCCCTCCGACAGTGCTGTCGAGACCAGATATTTGCTTATGCCGAACCAGGCAAATTCGTTCGGCACCGCCTTCGGTGGTGTGATTATGGGTTGGATTGATATGGTTGCGGCGATGGCCGCCCAGCGTCACTGCGGAAAAGAGGTGGTAACGGCCGGCATAGATTCGCTTATTTTTAAGGAGCCAATCAATATCGGTGACCAGGTGGTACTGAAGGCATCTGTCAATTATGTCGGGCATTCCTCGATGGAAGTTGGGGTCAAGGTCGAAAAAGAAGAACCCTACACCGAAAAAAAAGCAGTGGCGACTACAGCTCATCTGACTTTTGTAGCTCTGGACAAAAACAAAAAACCTGTGGCGGCCGGCCCCATTACCCCTGAAACTGAAGAGGAAAAGAGAAGATATAAAAACGCCCGGCTTCGCGTAAAGGCCAGAAAAGAGCTCCTTGCCAAAACGAAAAAGGGCAAACATAATTGCTGACGACTGAAAGATTGTAGCGGTGCTCGCTTTGTTTTGAAATTATAGCGATGATTAAACTTACAGGCAAAGTTCATATCAGAGAAGATGAGATTGATTTCAGATTTTCCCGCAGTGCCGGGCCGGGTGGACAAAATGTAAACAAGCTCAGCACGCGCGTCACGGCCTTGTTCGATGTAGCTGCCTCCGAAAATTTATCCGACTATCAGAAAAAACGCATTCTAAAAAAACTCAAAACTTGGGCAACAAAGGACGGCATCATACAAGTTGCCTCACAAAAGTATCGAACACAAAAGGCAAATCGCAGAGCAGCTCTCGAGCGCCTTACCGAACTTTTAACTGATGCCTTGAAGAAGCGAAAACCCCGCAGGAAAACAAAGCCCCCAAAATACGCAAAGGAAAAACGCCTCGCCGAGAAAAAACGACGAGGCGAATTAAAGAAGCTAAGACAACAAAAAGATTTCCTCTTTTAATCTGTTACTTTCATCTCGGGCGGATTGCCTTCGATGCTTTTCTGATTTGCTTTTTTGTTTTGGGCTTTTTGTTTTGGCTGAAGTGCCTTTTCAATACCGAGCGTTTTTTCAATCCGTGCAATTCTTCTATCGATACGTGTTAATTTCACATCAATCAAATCTAGTTTTTTCGTAACGTCTTCGATATTTGTATCGACCGTAATCAGCTTTTTTTCTGTGATGTTCATAAACCTTTCCATCAGCCGCTCATAAGCGTCAATAGCCCGGGCGGCGTCGGTCCGGTATTCGGGTACGGAAATTTGTGGCCGAATCTCATAAATCTCCTCGCCCGCCTGGCTCGATGTCGACAGCCATACGACGACAAAACCGCCTAAAACAACTGTAGCCAAAAGAAAAATACTATGTTTTGCTTTCATTTGTCTTTCTCCTTCGTGAGCTTTTTGCTCACTTTAAGGTTTCCAAGAGCGTTATGCGTCTGGTATCTTTTTTATCGGCAAAAAACGCTGCTGAAATATCAAAGATTTGAAAAAAAAGGGTATTTGTGGTAAAAAAGCAAAGCGGTCCAGAATTATTTCTAAAGGTTCTTTTATGTCTATTCGCTTTATACTCGGCAGAAGCGGCAGCGGCAAGACTACCCTTTGTACTGAAGAGGTCGTAGAATCGCTCGTTGCAAAGAAGGACAATCAACCGCTGCTTTTTCTTGTTCCGGAGCAGGCCACTTATCAGATAGAACGTGCTGTTCTTGGTGACCAGCGTATTGCTGGTTTCGGCGGAGCACAAAAGCAAAGCGGCTCTCAGGTTGGCAATCTTAATATCCTTTCTTTTTCCCGGCTTCAGTTCTTGCTCTTCGGCAAAAGGACAGCTAAGCCGCAGCTTTCCCGCATCGGCAGGGAGATGGTGATTCAGCGCATATTGCGCCAAAATCATCAAAAGTTGAAAATATTTGAGGAGGCAGCAAATTTTCCGGGCATGGCTCACCAATTGGCTCAGACCATCGCCGAGCTGCATCAATATGACAAAACGCCCGATGATATAGACGCACTTGTAGAGCAATTGGGCCGGAAAAACTCTGTTGACTTAGCGGCTTTGAAATTCGCCGATATTTCTCTTCTGCTAAAGGAATACCTGGATTTTATCGAAGGCAGATTTGTTGACCCGGATGTTCAACTGCGAGATGCCCGTCGAGCTGTTGGGCAAGCCGACTTTGTAAAAGGTGCAAAAATATGGGTCGATGGTTTCGCAGGATTTACAACCAGCCAACTTGCGATGCTTGCCGAGCTGTTAAAGAGAAGCTCTGTGTCAAAGATTGCATTATGCCTTGACCCTGCAAACTTCGATTTAACAAATCCGGATGCACAAATCCTGCCCGAAGATTTATTCTACCCTACCGAGCAAACTTATGCCCAGCTCCTCGAACTGATAAAAAAATGCAGACTTCGTCTGGACAAGCCCATTGTTCTGAAAGAAGCCCACAGATTCTCAAACTCGCGACAGCTTGCTCACATCGAAGCTAATATTTTTGCTGATAACCCGCAGAAGATTTCGTCATATAATGATATTCGTATCATTTCAGCGGCAAATGCACGGGCGGAAGTGAAATTAGCCGCCCGCCAAATAATGAAATTAGTCAGAAATAACGGTTTCAGATTCAGGGACATCGCTGTCATCGCCCCGGATATTGAGCGATACAGACATTATATAAAAGCGCACTTCGACGATTACCAGATACCATTTTTTATCGACAGACGATTGTTTCTAAATCAGCATCCTCTCACCAACCTCATTTGTTCAGCGCTGGATGTGGTAACGAATTCGTTTTTGCACGGTGACGTTTTCTCTTTTCTAAAAAACGATCTTGTACCGGCCAGTCGCTGCGACATCGATTTGCTGGAGAACTATTGCATTGCCTTTGGCATAAGTTCAACCGATTGGCAAAAAGATGACGACTTCAGCTATGCCGGGCCGCGGGATACAGAATTCGACCAGTCCCGAGTAAACGAAATTCGCAGTAACCTAATCTCTCCGCTGCACCAGCTAAAAGACAAACTCTGCCCAACAGATAAAGCGCAAAAGGAGTTCACCAGCAGTAACTTTGTTCAAATAATTTTCGAGCTTTTGGATACGCTCGATGTTCGCCGGCAGTTAGCGGATTGGATTAAACAAGCTCAGCAAAATCAGGACCGGACAACCGCCGATGAGCATCGCCAATTCTACGACAACATTGTGGATGTTTTTGATGAGCTTGTGGAGGTCTTCGGCGACCAGAAAATGCCGTCGCAGGATTATATAAGCATTATCAAATCGGCCTTCTCTGAGCTCTCGCTGGCTTTTATACCGCCGAGACTCGATGAAGTCCTCGTCGGAAGTATCGAGCGAAGCCGGCACCCGGACTTAAAGGCCGTCTTTCTCTTAGGCGCCACACAAAGCCAATTCCCAGCTCCTGTTGGGCTCAAAGGCCTGCTGAGTGATGATGACAGAGATGCAGCAGACAAAGCCGACTTTACACTCGCTGCCGACACAAGCCGGCTCCTCGCTGAGCGCCAGTATCTTGCTTACATTGCCTTCACCCGTCCTTCGCGGTTTCTTTATATTACGTATCCCCTTGTCGATTCCAAGGGCAGTGCCGTAGTTCGTTCGCAGTTCGTGGACAATCTTCAATCTTTATTCGATGACCTTGACGAAGAGTCAATCGCCGTTCGTCAAATCGAGCCAACTGATATCTTCTGTGAAAGCGAACTGAGGTCTCTGCTCAGCAGCCGACTCGGAAAAGACGCCCCTGAGAACACAAAGGACGAAGAACTCAAACAGCTTCTTGATGAAACTACATCCGACGAGCAGCTTAAAGATTTAGCGGTTATGGTTCGCTCTGCTCTTCGATACGAAAATAGCGCATCTTTGCAGCGGAACATAACCTCTCGGCTCTTTGGCGAAGAAGTAAAAGCTTCAGCCACCAGACTATCTACTTTCGCCGCCTGTCCGTATCAGTTCTTCGCAAAATATATCCTTGAACTCGAAGAAAGAAAGGAATTCAAGTTCGAACCGCTCGATATAGGCGACTTTTATCACCGTGTCCTCGACCAGCTCGTAAAACAGCTACAAAGACGGAACAAAAACTTCGCAGCAATAAAGGACACAGAGCTTCTGAAAATCCTCAATGAACAAATATCGAAAATCCTTCAGAAAGATTCTTTCCTTAGCAAATTCCGGCAGCACAGCCCCCACAACGATTATATTGTCCGCTCAGCCGGCCAACACCTCGAAGAATTTGTACCCGAAATGGTAAAGATGATTCGTGCAGGCAGCTTTAGACCGGCGATTTCTGAAGCGGCATTTGGCAAAATCAAAGAAACCCCCGACACGCTCGGCGAATATAAAATAAAGCTCTCAAACAACCGCACTCTGTTACTTCGCGGCAAAATCGACCGCCTCGACATTGCCGAAGTTGATGGTAAAAAAACCGCTGTTCTTTTCGATTATAAACGAAAGTCACGTACTTTTAGCTTCTCTTATCTTTATAACGGAATTGATATGCAGCTTCCGATTTATATGCTCGCAGTCAAAAATTCCAAAACAGGCAAAATAAATGTAAATGACATCGCCGGCGCCTTTTATTTACCTGTTGAATCTCCTGTTACTCAAACAACATTTGAAAAACTTCCAACCAAAACCGAAAAATTCGATTACAAAGCAAAGGGCATCTTCAACGGCCAATTCGCCGACTTGCTTAACACCACCCCAGCTCAAGGTTGGAATAAATTCTATAACTTTCATATTAGCAAAAAAGGCACCCAATATGGAAACTATGGTAGTAGCGTGGCATTAAAGCCGGACGATTTTGAAAAAATCCTGCAGTTTACTAAAGATAAAATAATCCAACTGGCCGAACAAATCGTCTCCGGCAAAATCGAGGTTGCCCCATACAGACTCGGCACTAAATCTCCCTGCAGCAACTGCCCATACAAGCCGCTCTGCCGTTTCGACTGGCAAATAAACGACTATACCTCCCTGCTATCAATTGGCAAAAAACAGGTACTTGAAGAAATAACTACATAGGCATAATAAATTTAAAAATATAATGGCTAAAAAGAAGATAGAATGGACGAAGCAACAATCGGAGGCGATTAAGAATCGCGGCTCTGATGTTCTGGTAACCGCTTCTGCCGGCACCGGCAAAACAGCTGTTCTTTCAGGCCGATGTGTTGACATCGTATCGGAGAAAACCGACGTCCGGAATATGCTCGTTTTGACCTTCACCGACGCCGCCGCCGAGCAGATGCGCCAAAGAATCGCAGAACAGTTGACCGATGTCTACTCCAAAACAAAGCAGCCACACCTTCGCCGCCAAATCCTTCTGCTCAGCGGAGCCGACATCAGCACCATTCACTCATTCTGCAAGCGCTTGATTACCGAATTCTTCTTTCAATTGTCCCTCGACCCTACTTTTCGCGTCATCGACGAAGACCAGCAGCAGCTCATAAAAGCCGATGTCCTCGAACAAACCATCGACTGGGCCTGGCAGGAGGAACATCTTACGAACGCACTCGAGCAGCTACTTTATCACCGAGACCTGCGAACAAACGACGGCTTCGCCGCTCAGATCATTCGCATCCACAACTTTCTCAATAACGTCTTTGACAGCGATGACTGGTTCCAAAGAGCAGTAAAACTCGCTGAAGCCCGGGACCCATTCGCAACAGACCTTGCACAAAAACAAAAGGAAATCATCTATCGAAAATTACAATCCATCCTAAGTCAACTGCAACATGCACTTAATATCTATCAAAGTCAAAACTCAGACGGCGACTGGGCAGAAAAATGCGAAGCCGAGTTCATATGTCCTGTTACAGAGTGCTTAGATTTTTTAAGAAATGGCAAATGGGATAAATGTGCAGAAAAGATAATAAACTGCGGAGCTTTCCGGGTCACCAAACCTAAAAATGTTGAAGAACCAATCGACCTTATCATTAAAAACTCTGTCAGAGAAACCCTTAACTCTTTCACAGAGCTTCGCGACCTGGCTGTTCTGAATCCTGATTACCTTCGCAGCATAAGCGGATCGGTAACTTTACAGACCAGGGTCATTATCGAACTCGTCAGAAAATTCGGTGAGCTTTACACCCAGGCCAAACGAACAATTAACGCCCTCGATTTTGCAGACCTTCAGCACTATGCACTTGAGCTTTTAACCGAGCGTAATGCTTCGCAGAACAAAATCACCCCATCTCAGACAGCTCTTGCACTGCGCCGCAAATACAAATACATCTTCGTAGACGAATACCAGGATATAAACCCGGTCCAAAAAGCCATCCTCGATACCCTAAGCTGCGAGGACAATCTCTTTGTGGTTGGCGACATCAAGCAGAGCATCTATGCCTTCCGCGGCGCCGAGCCGGGGATTTTTCTGGGCCATCTGAAAAGCGCATCCAAAGACCCGAAAAATGCAGCCGGCGGCTTCAAAATCGACCTCAACGAGAACTTCCGTTCGGACAAAGGCATTCTCGATTTTGTCAACCGCCTTTTCTCCCGGGTGATGACCGTCTCACTGACCAAAATTGATTACGATGACTCAGCCAGACTCCGCCCCGCCTCACAAAAATCACTGCCGGCTCGGCAGCCACAGACAACTAAACCAATTGTGGAATTACATATCCTCGATGAGCAGGAAAAAGGCGAGGATTCGCAGGACAATGACGCAGACCAGTCGTCCGAAACCCGGGACATAAATTCCGCCGAAACTCAGATTACTTCCCGACAGCGGCAGGCGGCGCTTATAGCCCGTCGAATAAAACAGATAGTCGGCGCCGAGACCGGCAAACCGGAATTTAAAATATATGACAAGCTTTCACAGCAATACCGATACGTCCAATACCGTGACATCGTAGTACTGATGCGTTCGCCTTCCGAAAGGGTCAATGATTATGCACAGGTGCTCCAGTTAGCGGGCATCAATGTCAGCAGCGAATTCGGAACCACCTACTTTGAGGCAACCGAAATCAGCGATATGCTTTCTCTGCTGAAGGTTCTCGATAACCCCCAGCGTGACATCGAATTTGCCGCTCTGCTGCGAAGCCCCTTCTTTAATTTCACCGATACGGAATTAGCTTCCATAACAATAAACGGCAAACAAAATGCCAACGACAAAAAAGAATTTTTCTATGATTGCATCCGCCTATATTCTCAAAACGGACCGCAAGCCGAACTTGCTGAAAAAGTTAGAAAAGCTCTTGAGCAGATTGAGGAGTGGCGAACTGCTGCAAGACGCGGCAGCGTGGCCGACCTGATTTGGCAAATCTATCGACAAACCGGCCTTCTTTCTTTTGTCCTGGCTCTTCCCAGTGGACACCTGCGAAAAGCCAATCTTCTTAAACTCCACGACAGAGCAATACAGTTCGAAGATTTCGCTTCTGCCGCAGGAATCGGAACGCTCACTCGTTTTGTCGAGTTTCTCGAAAAGCTCGGTGAGGCAAAAAGAGAATGGGCGCCTGCCAAACCCGAATCCGCCGCCGAAAACGCCGTCTGCATATTAAGCGTTCACAAAAGTAAAGGCCTTGAATTCCCGGTCGTGTTTTTGGCCGAGCTTAACAGCAAATTTAACGTAAAAGACAACCGCAGCGATTGTATTGTCGATGCCGATAACACCCTCGGACTGCAAATCATCGAACCAAACTCGAACACTCGGCTTAGCTCACTTGCTCATCAGGTCATATCAGAAAAAAAGAAAACAGAACAGCTCTCTGAGGAGATGCGCATCCTTTATGTCGCTACAACACGAGCCAGGCATCGTCTTATCCTTACCGGCTGTGAAAAACAAAACCGCTGTTGCAATATCCTCTCTGACGGCTTCTGTTTTGGAGACGGCCCGATAGCCGGCTGGAAGCTTAAAAAGTGCAGCAGCTCTTTGGAATGGATTCTTTACGGCCTCTCTCAGCAGGCCAATTTACACAAGGCCTTCAATACACCTTTCGCACAGCAGATAAACGAGGACGGCTTATTCAGCTTCCATTTCTACGACCAGTCTCAACTGCAGAGACTTTCCGCTTGCCTTGAGCAGTTACGAAAATCCAAAGCAAAAAAACAGACTAAAGATAAACCTAAATCTCAACCGACACCGGAGAAATCAAAGCTTTTCCTGACCATAAAAGACGCTCTGGCCTGGCGGTATCGTTTCGGCGATGCCCCTTCCATCGCTGCCAAGCATTCGGTAACCGAGCTGACACATACCGATGATGAATTTGCTTTGTGGGATTATTCCGATACCTTAGCCAGAGAACCGGCCGCTGTTGCCGCTACAGGGAAAAAGGTAGATAGTCGGCTAATTGGCACCGCAACACACCTTGTAATCTCGCAGCTTGATTTGACCCAGCCGATAGATAAGAAAACCGTTAAAAAGTTGATAGAGAAACTTATATCCGACGGTGCCATAACAGATTTCGTCGCTGAATTCATCGACACCGATGCAATAGTTGTCTTTTTCCAAAGTGAGCTTGGCAAAATCGTTCTTGGTTCAAAAGATAAGATCCGTCGCGAATGGCCCTTCACTTTTGCCCTGCCGGTTGAAGAACTACCAGACTACACATCTCAAATGCGAGATACGAGCTCCGAGATACGAGATACTATAATCGTCCAGGGCATAATAGATATGCTGGTCCTTACCCCCGACGGCCTGCTCGTAATCGATTTTAAAACCGATGATATAACCGCCGATAAGCTTCCAGAGAGAGCAAATCTATATCGCAATCAGCTATTGCTTTACTTAGAAGCCGCCCAACGAATCATTAAAACCAAAGTTACCGGAAAGTGGCTATACTTCCTCAAACCAAAGCAAAGCTTAGAAATCAAATAATTACGCTCAAATCGCACACCAATGAGGATTAACCGCCGGCTGCTTTACCCAAGCGAGCTTTTTCTCTTTATACTTGCGAGCTTGCTTTCTGTTTGTATAATACACCGTTTGTAGCTTGAATTATAATGTGAGTTTTCAATGGAGATATTGCAGAAATGTCAGATGCACCAAAAGCAAACGCAGTAGTTGGGCAGTCCGGCGGCCCGACAGGCGTCATAAACGCATCACTGGCCGGCGTCATCGAAGAAGTCTGTAAGCACCCGGAAATCGAAAACCTTTATGGCTCAATGCACGCCGTGCAGGGTATCGTAAAAGAGGATTTCGTCGATTTGAAAAACTTATCGATTTCGGTTTTAGAGGGAATGGCAAGCTGTTCCTCGGCGGCTCTGGGCTCCAGCAGAGACAAGCCCGACAAGGAATATTGCGCCAGAATCTTTGAGGTCTTCAAAAAAAGAAATATCAGGTACTTTTACTATATCGGCGGTAATGACTCAGCAAATGCAGCCCATATCGTCAATGTAATGGCCGCTGAATCCGGCTATGAAATGCGCGCCTTTCACATCCCGAAGACCATCGACAACGACTTACTCGTAACTGACCACTGCCCTGGGTACGGAACAGCCGCAAAGTTCGTCGCTTGTGCCGTGATGGGTGATGACTTGGACAACCGTGCTCTGCCCGGAGTTAAAATCGACGTCATTATGGGTAGACACGCCGGCTTCCTCGCCGCCTCCGCTACTTTAGGAAAACAAAGAGATGATGACGGCCCGCACCTTATTTATTTCCCGGAAAAAGGTGTCTCAATGGAAAAATTCATCAGCGATGTTGACGCTGTCTATCAAAAGCTCGGCAGATGTGTAATCGCCGTCAGCGAAGGTATCACTGACAAGGATGGCCAGCCATGGGCTAAGAAGATAACTCAAACTAAGGAAACCGATGCACACGGAAATATCCAGCTCTCAGGAACCGGCGCTTTGGCAGACTTCCTCGCTACACAGGTCAAAAGCAATCTAAAGATAAAACGAGTCCGTGCCGACACTTTCGGTTACCTGCAAAGAAGCTTCGTCGGATTCCAGTCTCCCGTCGATGTTGATGAAGCCCGCCGCTGCGGCAGAGAAGCCGTCAAACTATCTCTTACCGAACAGAGCGGTTCTGTCGCCATAAAGAGAACCGGCGAAGGCGATGGCTACAATTCCGAATTATTCTGCACTGAGCTGCGTAACGTCGCAGAAAAAAGCAAACAGATGCCCTCTGAGTTCATTAACAAAAACTGCAACGGTGTAACAGATGCCTTCGTCAAATACGCAATGCCTTTAACCGGAGGACTGCCGAAAACCTTCTTCCTGGGATATCAACCACGAGTTTGACAGACTGCAAAAATGATAAAAACCAAAATTATCGCTACGCTGGGGCCTTCGTGCTGCGAAACACATATTATTAAAGCGATGATTGACAACGGCGTTGACGTCTTTCGGCTGAATTTCTCACACGGCACATTAGAGGAGCACGAAGCATTGCTGGAGGCCTTCAGAGCGGCACAAACTCAGCACCATCACACAACTGCTGTTATGGGTGATTTGTGCGGCCCGAAAATTCGCATAGGTCCAATGGAGAAGGAAGGTCAGATACTTCAGGCGGGTGGTGAGGTCGTTATCGTACCCGGCGGGGAAGTCGGCACAGCCAAACGCTTCGGTACAAACTATGAATATTTTGCTAAGGATGTATGCCTCAACCATCGCATTTTCATCGATGATGGTAAAATTTCACTCAAAGTCGTTAGTAAGGATGATAATCAAATCGTCTGCAAGGTTATCGTCGGCGGCCCGTTGTTCAGCCGTAAAGGAATTAATCTGCCTGACTCCGAGGTAAGTGTGCCCTCGATTACCGAACATGACTTTAAATGCGTGGAATGGGCTGTGCAGAATAACCTGGATTTCCTGGCTCTCAGTTTCGTCCGCTCGGCTAACGATATCAAATCGCTCAGGGACTATCTCCGGAAAGCCGGTGCTGATATCAAAATCGTTGCAAAGATTGAAAAACCACAGGCAATAGACCAACTGGAAGATATTATCCGAATCAGCGACACTGTTCTTGTTGCGCGGGGTGACCTTGGCGTCGAAATGGATCTGGCTCAGGTGCCGCTCATACAAAAGCGAATCACACAATTGTGCCGACACCTCGGCAAGCCCGTTGTCGTCGCCACTCAGATGCTCCAGAGTATGATAAACAACCCCAACGCCACACGTGCCGAGGTCTCAGATGTAGCAAACGCCATAATGGACTTCACCGATGCTGTTATGCTTTCCGGAGAAACTGCCATTGGAGAATACCCTCTCGAAGCCGCAAAAACCATCCGGCGTATCGCCTCCGTAACAGAAAATTATCTCGAACAGACCGATTCTCCGCGCCTCAAAACCAGTACCACCGAAGAATTGGCCCAGACTGCTGCGATGGCACACAGTGTCGCACAAATCATCCGGGGAATCGACGCAAAGCTCGTCGCCGTCTGGTCGCAAACCGGCTCTACCGCACGCCTGCTAAGCAAAAATCACATTGATGTCCCCATCCTTGCCTTAAGCTCCGACAAACATGCGTGTCACCAAATGTGCCTGTATTATGGTGTTATACCGCGATGTAAACCTATACCGGCGAGCATCGAAGAATTTGCTCGTATCGTCGACAAACTAATCCTTGGTCGCAACTGGGCAAGGCCCGGCGAGAAAATAGTAATCGTAGCCGGCGAACAGCTCGGCGCAGCAGGCACAACAAATACAATTTTAGTGCATACTCTAACTGATGCTGCATAGGAAAAGATTGTCACGCTCAATACCTTGCCGACACCAAAGTACCTTTTTAGACGTATCTGCTTATCTTAGCAGGGTGTACGAATACCATCGCTAAAGTTACTGGACTTTAAGACCGATAAAAATTATAGTACCTTATTGTTCTGAATATATTCTCCGCCAAAAAAATTGGTAAAAGGAATCATAAAAATGCAAAAACCTGACTTTACCATTCATGTCCTGGGCAACCCGATGGTGCAATCACCTATATCGCTGTCAAAAGAAATAGGTGATTTCGTCGCAAACTATGTAGATGACGACCAGTACGTAATTTACAATATCCTCTCAACACCTGATGCAGATGCTCGAACCTTCAAAAGAGACGAGCTGCTTGAAATAGCCGGGCCGCGGCAAAAAATCTTTTTCGAGCCGGCAAAAACCCACGCCGCAATCGTAACCTGCGGTGGATTGTGCCCGGGAGTTAATGATGTGATTAGAGCAATCGTTATGTGCCTCTGGTATCGTTACGGTGTAAAAAGAATTTCCGGTATAAAGTTCGGATACCGCGGATTCCTCTCACAATTTGCCCTGCCTGTAATGGAACTTAAACCCGACGTCGTCGAGGACATACATCAGAAGGGCGGTACAATGCTCGGCTCATCACGCGGTTACGGCGACTGCGTCGGAGAAATCGTGGATTCACTTGAGCGGATGAACGTTAACATTCTTTTTGCAATCGGCGGTGACGGAACACAAAAAGGCGCTCTTAACATCTCTAACGAGATACAGAAAAGAGGACTTAAAATCGCCGTCGTCGGTGTCCCAAAAACCATCGACAACGACATCGGCTTCGTGCAGAAATCATTTGGCTTTGAAACGGCAGTCGCCAAAGCCGTTGACGCCGTTGCCGCAGCACATACCGAAGCTCACGATGCCCCAAACGGCATCGGTATTGTAAAAGTAATGGGGCGACAATCCGGCTTCATCGCTGCTCATACCGCTCTCGCTATCAACGATGTAAATTTTGTCCTTGTACCGGAGGTGCCCTTTGACCTTGAAGGAGAAAACGGCTTATTGCACCACCTTGAAGAACGCCTCTGCAATCGTAACCATGCCGTCATTCTCGTCGCAGAAGGAGCAGGGAGAAACCTGATGGAACAAACCGAACTCGCAGATGAATCTGGAAACATAAAGCTCGGTGACGTCGGCATCTTTCTAAAGAAGAAAATTTCCGAATACTTTAAAGAAAAGCAAATCGACATAAACCTGAAATATATCGACCCGAGCTACATCATCAGAAGCGCACCGGCAAATCCGAACGATTCAATTTACTGTCAACAATTAGGCACCAACGCTGTACACGCCGCTATGGCCGGCAAAACCGCTATGCTTATCGGATTGATGCACAACCGCTTTGTGCATGTGCCGATACGAATGGCCGTCTCGAGAAAAAACAATATCGACCCGGATGACCACCTCTGGAGAAGTGTCGTCGAAGCTACTGGCCAGCCGCCTCTGCTGATAAACCGGACAAACAAGAAATAAATGAACACAAACTCACCGTTAACGTATAATTTTTGACGATATAAGCAGGGAAAATAATGAACAAACGCAAAATAAAAAAATACCTCTATAAAACCTTCAAAGAATGGCGACTGACCATCTTTTTCATACTTTTCATTGTAATACCGGTAAAATCAAGCTTGGCCGACTGGAACTGGGTCCCTACCGGCTCAATGAATCCGACAATACTTGAAGGCGACCTGGTCTACGTCAACAAGCTTGCTTACGGACTAAGATTTCCCCTCACGCAATACCGAATCGCACAATGGGCCGACCCTCAAAGAGGCGATATCGTAATCTGCTTCTCGCCCGATGACAACACACGTTTGGTCAAAAGAGTCATCGGGCTGCCCGGCGATACTATCGAGATGAAAAACAATCAGCTCTTT
This sequence comes from Planctomycetota bacterium, assembly GCA_042576845.1. Taxonomy (GTDB): domain Bacteria; phylum Planctomycetota; class Phycisphaerae; order Sedimentisphaerales; family Anaerobacaceae; genus JBHPEQ01. The sequence continues at coordinate 23,439 of JBHPEQ010000013.1, forward strand.
ATCAACGGCAGAGCTGTTTTTTACACAAATCTCGACCCGGAGTTTGCAGCACAACTAACTCACCAGGAACAGCAAAACTGTATATTTGCGCTTGAAGAACTGACGGGATTAACCCATCCGGTTATGCTCACTCCTTCAGTTCCTGCTCGGCGCGACTTCGGACCGGTAACGGTGCCGGAAAATCATTATTTTGTTCTGGGTGACAACAGGGACAACAGCAGGGACTCAAGGTTCTTTGGATTCGTCCATAGACAGTCCATCGTCGGCAAAACTCAGGCCGTCATTTTTTCTTTCGACATCACCGACAAATATCAGCCGCGCCTCAATAGATTCTTCCGGGCAATAAAGTAATCATCGCCTATGCTTTTCTTCTGCTAAAAAAACCACGTATTCGCGTTTTACATTCTAAGCTCAGTGTTTAGCATTGAAAAGAGCGCAGAAAACCTCACTTGGACAAAGTCGAAAGAACTCATTCCGGGTATTTTGATTTTTGTATTTTGAATTTGTTCAGTGCTTGGCGCTACGAATTAAAAGGCGAACATTCCTACAGAACATCCACTGCTGCGTCAGCGTCAGCCGCATCCACTACAATAAGCATATGGTATTGCTCGCCACATACTATTGCAGCTCCCGCTTTGCCGTTAATCCCGGCATCCGCAAGACCCTTCAAAGCTTTCGCAGCAGCACCTATCGTATCGTCGCCGCCAACGATAAAGCCAGCCGCTTCCGTAGCTTCAATTCCTGTTTGTTTGAGGCAATCGGCAAGTCCCGCCGGCTCCTTCGCACTCAGACATACTTGTCCTTTACCACCGCCTGCCGAAAAAGCCGTAAAGCACTGCAAATCAACGCCTGCTTCTGCCGCGTCTGTCAAAAGCGCCTGCAGACTACCCACCGTATCCGCTATCTCAATGCACTGTACAACAATCCTCTTCGCAGCCATTTTGTTCTCCTTTCAGCTTATATTTACTCCAAAGTTTCCTTTAATTGTGTATCCGCTACTGGCGGATTCGCAATATCAAACCTCCAGCAATAAATCACAGAATCACCTTCCCGCCTAAATAAGAAATCTTTACCAGATTATATATCATTAAAGCATAAAAAAAACAAATAATAAACAAAAAAATTAAAATTATTGCTCTGTAGAAAAGAGCATTGGAGGCTCTAAATTTCTCGATTCTTCTCTGATGTCTACGCTTGAAATGATGGCGGTATTCTCTGGTTTTGGCAGCGAGTCAGGTGTGCTGTTGGCGCTTGCAAAATATGGCCTGAGGGCATACACTTATACTAATATGGCAGAGAATATCAAAAAACAAATCGAGCAGTTGCGGGCTGAAATACGCAGGCACGATTACCTCTACTATGTGAAAAATCAGCCCCAAATCATTGACCAGCGGTATGATAGGCTCTTTGCCGAGCTGAAGGCATTGGAGCAATCCCATCCTGATTTAATAACGGCTGATTCGCCTACTCAGCGGGTTTCCGAGCGGCCTTTGGAAGGTTTCGAAAGTATCAGGCACGCTGTGGGTATGCTGAGTATGGATAATACCTACAACGCCGAGGAGCTGCGGGCGTTTGATGAGCGTGTAGCTAAGACCCTCGGCAGCAGAGATTATGATTATGTGGTGGAATTGAAGATAGACGGCCTTGCGATAGGCCTTCGTTATGAGGCGGGCAGGTTGGTTACGGCTGCCACCCGCGGCGACGGCGAGGTAGGTGATGATGTTACAGCTAATGTGCGGACTATTAAAGCTGTTCCGCTTGTACTGCTTGATGGAGGTAATATTCCTGATGTGCTCGAAGTGCGCGGCGAGGTCTATATGCCGAGGCAGTCTTTTGTGGAGTTAAACAAAGCTCGCAAAGATGCCGCCCAAGCCCCGTTTGCAAATCCTCGTAATGCAGCGGCAGGTTCTTTGAAGCTGCTTGATGCAAGAATAACGGCCGGAAGGAATCTGTCGTTTTTTGCATATGCGACGGGTGAGCTTTCCGAGCCGTTGTCAGATAATCACTGGCAGACGCTGCAGAGGTTAAGAGACATCGGCCTGCCCGTTAATCCATATATCAAAAGCGCCAAAGATATAGATGAGGCGCTGGCTATCTGTCTCGGCTGGGAAGAGAAGCGAGCAAAGCTGGATTACGTTATAGACGGTATGGTGATTAAGGTAAATCGTTTCGATCAGCGGGACATCCTCGGCGCAACGGGCAGGGCGCCTCGCTGGTGCATTTCCTATAAATTCCCGGCTGAGCGGGCCCAGACAAAGGTCGAGTCAATAGATGTGCAGGTCGGCAAGAGCGGGATTTTAACACCGGTGGCGAATTTAGGCCCCGTCCAATTAGCGGGGACAACGGTAAAAAGGGCAAGTCTGCACAACTTTGATGAACTCAATCGACTCGACGTTCGGCAGGGCGATACGGTGCTGATTGAAAAAGCGGGCGAGATAATTCCTCAGGTAGTAGAAGTCAACAAAAAGTTACGACCTGCCGACACCAAACCCTTTAAGATACCAACTAAGTGCCCGAATTGCGCCTCTGCCGTCGAAAAGGACACTGATGGTGTTTATATCCGGTGTGTAAATCTGGATTGCGTTGCGCAGTTAAAGGAACGGTTGAAGTATTTCGCCGGTCGGGGACAGATGGATATTGAAACACTCGGCGAGGCCTTGATTGAACAGTTTGTAGATACGGGATTGGTTAATAATTTTGACGACCTTTACAAGTTGCAGAAGACTCAACTGACTGCACTGGAGAGAATGGGCAGTAAAAGTGCTGACAATGTATTGAAAGCTATAGAGCAAAGTAAACGTCAACCCTTATGGCGGCTGATTGCCGCTTTGGGAATTCGACATATCGGAGGTCGGTCAGCTCAGATTCTTGCTGAACACTTCGGCTCTCTTGAGGCGATTATGGCTGCGGATAGACAAACACTTGAGGCGATAGACCAGATAGGACCCAGGATGGCTGAAAGCGTTTACGATTATTTTCGTGAGCCGGGGAATCATCAGGTCATAAGGGAGTTAATAAAGGCAGGTCTCAAGCCACAGGTGCCGAAGAAAAGAAAATCAGCTCAACTTGCCGGCAAAACCATTGTTGTTACCGGAACACTCGAAAATTTCACCCGTCAGCAGATAAAAGAAGCAATTAGTCAGGCAGGCGGCACAGTTTCAAGCAGCGTCAGCAAAAAGACCGATTTCGTTTTAGCAGGCGAGAATCCCGGCAGCAAACTCAGAAAAGCCCGGAAGCTGGGTGTTAAAGTTATCAATGAGCAGCAGCTTATGGACATGATTGGAAATTAACATGAGCAAAAAAGTCGTAGCTATTATAGGAACTTATAGAAAAAATCACATCACTGACTCAGCTGTCTCCGTTCTGCTGGACACGGCAAGTCAAATCGGTGCAGAAACAGAAAAGATTTATCTTCTGGACAAACACATCGAGTTCTGTACGAATTGCAGGAAATGCGTTCAGGAAAAGAATTTTGCTTTGAGAGGAAAATGCGTCCACAATGATGACATGGATCAAATCTTGTCCAAAATCGACGCCGCCGATGCGATTGTGTTAGCGTCACCAGTTAATTTCTCAACTGTTACCGCAATAATGAAAAGATTTATCGAAAGGCTCATCCCTTACGGTTACTGGCCCTGGGGCTCCATTATGCCTAAAATGCGCAGAGATAAACAAAAGCCAAAAAAGAAGGCCGTCATTATTACCTCAAGCGCCTGCCCGGGATGGCTCGCAAGAATAATTATGAGAAATCCTCTTACTATCATGAAATTTGCCGCAAAGACTATTGGTGCAAAGGTAGTTAAAAATATTTATTACGGTACTATTGCCAAGACTAAAGACCAGAAGCTTACTAAAAAAGCAATCCGGAAGGCACAAAAGGCCGCTGAAAAACTCCTGACAAATTGAGTATCAAATGAAAAACCAGAACGAAAAATTTATGCTCTCCGCTCTAAAGCTTGCCAAAAAGGGCATAGGCTCAGTCGAACCCAACCCGGCTGTAGGAGCTATTCTTGTAAAAGATGGCCAAATTATTGGCAAAGGTTACCATAAAAAATTCGGTGGCCCGCATGCAGAGATAAATGCGATTGAAGATTGCAAAAAGCAGGGGTGTAATCCATCGGGAGCTACAATGTATGTTACTTTGGAGCCGTGCTGTCATCAGGGCAAAACAGCTCCCTGTACAGATGCAATTATCGAGGCGGGTCTTAGCAAAGTGGTAATTGCAATGATTGACCCCTCAGAACACGCTAAAGGCCTCCGCTTGGGGACACCTTACGGTGGAGGCATTGAGCAATTACGCAGTGCAGGGATTGAAGTACAAGCCGGCCTTTGTGAAAGCGAAGCTAAACTGCTCAATGCACCTTTTGTTAAATACGCTGCGACCGGTAAATGCTGGGTGATTGTGAAATGGGCACAGAGTATCGATGGCAAATTATCATATGCTGATGGTGGCAGAGAACGATGGATTTCGAATGAGCAGAGCAGGAAAGATGCCCATAAGCTGCGCCGTCGGGTTCAGGGAATACTGGTTGGTATTGAAACGGTGCTCGCCGATGACCCGCTTTTAACACCCCGGCCGAGCAGAGGTAAAAGGCCGGTCAGAATTATTTTAGATAGCCGTTTAAGGATACCTGCAAATTGCCGGCTATTGTCAACTACAGAAGAAGGTCCCGTTTTGATAGTAACGAGTGATGAGGCAATCGGCTTAAAGCCGGAGCTCGTTGGAAGCATCATTCAAGCAGGAGCAGAACTGTTGACCGTGCCGGCTCAGCAAGCCAGATGTGATTTGGGCTCGGTTATAAATGAATTAAGTAAGCGGGGCATCGCTCAATTGCTTGTCGAAGGCGGACCAAGGGTAATTGCATCGTTTCTTGAAGAAAATCTTGCGGATGAAGTCCGGGTTTATATCGCACCGAAGATACTCGGCAAATCCGGCAGCGCTGATATTTCTGAGCCGATGGCAGGATTAATGAAAGGTTTAGGTTTGCATTATGTAGATATTAAGCGTTTCGGCGATAATGTTCGTATCAGTGGTTTGTTAGGTGAGAAAATAAGTTAAAAATATTGTTACAACGGTATGTCTGAGCCAATTAAGCAAACGATGCGAGCGACTTCTTATGCATTCGGGCTGAAAAAACGAGTCCTGCTGCGAATTGCCTCCTGGTTTGTCTGACTTCTCGGTTGTGGTTTGTGAATCTTTTTGTCACATAAGTAATCCGTTTCTGGAGCATCCTGCCAAAAAATGCTTGCAGAAAACGCCCTCTATCCTTATCTTTAGGGCTCATTTGCAAAACTTTATTATTATTTTTTATTGGAAAGGTAATTATGGCTGTATCTAACGAAAATGCTGGTTTGTTGGAACTCGACGAGCTATGTATTCAGACAATCAGATTCCTGGCCGTAGACGCCATACAGAAGGCCAATTCGGGACATCCCGGAATGCCTATGGGAATGGCGGTAGCGGCTTATACCCTCTGGACGAAACACTTAAGATGTAACCCCGCCAACCCAAAATGGCATAATCGCGACCGCTTCGTTCTCTCCGCCGGACATGGCAGTATGCTGCTTTACGCCCTGCTTCATCTGGCTGGTTACGAGATGCAGCTTGACGATATCAAAGACTTTCGTCAGTTGAACAGTAAAACACCCGGCCATCCGGAATACGAACCAGATCTGGGCGTTGAAGTTACTACAGGTCCGCTTGGCCAGGGAATCTCAAACGCCGTCGGCATGGCCATTGCACAAAAGTATCTCGCAGCATACTTCAACCGGGAAATTTTCCCGCTCTTCGATTACAAAATCTACTGCGTTGCCGGCGACGGGTGCCTGGAGGAAGGCATCTCTTCGGAGGCCTCTTCTCTGGCCGGCCATCTCGGCCTGAACAATCTCGTTGTAATTTACGACGACAACCACATCACTATCGACGGCAGCACTGACATCACTTTCACAGAGGATACCGCCCAGCGATATAAAGCTTATGGCTGGAATGTCCTTGAGGTTCCGGGTGATGGAAACGATATGGCTGCCATCGAAAAAGCCCTCGAAAACGCAAAGAATGAAAAGCAACGACCTTCGATTATAAAACTTCGCACACATATCGGATATGGCAGCCCCAATCTGCAGGATTCTCATAAAGCTCATGGTTCTCCTCTTGGCGATGATGAGATTAAGTTGATGAAGAAACAATTCGGCTGGGACCCCGACAAAACGTTTTACGTCCCACCTCAGGTTTACGACCATATGAAACAAAAAGTGCTTGAAAAGGGCGCAAAAACCGAAGCCGATTGGAACAATATGTTCAACGAATACGCCAGGAAACACCCCGAACTCGCCAAACAGCTCAAAGACGCCGGAGCAGGCAAATTACCCTTAAACCTTGATGATATTTTACCTGAGTTCGAACCAGGTGCCTCTATCGCTACACGAAAGGCCTCGGGAAAAGTCCTCGACGCTGTAATGACGAAACTCCCCTTCATACTGGGCGGCTCGGCTGATTTGACTCCTTCGAACAATACACAATTCCAAGGTGCAGAAGACTTCCAAAAAGATAACCGACAAGGACGATACATCCGCTACGGCATAAGAGAACATGCTATGGCGGCAATAATGAACGGCATATCCGTAAGCGGCCTGCTCAGGGCATACGGCGGAACTTTCCTGGTTTTCTGTGACTATATGCGCCCTGCGGTTCGAGTGGCGGCACTTTCAAAATACCCAACCATCTTTGTATTTACTCACGACAGCATCGGCCTCGGAGAAGACGGACCTACGCATCAGCCGGTAGAGCAGTTGGCCGCCTTGCGGACAATACCTAATCTGCTGGTCTTTCGCCCAGCCGATGCTAACGAAACTAAATATGCCTGGAAATATGCCCTTGAAAATAATGATGCCCCAACAGCATTGCTTCTTACCCGGCAGGGTTTGCCGACTCTCGACCAAGACAAATACAATTCTGCTGAAAATCTGACCAAAGGCGCCTATGTCCTTATAGGCTCCGAAAACCCCGATGTGCTGTTGTTAGCAACCGGCTCCGAAGTGTCAATCGCCATCGAGGCTCAGAAAAAATTGGCCGAAGAGAACATAAAAGCCAGCGTCGTAAGTATGCCTTCCTGGGAGCTGTTTGAAAAACAAGACCAAAAATACAAAGACTCGGTCCTCCCGCCGAATGTAAAGGCAAGAGTCGGTATCGAAGCCGGTGTCGAACAGGGCTGGTTCAAATACCTCCGAGACGATGGAATATTTATTGGGATGTCTTCCTTTGGCGCATCTGCTCCGGCAAAAACCTGCTTCGAAAAGTTCGACATAACTGCTGAAAACGTGGTAGAAGCAGCTAAAAAATCGATACAAAGTTCCTGATTTCAGAGCTTTAAATATAAATTGAATAAGAATAAGCTGAGTCTTTGGCCAATGCTGTGAATCTTTGGCAGGACAAAATAGTTGCACAGATGATCTCCCGGCTTGAATCGGCCAAAGGTGCTCAAGGGTCGGTTAAAGTCGAGGGGACGTGGGGGTCCTTTGCGCGCCTGCTCTCCGCCTGCATTTCGAAAAAGCTGCATCGGCCGATTCTTTACATCTGTCCGCATATTGACGACGCTGATAACGCTGCTGATGATTTGCTCACCTTTGGCGCCGGCAATGTTGAGACCTTCCCCGCTTGGGAAGGGGCCGAAGAACTCGCCGATGCTACCGATGAAATCAGAAGCCGCAGAGCAAAGATAGCTCTTAAAATGTTCTCGGAGCAAAATCAATTTATTATCTGTTCTCCCGTTCAGGCGTTTTGTCATCCGATACCGAAACCACAGGCCCTTCGTGCGGGTTCTCTGCAGCTACAGACCGGAAAGAACCTTTCACCGGAAAAAGCGTTCGAATGGCTGATTGAAAACGAATTTGAAAGAGTCGACAGAGTAGACCTGCCCGGCCAGTTCGCCCGCCGGGGCGGTATCATTGATATTTTCGCACCGCTGACTGTTACTAAAGAATCCTTAACCGACCTTCGGACAGAAAATGGTAACCGCCCCGATGAGGCCGTCAGAGTTGAATTCTTCGCTGATACAATCGAAAGCATCCGCAGCATAAATCTCGACACTCAGCGCTCAACAGAACAAATAGAAAGTATCGATATAGTATCGGCTGCCGCAGGTTATACTCAAAACCAGACGACCCTTTTGCTCAGCATTTTGCCCGAAGATACTATTATTATTCTCGAAGAGCCGAACGATATTCAGGAAGTTGCGGACGTATTTCTCGACCGGCTCGAGGAATCTGACCGCTTTTATAACTGGCACGATATTCATAACGCCTTACAGAAATTCACACAATTGCACGTTTGCAGGTTTGCAACCTCACGACCGGAAGATTTCCTCAAGCTAAACATCAAAAGCATACAGCAGTTCCAACGCAAAACAACTTCTCTTTGGGCCGGGCACAAACAAGCGCTCGAAGAACTGACTTCACAAGCAAAAAACGGCAAAAAAGTATTCCTGTATTGTGAAAGTCCTGCTGAAATAAAAAGGTTGGAGGAAATCATCAAAGAAACCAATAAAACCATACCGTCAAACTTCAAACTCAAACTCGGATACATTCATCAGGGCTTTGCAGTAAAGTCACTCGATACAATCGTAATAAGTCATCACGAGCTGTTCGGACAATACACTCTTAGAAGAAGGCAGCGTACAATGCGTCCAAGCGCTCCCGTGGACACCCTTCTGGACTTACAGGCGGGCGACTATGTGGTTCACCTCTCTTATGGCATCGGTAAGTTCCTGGGCGTAAAGACTATAAAAGAAAAGAACGGCATCAATGAATATCTTACGATTGAGTATGCCGATGGCGTTAAAATGCAGGTTTCCGTCAGCAATATCAATCTAGTTCAAAAATACATCGGCACCAGTCCCAAACGACCAAAGCTAAGTAAAATCGGGTCAAAAAGATGGCAGAAGCAAAAAGAAAAAGTCACCCGCTCCGTTCGGGACCTCGCCGGTGAAATGCTCGAAATCCAGGCAAAAAGACAGGCGACTGCCGGAATTGCATTTAACACTGATTCGAACTGGCAAAACGAATTCGAAGAATCTTTTCCATATCAGAAAACCAAAGACCAGTCAATCTCCGCAGAGCAAATCAAAGACGATATGCTGCGGCCGGTCGCGATGGACAGACTCCTCTGCGGCGACGTTGGCTATGGCAAAACAGAACTTGCAATGCGGGCCTCCTTTAAGGCGGTCGAAACCGGTAAACAGGTCGCTCTCCTTGTTCCCACGACTGTTCTTTGTGCCCAGCACGGCAGGACATTTACCGACCGGTTCGCCGATTTCCCAATCTGCATAGAGGTGCTGAACCGATTCAAAACAAAACAACAGGCAAGAGATATTCTCGAGCGAACCAGGACTGGCCGAGTCGATATACTCATCGGAACCCATCGGCTTTTCAGCCACGATGTCGGCTTCAAAGACTTAGGCCTTCTTATAATCGATGAGGAACAGCGGTTCGGCGTCAAACACAAAGAGAAACTCAAAAAGCTCAGATTCAATATCGACGTGCTTACTATGACCGCTACTCCCATCCCGCGAACACTGCATATGGCGCTCCTGGGACTGCGTGATATAAGCTCGCTTCAAATACCGCCGTTGGACAGAAGAAGCATAGTAACGAATGTAACCGCCTACAGTAACAAGCTTATCAAAAAGGGTATAATCAGAGAACTAAATCGGCAGGGGCAGGTCTTTTTTCTCCACAATAGGGTAAAAACCATTGATAAAAAGGCCTGGGAAATTCAAAAACTCGCTCCCGACACAAAAGTCGGCATCGCACACGGCCAAATGTCAAAAAGTAAACTTGAAGAGACAATGACGGCTTTTGTCTTAGGCGAGATTGACGTTCTCGTCTGCACCACTATCATCGAATCTGGTCTGGATATTCCAAACGCCAATACGATTTTCATAAACGATGCGGACCGTTTCGGCCTGGCGGAACTGCACCAGCTTCGCGGCCGGGTAGGCAGATATAAACACCGTGCTTATGCATTTATCTTACTGCCGAAATCAAGACCCGTTACACCGCTGGCGGCAAAACGATTAAAAGCTATCGAAGAATACTCCCATCTCGGGGCCGGCTTTCGCATAGCGCTAAGAGACCTCGAAATTCGAGGTGCTGGAAATATTTTAGGCCCGGAGCAGTCAGGCCACATCCAGGCGGTAGGATTCCAGATGTACTGCGAACTGATGGCAAAAGCCGTTAGAAAGCTCAAGAACGAGCCGATAGAAACCATACCCGCTGCTGTAATTGATTTGGGTTTTGCTGTTTATATCCCCCGCAATTATATCTCCTCCGACAAGAACAGAATGGAGGCCTACAGAAAAATTGCAACAGCAAAAATCCCCGACGATATAAGACAAGTTGAAACCGAGCTCGCCGATGTATATGGTCCTTTGCCTGACGATGTGAAATTGCTGCTTGAATTAGCGGAGCTTAGAATCAAGGCGGACAGATTTAATATTAAAACCATCGTAACAGCAGGGCGGGACATTATCTTTAACTTCAAAGAAGAGGCTAAAAAAATAGCTAAATCGCTTTTCGCCAAAGCCCCGCCAAAAGCCGAAGTTATACTTACCAATTCTTCAACCGCATACCTGCGATTACCGAAAAATTACCTCGAACCAAAAGCACTTATAGCCACACTCAGAAAAATCCTCTCCTAAAAAATTGAGGTGTTTCATAATCCTCATTATACCAATATTTTTAATTATTGCGCCTTAAGGAAAAATACACTGGTCTTCTTACTTTCTTTTCTTAAGGCCGAGTCTGATTATTTTCTGTCTTACCGCATGCACTGACCTGCTAAGTTGAGCGGCAAGTTCCTCTGCAGTTTTATACGGATATTGTCTCTTTAGAAAGTTGAACTCTTTTTTCAACCAAACGGGGTAACGCTTCACTTTTCTAAGGCCAAACTTTATTGCTCTTTGTGTTACTGCCGAGACAGTTCGCCCGAGTTTGTCTGCTGTCTCTCTTGCAGTATTATCGGGATATAGCTTCATGAACAGCTCGTCCTCTTTTTTTGTCCATCGGGGGTAGAATTTCCCTCTTCTCAGGCCAAACTTATGTGCTTTGGCTCTCACCGTATCCGGACTCCGCCCGAGCTTCTCAGCTAAGCTCTTTACGTTCTCCTTTAGATAAAGCTTCTTGAGAAGTTTGACATCCTTCTCTGTCCATAGACGATACTCCTCTGTTTTCATCCCCATACTGTATGCTTTTTGCCTTACTGCTGTCAGAGGCCGTCCTATTTGCTCAGCTATCTGCCTTGCCTTTCCCTTGGGGAAAAGCCGCCTGAGCAGATTGAGCTCTTCATCTGACCAACGAATCCAACCGGGTTGTTTCTTATCCTTTGCCATAGTCCGTATTTTACGGTTTAGCGGCTAAACAGACAACAACTTATTGTGTTTTTCCTTGCATTTTTAACAAATGGTGATTTCAGGAATTTTTCTCAAAAGTGGATAAAGGCATATTTATTGAAAAGGAAAAGATATAGCCCCGAACCATCCACACTCTTACTTCTCGGCTTGGCTGCCGTTCGGAACCATACAAAAAGCTCGTGATGCCATCCGTGCAATGGAGAAAAAAGGCTCTCTGACAAAACCGGTTACGGTTTATATCCGGGGCTTGACGAACTGAAGCATTCTTGACAGTATGTGCCACCCCTGGCTCAACACAAATCACCAGGGCATCCTGCCTGATGAGCCATGCTTGAGGGTTTTCCCGAAGCTATGTACAGCCATCGCATAGGTCGCCTTCAAAGCGGTCCTCAAAGATGATGGCCTACTGATTAACCTGACTTTTGATGATTGGTGTGAGAACGATATTTCGATAACTGATGGCTGTGTGGTCACCTTGCAGATAGATGGGACCAGGTCTGAATTCATCTGACCACATCGCGCCGCCAGTGCATCCGAGAAGCGGCTCATTGTCAATAATTATCTTGTCGTTCAGTTTCACTGTCACGTGACGGTTCAAGAGCGTTATATCCATGGTCTGCCACCGCTCCGCTGGCTTTTCAGCATTCACACGAGGAGTAATTCGGCTGTAAATCGCCCCCATGTTATGTGAATTGAGTTCTTTGCCGTAACTATCGCCGACCTGAACCTCGTAAATACCTCGCAGATAAACCCCGCTGTTGCCATTCTCGGGGACATTCACTTCTAATTTCAGGTTGAAATCCTCGAACTCGGCTACAGTGCGAAGGTTGCCATAGGAAACATGCTCCTTTCCCTTTTGTTGAATTGGCCTATTGACAAGAAACCCCATCTTCTGCTGACCAACCATTATTCTGTCTTGGATTGGTCAGCTCCCACCCGTCCAGATTGGTTCCATTGAACAGTATGACCGGTTTGCCATATTTGACTTTGGATAGGTCTGGTTTCGGAGGCAGCGGAGGAATCCGCTTGCCGGTGAATTCACTCCGGTAAACACCCTTTCCGTTTGAGCGAGGCCGGATTTGTGTCAAATGCAGGGTGTCCCCTGAAACCTTCGCAACAATCGTTTCCGTGAACGCCTGCGTCCGGTTCACCTTGCCCTTGGCGTCTTTGCGTTCAACCTTATGAATACGCGTGACGTTCAGTGTATCCTCGTCCATATAGACACTAGCCATAGGGACCACACTTCCCCCACCCCATAGGATGTTTGCGTCCAAATACCCATTTTCCTGTGTAACACCCAGCCAACCAGCGCCTCCACCAGGAATTGTCAACGCCCAGTGTCCAATATAAGGATTAGCGGTTTCAGCGGTAGACATAGCAGGCATTTGGGTAGGTCCTGGTGTTGGTGCGGGAGTCGTGCCTCCTGAATCAATCTCTATAATCTGAAAGCCTAAATCTTCCGGGGCAAAATCATGCCCTTCGTACCGCAAGGTATGGTACACGTAGATGTAAGGATACTCGATTATACAGTGAACCTCAGCCATGGCACCGCAGGTCTCATTGTTCCAATCTGTCTCGAATCCATAATCAATGATCGGGTTCTCCGAATACTTGGTGAAGTTATACCCATCAGAACTCCAGGCATACCCAACGGGTTCGTAACGATTGTTATCGTATATTGTTGCACCGTAGAATGCATGAAACGTGCTATCGTAATACAATACCTCAAACTCGGAATACCCACCTTCTTCCCATGAGGCTGACGGACTCAACACAGGATCATTGTGAACCGTCCAGGGCCCCTCTGGGTCATTAGCTGTTGCTACGTAACAGCGACCATAGTCACCTCTGAGCTCGTTAGGATATGTGCCGTACATATACCAGGTGCCGTCAACTTTGACAACGCCACCTACATAACCCATTCTCTTGTCTTTTAAAACCACACCTACTTTTGTCCAGGGTCCAAGAGGATGTGAGGCAGTGGCCAGAGAGGTGCCGGCGTCTTGATACCACATATAATATGTAGTTCCATCTTTAACAACCATCGCAGTAGCTGAATAACCAGTATACGGTAATATCGGATTCCCACTATATTTTGTCCATTGGCCAGTCGGGCTTGAGGCGGTGGCAACACCAACCCGGTAGCTGTGGCTAGAACTCTGGCCGTGGTAATACCAGTAGTATGTGCCATCATCATAGAAGCAGTCTGAGCTCTCAATTACCTCCTCGTCCCAGTCGTCACCACTGCCTGAAAATATCGCCGGACAAGGAGAGCCTATAGTCCAGGTCCAGTTCCCCGGTTCGAGCAATGGTCCTGCATTAGCTGCTGAACTAATACACATAAGCCCTATTCCTATTAAAAGCAACACACACTTTTTCATTTTATTCTCCTTCAGTATAAACTGGTATTGTCAAAAGTTTTTAGGTTTCCGAATCTTCTTTTGTATAAAATCTAACTGATTATCAGCGAGTTAAATGTCTTACGAGAACCTTTTTTTCCCGATTCATTTCCTGTCCTCCAATAAATAGAGCTTATATTTTATGATGAGGCCTTATAAATTCCATCCATCACGATATGGCTCATTGATATATTTATTAGCTTCAGGTAAATTAGTGATTTCCATTTTCTCACCGTCCCAATCTAACTTCTGATATGGCAGGCGCATAGCGAGATTGCCTAACACAACTGCTTCGCTCACAGGACCCGAGTAATTGAAATTAGAGCATGCTGGTTTGCCAGTCTTACAGGCCCTGATCCAATCACCTTCATGTCCGTCACTTCCGCCGGGTATCCGCTCAATTGTTTTGGCCGGTCTTTTGTATTCTCTCATTTTACTCTCTGGTATGATACGGGGACGGTCGCCATACTCACCGGAAATCATTTTTCCTTTGTCACCGACAAAAATTACCCCACTTCCACCCAGCTTTCTGCCGGCTTCCAGCTCTTCAGGACGCTGAGGTTTTAAACCGCCGTCATACCAATGCAATTTAACAGCCGGCATATCTTCGCGGGCAGGAAAATTATAATGGACAATAGAAGCTACGGGAAAAGCATCGAAGTTATCTTTATCCCAGTCCTCATCCGCTGTAGAACAGCTTGCTTCTATACTCGTTGGATAACCTAATTTCAGGGCCGTGAAGACCGGGTCAAGAATATGGCAAGCCATATCTCCCAGCGCTCCGGATCCGAAATCCCACCACCCACGCCAACGGAACGGAAGGTAAGCTGGATGATAAGGTCTATTCGGTGCCGGTCCAAGCCAGAGGTCCCAATCCAGTGTGGATGGTACAGGGTGGATATCTTTAGGCCTTCGAATGCCCTGAGGCCATACGGGCCTGTTGGTCCAGGCATGAACTTCACGAACCGGGCCAATCGCACCATCCCATATCCATTCACATATCAACCGAACTCCCTCACCTGAATGGCCTTGGTTGCCCATTTGTGTCATAACATTATACTTTCTGGCTGCTTCGGTAAGCATACGGGCCTCATAAACCGTCCGCGTTAACGGCTTTTGACAGTATACATGCTTTCCCATACTCATCGCCATCATAGCAATTACCGCATGTGTATGGTCTGGTGTAGCTACCACTACAGCATCAATGTCTTTTTGTTTTTCAAGCATTCGTCTGAAGTCACGGTATTTTTTAGCTTTGTCGAATCGTTCAAAGGTCTTCGATGCGTAATCCTCATCCACATCACAAAGCGCCACAATGTTTTCACCTTCCCGAGCTATGATATTACCATTCTCATCCCTGATAATACCTGCTATCTTGTTAAGATTAACAGACCCCATACCGCCTATACCGACACATGCGACATTAAGCTTTTCACTCGGTGCGGTATAGCCGCTGCCCCCAAGTACATGCCGCGGTACGATTGTAAACGCAGCCGTTGTTGCCGCCATACCACCCAAAAACTTTCGCCTCGAAATCGTCTTGCCATCGTTGTCTGGATTTTCCTTATCTTTCATGATATAATTATCCCTTCTTTCTAATCTGACATCTCTAATATTAAACGCTTAGCTACGCAACCAAGACTTCTAATTCAACGATAATATCAAAATCTTCTTTCAGCCACAATTGCCGAAATTTTAATGGTCTTGCGACTATAAAAAATGAGCGAAATCCAGGCCTGAACAGGTCTGGTCGGAAAATATAACATATATCAGGATGTATCGCGGCTGGTTTTACCTTGTAGCGGTAATGGATTGGTTCAGCCGTTACGTTCTCAGTTGGGAAGTGTCGGTAGCACTGGAATCAGAGTTTTGTGTTTCAGCTTTGAAAGAGGCGTTGAGTTTGGGCAAGCCTGATATTTTTAATACGGATCAGGGCAGCCAGTTTACCTCGATAGGTTTTACAAAAGTATTGCTGAATGCAGGTGTTTAAATCAGTATGGACAGCAAAGGCCGGGTATTTGATGACATTTTTGTGGAACGGTTATGGCGAACTGTAAAAGTTGAAGAGGTTTATCTGCGGGACTATCAAACGGTGACCGAGGCGACATACAACCTGGGTCGATATTTTGAGTTTTATAATAACAAGCGATTGCACCAGGCGTTGGGCTACCGCACCCCAGCCGAGGTGTACAGCGTAGCTGTTGGCACTCCGGTCGCCCTCCGTTCCAACTGCTCTAACGCACAGTGACAAATCCACCTTAAAAACCCCAAGTTTTTATCTTGACAATGGGTAGAGGTATAGTTATTATTTCGCACGAATTTTAGCTTGTTGACACGAAGTCTTAGAGAAAGATGTTACTATTCGGAGAAAATTATATTTCACAGTGGAATTGAAAGGCGTAAAAATTTTTAAGAATGTTAAATGGGAAATGCCAGATAAAGAAAGGAAATTGAAAATGTATCATAAAGCAAAAATTTTGAGTTTCTT
>JBHPEQ010000014.1:0-39651 GCA_042576845.1 Planctomycetota bacterium
GGTTTTACAGCCAGTACAACACCTTCGAAGGTGTATATGCGCCGAGAAGTCCGTGGCTGGTGCGTCGAAGGCGTTGGGCATATAGTTGCCGTTGCCATCCTTTTCGAATGCTGGATTGCTAACATTGTGGCATGTCCCACAAAGTGCGGCCTCACGGTGGAATGGTGATACGAGAACCGGATGGCCAGTATCGGCATTGAGAAAGGGCCCGCGACGGGCGCCAGTGGGGTCGATAGTAGCCATGCCGTTTCCGAAATTGGTCCCTGGAAAACTAAGTGCGGCCACAAACTCCCAACCGGCTATCCAGAAGGAAGGCGAATCTGGATTAATGTTAAATTCTATGATGACACAAATTCATTGATTTCCGAATCCGGTGCGTACGATCCTAACACTGGAGTTCTATCGCATGACTCGCAGGCCAAGATTTATGATATAGAGCCTGGAATAGACCCAAATTTGGCAGCAATTCTTGGTGTGTCATCGGGTCCATCCCTCCACTTTGTACTCAACAATACAGTTTATAAAGACAACAGAATACCGCCACGTGGCTTCACTAATGCTGCATATGCGGATTTCGGCGGGGCACCTATAGACTACAGCTATCCCGATGGACAATACTGGGACGATACTTACTACAGTATTCCTCTCGCTGCCACCTCGACCGAAGTTATCCTGTACTACCAGAGCACAAGCAAGGAGTTCGTTGAGTTCCTGCGTGACGAAAACGTTACAAATAACGACGGCAATGACGTCTATGATCTCTGGAATAATAATGACAAATGCCCACCGGAAGTCATGGAAACCGCTGAAATATCGCTGACACTTCAGACTGATTTTAATGGCAGCGATGGAGTTGACTTCGTTGACTTTGCCATTTTTGCGACATACTGGGGCATTGATTGTACTACTGAGTCATGCGGCCCCGCAAATCTGGATGGGATTGGTGGCGTTGATGCTGCTGACTTGGCCATATTTGCTGAAAGCTGGCTCTGGGGCAAATAATAGCTATGTTCAGACCCAGCCAAAGGAGGAATTGGTACTATTAGTCTCTGCGCCTTAAAATGGCTGAAGTTTTATGAAGCTTATTTTAAACAGTATCAGTTACCATAATTGCCCTATTGAAGAGCGAGAAGTCATTTCTTTTACTTAGCAACAGCGCCGCTCCGCTGTCAAGGAGATGCATGCCGAAGAGGCGATAAGTGAGACTGTTATTTTTGCAACCTACAATCGACTGGAATTTTTCCTATGTGCGCAAAACAATTTCTCCTCTACCTATTGCTTTATCATTTTATCATTTAAGGTATGAACTAAGAGAACCGTTAATGCCTGCCAAGAAAAAATATAAATAAATGCAAATTTTTTTGTGAGTCGATTCAATGAAAGTGCGAATGATTTTATTGGACATTATTACAGAGGGTTTCGGCGGCTGGATTATGTATGCAATATGTTGTGGTATCAGGGTTAAACAATCTTATATGTGGTGGTTTTGATTATAGGTCGTTGAGTGTCCGGTTAGTGATATGCTAAAGAAAAAAACAAGCTCGTGTCGATATTGGGCAATGGTAGTTAAAAAGCAGAAGTATTTAGAAGGATATATGAATATGAGCAAAAGGGAGTTAATAGACTGCATTTGTGAAATCAACAAAAGCGCCCAGCCGGAATTTCTCGCCGTTTTTTCCGAGAAGGATTTGCAGGCTTACCTGGAGCATCTGATGGAACTGAATTTGGAAGAATTGGCTCTTTGCTCTTAAGACGACTCAGAACGACACAGATAAATTTCAAGCAAAGACAGTTGGTAAGCTAACTCTATATCGGATAAATATACGGAGGAGTTACCAGAAAAGATAAAGCCCGCAGTTAGCATCAAAGGAGGGTGGTTCACTATTCGGTCTCTTCGTCCGTTTCAGCAGATTCGTCCAGTTCAGCAGATTCGTCCGTTTCAGTAGATTCGTCCGTTTCACTATCTTCGTCCTGCTCGGCATCTTCGGCTTGACTGAGAACGAAAGGAACAATAATTGGCACTTCATCTGTGACAGGCGGGGTAAGCTCAAAAATACTTGTTTGTTTGAATTCGAGGAGGATGGGGACAGTATTATCCGGGACATAAAAAGCAAAATCAATCCATTTTACGGAACCTTCAAAATCCTCTAATGCCAAGTCGATTATACTGCCTAACTCAGTTCTTTCCAACTCCTGCTCGGTCATCATATATCCTGCGGGATAAACGGTAACGGCCCGGCCCGCAAGAGGTTTGTCGATGTCGGTTCGATTTGTGCAAATTATCCTTAACTGGGAAAGAGAAAATGTTCCGCTTTCTCTTACAATAGCTCTATCCATACCCACTCTAACGATATTAAGTGTCGCCTGGCTTTTTGGAGGGACGGCTTGGCCGGTTGTCAGTTTTAGACCTTTTGGGGCGGGCCAAACAGCGGGTTTCGGCACTTGTATTGGTTTTCTCGAGCCGGGTATGGCAGCGGAAACGTGTTGAGAGATTTTGTAACGATTCAGGTAGGCCTGGTTCAGAAAGGCGGGGTGTAAAGCGGTGAAACTTCTTTCTCCGCTGAAACTGCCGCGGCTTAAGAGGCCGAACCATCCAGTTGCAAAACCGTCTGCATTAAGCAATGTTTTGTTCGGATTTTCGGGGTCGGGATTACTTTTCGGTAAACGTTCGTAAGGATAAGAACTCGGAATAGGTGCGAACATAAGTACCGTAATCAAAAGACCGGATAAAAGCATACCCCAAAAGATGCCGCAAACGATACGGCCTATGCGTTCCGGGAGGAATCCTAAATTCACCTTCTCTTTAGACAGCCGGTTGAGTAAGGATTGCATAACGGCAAAGGGGAGAATAAATAACAATACAAAAGAGATAGCGTGCGCCCAGGGAACGAGGCGGGCAAGCTGACCTTTTTCGCCGCTACTGATGATGATATTTGCCAGGTATTCAAAGTATGCAAATGCGACCACACTTGCGCAAATAGTGATTATAACAGTAGCAAACGCCTTGGCTAAAGTCGATTTAAGATACAGATATACTGCACAAGCAACGATAAAGAGCAATACAATCAAACTGGCCATTACAATGTCTCCGATTTACAAACACAAAAGCATAGTGCCGAATTTTTGTCGGCCAAGATACTGTTTATTTCTATTTTTTTATTCTTCTCTTCTCGGATTTTGAAAGTATGCGAACCATCTCGTTTATTGAAGTAACGCCTTCAATAACTTTTTGCAGCATTAGTTCCTGCAAGAGACGCATCTGGGTCCGCCTGAGTAAGGATGAGATTTGCGACAATGATTTTGTTTTAATTAGCTCCCTTCTTAATTGTTCATCATCCAACAACAGGATTTCGAAAACGCCCTTTCTTCCGAGGAAACCCGTTCCCTGGCAGGCCTGACAGGTTCTCGATTTTCCACGTTTATCATACTGGACTTTACCCGCTCTGTAGAGAACTTTTGCTTTATCAGGAGGCAGGCTAAACTTTCGCAGCAATTCTTTGTTGGGCTGGTATCCTTGTTTGCATTCTTCGCAAAGTTTTCTTATGAGTCGCTGATTACTTATACCCAGCAGGCTGTTGATGGCGAGTTCTTTGTCTTCGACTAATTTGACCCATTTATGGAAGGCCTCTGTGACGCTATCAGCTTCCAATGGTACATAGATGATTTTGCCGTTCTGAGCTGCTTCGCAGGCCGCCTTTGCTGTTTTTGTATCCGCACAATCGGCAACGCCGACTACATCTGCACCTAACCTTACTATTTCCTGCAGTTTTTTTGCGTATGTATCGACGCCGGTGTCACTTAGGTTAAAGACGTTCTGAGTTATGTTAGCAAGCTCAGCGGAAGGTTTCTTTTCGAGCGTGTTGACGCTACTGAGGAAAGGGTCGTGATTTCTGATAAGGGCATAAAAGGTTGTGGTAACGCCGGATTTTTTAGGTCCTGAGACAAGGAATAAAGCCTGCTCGGCGTCTCTAATTTTGCTTAGCGTTTCATAGTCCTTTGAAAGCAGGCCGATATCAGAGAGCTTATTGATTTCGCTTTTAGCCAGGCATTTAATTCTGACCTGTTCTCCTGCGGTCGAACCAGCAGTTTGTACTTCCCATTTGATATGCTCTTTGTCTTTGGAGGTTATAAACTTACCTTTTTGTGGTTTTCTTTTTTCTTCCGGGTCAATGTCGCTGAGATTTTTTATAAACCGTAAGAAGTAGTCCATTTTGCTTTTGTCCAGCGGGGACTGCTTTATGGCAACGCCGTCAATGTAATATGTTATCTCATAATTCTGGGTCCCTGGTATGAGAACGATATCGCTTGCTCTTCTGTTCATAGCATCGGAGAGGATGTGGTAAGTAGCCTTATGACCGTAAAACTCAGGAGTCTTAGGTTCCGGCTTAGGAACTTCATTATTGTTTGCGGTTATAAAACCGAAACTTTGCTCCTCTAGCCCCTCATCTTTACTGCTGAACAGAGTCATGATATGTTCCGGGGTAAGTACACGTTCGAAATCCAAAACAATAGCGTTGCGATGCGATATATAACTGATAACCGCAGCTCCTACAGAACCGACATAAACGAGCAATCCGATAATAAAAAAAGGAACGAGCATCCATATTAGGGTTCCGAGCGCTCCTGCAGCAAAGACGATTGCTGTCCAGTAAACATCTTTTGTTCCCACCTCGCCGGCATCCTTGTAAACCCAGTTTAGCGCCGGCAGCCACAGGAAGAATAAAATCAGGAATATGAGAAACTTGACTATAGATATATAGCCGCCGTATTCAACAGACATTAGTATTACTTGAGGCATCAGATACTCCATCACCAAATTTGATGAATTTTCATAATATACCGCTTGTGCTGCTCCTTATTCCTTTAATAGCCATTTCCAATTCGTCTTTATTAGGAGCGTAACGGTATGCGTCCTTCGGGTCAATGCTGCCATCTTTTATCAGTTCGCCAAAATGATAAGTAAAGTCCTGCATCCCATCCTTATAAGAGCTTCTTATAACGGTTGGCAGGTCAGCTTCCCGCTCTTCAGCAATCAACTTCCTTACGGTTGGATTAGCAATAAGAATCTCTACAGCAGGTATCCTGTCAATATCTTCCTTGATGCAAGGCAGCAGTATTTGACTTATAACAGCCGTCAGAGTCAAACTCAGAGTTCGTCTGACAAGGTCTCTTTCGGTTTGAGGAAACAAATCCAGAATACGCTGAATAGACTGAGAGGCATTTGCAGAATGCAGCGTACCAAAAACAAGATGCCCCGTTTCCGCCGCCCTCATCCCCGCTGTTACAGTTTCCGCATCTCGCATTTCTCCGACGAAAGCCACATCGGGGTCTTCCCTCATTAAAAATCTCAGCGCTTGTTCATAATTTTCTACATCGATACCAATTTCCCTCTGGGAGACAATCGCTTTTTTGTCTTTGAAGACGTATTCGATAGGTTCTTCTATTGTAATGATGTGGCACAAACGGACACTGTTTATATGGTCAATCATCGATGCGATGGTGGTAGTTTTGCCGCACCCGGTTGGGCCTACGACCAGCACCAAGCCCTGATTCTTCTCAGCTATTTTTTCCAGAGCGGCCGGCAGGTGTAATTCTTCAAAAGGTGGTATAACGGAATCAACTCTCCTAGCTGCAAGGCTGATTAGGCCTCTCTGACGAAATATATTCACGCGGAATCGATGTTCTCTCTCGATTTCATAGGCGAAATCCAATGTACCTTCTCTGAGGAAAGCTTCTTTCTGTGAAGGAGTCAGCACCTCGAAAACAAGCTGTTGAATTCTCTCTTCGGACATTACCTCTGCTGTAGTGTTCTTCAGTTCGCCAAAAAGGCGCAATTTAGGCGGCTGACCGACCTTCAGATGGATGTCGCTGGCCTTGGTTTTCACAGCAGCCATAAAGAACTTATCCAGTTCGGCCTTTTGGTTCTCATTTATAGCTGTTTCATCAGGTTGTATGTCTGCCATATTCCTTACTTAACCTTTGTTAGCTGCCAAGCTTTTCATTAAGATTTGTATAGCCAAACCCAAATTAATTATATTATAAGACGTTTGAGGAAATTGTCAATTACAATACCAAAACAATATGATTTTTTGCACATAAGCTTTTTCTTTATCGGTTATCGGTGTCTCTTTGTTTACCGGGCTGGAGAATTAACCAGAATTATCCAATAATCTGATAAAATCATCAGCTTTTAGCCCGGCCAGAGAGTCTACGGTCAAATCCGCTCTTTTCAAATCTTTTTGTTTTCTTGTATTGCTAACAGCGACGACCGGCATACCGGCTGTTTTTGCGGCTTCTATTCCCTGAATTGCATCCTCGATAACGACACACCGGCCGGCTGGCAGCGAAAGTTTCTCAGCGGCTTTTTTGAATGTATCAGGCGCCGGTTTTCCCATTTTTACATCTTCTGCTGTAACATAAGCATTGAAATAATTGTCAATACCGGTTTGCTCTAAAATGAAAGTCAGGTTTTCCAGCGGTGTTGAAGTTCCGATTGCCAACAGGAATCCTTTGCTTTTTAATTCTTCGAGCAAGGATTGTACCCCGTCCATAAGCTCAATGTTGTCTGCAGCAAGTTCACGAAAGCAGCACTCCTTGAATTCGGAAATTCGTTGAATTTCTTCACTTGTCGGTTGTCGGCCTATAAGTTTTGCGATTATCTGGTAGTTCTGCATTCCAAAGGTGCTGTAAAAGAAATCGTCGGAAATTTCCAAAGCTTCTTTTTCAGCCAGCTTTTTCCAGGCCGGTTTGTGAAATTTGCTTGTATCAACGAGCACGCCGTCCAAATCGAAAACAACACCAATCTTTTTGTCGGTACTCATATTTACCCTGGCAATGCCTGGAAAAGTTAAAATTCAAAGTGCAAAAGTCAAAATTAAGGAATCCGTTTTCGATTTTCCAATAGAGATGCTTTCGGTTGGACAATCCACTTTCTAAGCATTGCTCGATACCTGGTTTATCTCATTATCCATTCCTGTCCTTCGTATGTAAGTCGGATGTTGGAGCGGAAGGCGGGGTCGCCTCCGATGCTGTAATTGAGCTGTAGCGTTTTTCTCAGAAATATTTGGACCGGCTGACCACCTTCATCCCTGGCCGTCGGGTGCTCAACCATTACTGTTTCGTTGCTTAGGCCCGCAACAAAAATCTTAACGCCCTTAGCTTCGGGGTCGAAGTCCGGGAAAATAATGGCGACATCCTTGGAGTTGTCTTCTCCCTGGAGGACTTTATCGTCGGTTTGCTCGATGGATTCAAGGAATGGATATTGCGTTTTGTGGCGTTGTTTTATTCGCTGGAAGACGGCAGAAGGTACATTTTGGCCTGCAGGTGTTATTTGAAAGGTGTCTGTCATCAAACAGGAGTCCGGATAAAAACCAACGTCCCAGCCGGTGTTGTTTGCGATTGTTAAAATCAGGTACCAATATCGCCTTGGCTTGTTGTTATCGCCTAATTTAACAGAAATCTGCTGCAGATGCTGAAATTCGGCTTCGAGAGTCCAGTCATCGGGTTCCTGGACGACGGCCGGTTTTGGAGCAGCCAAAGACAGGCCGGCCAAAGCCGTCAAACATATCAAGGTGTAGATAATATGGTTTTTCATTCTCTATCTCCTTGTTAGAGATAAATCGCTCATTTTTACCAGTATGAGGTAATACATATTCAAGTTTACATTATACACTAAAAGCGGCTGAAAACCAAGAATATTTTTGGCTTATATACACCGGTCAGCTATGAATGTGCCGGCTTGTGATTTTTGCTTAGCCCTCAGTAAGCTCAGGAACTCTGTTTCTCAACGCAAAAATGTGGTTTTCTGTCTGCCCAAGGCCGTCTTCAAATGCGGTCAAAGGCCGAATCTTTAAAAAATTCGTTCTGTGTATCCGCCCATAACCGCCCTGTTACAGAGAATCCGATTTTCTAATACCAGCCCTCGACTTGTGATGTTATAATAATTCGAGCGGCTGGAGCTGCCGGTAAACACTTTTTTACCTGAAAATACGATTTTGCAGTTCGGGCCTTCAATAAGTAACGAATAACTTTTGGGATAATTGTAAAACGTTTGATTAATTTTGTGAATATTGCCGGAGACAATTTATTTTTGAAAGGATGCAAAATGTCAACACCAAAGAAGTTTTTTGAATTTGCGAAGAAGAACAATGCCAAAATGGTTGATTTGAAATTCGTGGATTTGCTTGGCACCTGGCAGCACTGTTCTTACCCTGTTGATACCTGGGATGATGAAACTTTCGAAGAGGGACTCGGTTTTGACGGTTCTTCGATTCGCGGCTGGCAGGACATTCACCTGTCGGATATGCTGGCTGTGCCCGACCCTGAAACTGTGGTTATGGACCCGTTTTTTGCTGAGCCGACTGTTAGCGTGCTGGCCAACATTGTTGACCCGATTACAAAGAAAGGTTACAGCCGCGACCCTCGCCCGGTTGCCCGCAAAGGTGTTGCATATCTGAAGGAAACCGGCATCGCTGATATCTGCTATATTGGACCTGAGCCGGAGTTCTTTATCTTTGACGAGGTGCGCTACGAACAGAATCAGCACACTGGAATGTACCGGATAGATTCTGTAGAAGGCGCCTGGAACACGGCACGTTTTGAAGAACCCAATCTTGGATATAAGCCGAGTTTCAAAGGTGGTTATTTCCCGGTAAGCCCGACCGATACATACCATGATTTGCGCGGGGAGATGGTTTACGAAATGCAGAAGGTCGGGATTGTGGTCGAAGCTCACCATCATGAAGTCGCCACGGCCGGGCAGGCCGAGATTGATATGTGTTTTGATGACCTGCTGAAGATGACCGACCATTTTATGTGGTATAAGTACATCATCAAGAACGTGGCAAGGCGCAACGGTAAGACAGTTACTTTTATGCCAAAGCCGGTCTTCGATGATAACGGCAGCGGAATGCATACCCATTTTTCACTATGGAAAGACGGACAGCCATTATTTGCCGGTGATGGATATGCCGGACTGAGTGATATCGGCCTATATTCAATTGGCGGCATACTCAGGCATGCACCGGCGATACTTGCTTTTGCTGCTCCGACGACAAATTCCTACCATCGTCTTGTGCCGGGTTTTGAGGCGCCTGTCAATCTGGCGATGAGCGCCCGCAATCGCTCTGCAGCCGTTCGGATTCCAATGTATTCAGATAAGCCCAAGACAAAGCGTCTTGAATTCCGTTGTCCGGACCCAACTGCTAATAGTTATCTGGCCTGGACGGCAATGCTAATGGCTGCGATTGACGGTATCCGGAATAAGATTGACCCGGGTGAACCGCTGGACTGTAATATTTACGAGATGAGTCCCGAGAAGCTAATGAAATACGAAAAAACACCAGCCACACTGGCGGAAGCGATTGACGCTTTAGAGAAAGACCATACGTTCCTTACAGCAGGGGATGTATTCAGCGAAGAACTGATTGAGACGTGGATACAGTGGAAACGCAAAGAAGAACTGGCTGAGATAGCCATTCGGCCGCATCCGTATGAATTCCATCTCTACTACGATAGTTAACATGTACGGGAACAAGTTTATCCCTGCGGAAGCAGGGGTGCTATAGTAATATGCGCCTGTTTAATTACTTGTTCAATTATCAATAAAATGAATAGGTCAGGTGAGGTATTTCAGAATAATATTTTTGTAATACTCAACCGCTTTCTCTAAATCAGCAATGTCAATATATTCATTCGGCTTATGGCAAAGCTCGGGCTTGCCGGGTCCGAAGATTACCACCGGTACACCCAGGGCCGCCAAATGTGACCCATCGGTAGTAAAGCCGACCGCCTTAGTTTCTCTAACGCCGACAATCGAACAAAAATCTCTGACAAAACATGAGTTACTGTCGGTCTGTAACGCCCCTACCTCGCGAACGATGGAGACATCCGCCTCGAAATCCGGATTTTCCCGTTTTAATTCTGCAAAGATTTCTTTTAAATCGGAAATAATTCGGCCCGTATCTTGTCCCGGCAGTGTGCGGATATCTATCTGAATATCACACTTATCCGGCACGATATTCATCGCCTTGCCGCCGGAGATAGTATTTACACTCATCGAGCAGCCACCCAACAGCTCATTCGGCTCGACTTTTATCTGATATTTTTCTAATTCAGCTAATACTTTTTGCATTGAATATATTGCATTTACGCCGAGCTGCGGTTGTGAGCTGTGAGCTGCCTTACCGTAGGCGGTGATTTGCAGCCAGAAAATCCCCCGATGTGTGGTTACTACCCCAAAATCCGTCGGCTCAGGAATCACTACGCCTTTAAGATTTGGCAGCTTGTACCGATGATGTTTCATAAATCTGGCTGCCCCACAGCTATCTGTTTCCTCACCGGCCCCGCAAAAAAGTATAATATCTCCATTTAATTCAGCGCCGGAATTGACAACCTCTGCAATGGCCGTAACAGCCGCTGCGATACCGCCTTTCATATCCGCAGCGCCTCTGCCGTATATCCTGCCCTCTTTTTCCTGACCGCTGAATGGTGGATATTTCCACTTCGACTCGTCAGCCGGCACCACATCGAGATGACAGGCGAAAAGAATTGTCCCTTTCTGCTCGCCGCTTTTTAGCTGAGCCGTTACATTTGCCCTGTTTTTTTCCCAGCGGTCTATCCGGCAGTCTATCCCGGAGAGTCTCAGTTCGTCACAGATTATCTGTGCAGCAGCCGATTCACCTTTTTCAGCCGTTGTGTCGGACTGTATAAGCTTTTGGAGCAGCTTTTTCATAAGGTTGTGATTATACAAGCAGGAACACCGAAAGAAAAAACATAAAATTTTTTGTTGGAATCTGAAAGGTACGCGAATACAATAAATAATTAAAATTACGGCTGGCTGCAAAAGGGTAATAAATGGGACCACTATTAAATGGCTTGATAAAACTCCAGAGCGTTGAAAACAGACTCCGTGTTGCAAAGGGAAAACTCACAAGATGCAGAAGAAACGTAATCATACAGGAAAACCAGGTCAGAGTCCTTCAAAACGCCCTTGAAGTCAAAAAAGAAGAATTACAGCTTGCAAAGGTTCAATCAGACCGGCTTGAACTGGAACTAAAAACGAGGGATGAGGCAATAGCGAAACTAAGGGCTTCTCTCAACACCGCAAAAACAAACAAGGAATATTCGGTACTGCTTATCGAGCTTAATACAAAAAAAGCAGAGAACTCAAAAATCGAAGAGCAGGCCCTCGATTTATTAAAAGATATAGAAAACGACGAGCAGGAACGCACGGAAATCAAGAATCAGATAGAAGAACAAAAACAAAAACTCGAGCAAACCCGAAAGGAAAGCGAACAATCAGCAGCTAAACTTCAGAGCGAAATCGAAAAGATAGAGGTTGAATGGCATCAGGCGGCAAAAAATATTCCTCCCGAACAACTGGAGATTTTCAAACGCGTAGCAGAAACGTACGACGGTGAGGCAATCGCTATTGTCGAACAGCAGGACAGTCAAACTCAGACGTATACCTGCGGGGGCTGCTTTATGGGTGTTACCGCCGAGTGCGTGAATTTACTGATGATACAAGATGATATTATCCGCTGCCCCAACTGCACAAGAATACTTGTTCTGCAGGAGTTCTAAGGATAAACGAGCCATATACCGGTTTCTGACAACTCAATATCGGGAAATCCGCCGTAATAAAAATGTCATTCTAAGTTATGATGAATAATAATTCGATTGAAGAACAAATCATTGCTTACACAGACGGAGGCAGCCGGGGAAACCCGGGACCCGCTGCTGCGGCTTTCACATTAGTAAACCCCCGGGGAAAACAGCTGCTGGCAAAGGCCTTCTTCCTCGGTGAAAAAACAAACAACGTTGCAGAATACACCGCCGTAGTAAAAGCG
Organism: Planctomycetota bacterium; assembly: GCA_042576845.1. GTDB lineage: Bacteria > Planctomycetota > Phycisphaerae > Sedimentisphaerales > Anaerobacaceae > JBHPEQ01. The sequence goes on from JBHPEQ010000014.1 coordinate 11,850, forward strand.
CTCGAATATGCAAAACATTTCAATCCCATTCGGATAGCCATCTTTAGCGACAGCGAGCTGCTTGTCAAGCAGCTTAACGGACAATACAAGGTGAAAAGCGAGCAAATCCGTCCATTATTCCGAAAAGCCACGAACCTCCTTAAGGAATTTGAAACCTCAGAAATCAAACACATCACCAGAGATAAAAATAAACAATCCGATAAACTCGTCAATCAGGCGCTGAATCTGCAGGAGGATATTGACATTGAACCGGACCCTTCCGGTAAAAATATCAAAAGTATTAGACTTGGTGTTCTTATCAGCGGTGGAGGGACAACGATGGTGAACATCCTCGAATATATTAAAAAGGGAAGGCTGAATGCCGAAATCCCTCTTGTCATAAGCTCGCGCTCTACTGTATCCGGTGTTGAAAAAGCAAAAAAAGCCGGGCTGAAAGTTAAAATCATTCGCAAAAAGGATTTCCCCGATGTCAACGAATTCAGCAGACAAATCGAAAATGCTCTTGCCGCTGCAGATGTTGACCTCGTAGTGCAGGGCGGCTGGCTCTGCTTATGGGAAATACCTGCTCGATATGAAAACAAAGTAATGAACATCCACCCGGCGCTGCTGCCGAGTTTCGGCGGTAAGGGTATGTGGGGACATCACGTACATCAAGCCGTGCTTGAATCCGGCTGCAAGGTAAGCGGCTGCACAGTGCACTTTTGCACAAATAAATATGACAAAGGGCCAATAATCGTCCAGCGAACCTGTCCCGTCAAAAACGATGACACCCCGGATACACTTGCTGCGAGAGTCTTTGAGCAGGAGTGCATCGCATATCCACAGGCAATAGAATTATTAGCTGATGACAGGTTAGTGGTTCAAAACGGGAAAGTAACAATAAAATAAGTCTGCAGGTATCTTGATACCACACTGAAAATGAACAGACGACAGAAAAATATAGTAAGAGATTTTGCAAGCGTAATCATCATTACCGTTGTTGCAGTGGTCGGGATGATTAGCTTCAAGGATTTGGTAAACCGTTCCGAAGCCATGCGGGCAATGGAGCACCTGGGCCAAGTAGTTCTGCAGTACAAAAAGGACTACGGCGCTACCCCCGCTGAATCTTATATCGATAGTATCAAAGGAAACCTGCCAGGCCACACACGGCTTGGAAAATTAAATTACAGAGCACAATGGATAGAATATGATCCAAGCGGTGATGAGATATTGGCTTATACTCAGACAAGGAATCATTCACCATTTCTGGAGGATGGTTTCATCGTTCTGAGACTGAACGGAAACGTGGAGTTGATAGAGGAGCAAAAGTTCGCAAAACTCTTAGCTGCCCAGCAAAGCCGTAGAGAAATTGAAATGCTGAACAACACCTTACAGAAAACACAACAAACTTTATCAGATTAAGCAGTGGCTGCTACAAATCGGAAATCACTCCAACTTACCCTTTTGCCGGTTCCGGGTTTTCCTGTGGCTTTGCAACCGCTTCTTTGCTTTTACTGTCCCTGCGAGTCGACAGTCCCTTTAGCTTCAGGTGTTCTTCATCCTGAACATCAATCTTTATCAGGTTTTTGTCCTTGAACTCGCCTCGCAGCATAGACTCGGAAAGCGGGTCTTCTATATAATGCTCAATCGCTCGTCGCAGGGGTCTGGCTCCGAATTCAGGATTGTAACCTTTGTTAATCAGGAAGCCCTTGGCCTGCTCAGTCAGCTCCAGCTTCAAACCGTGTTCGGTCAAACGCTTGAATACCTTCGCAAGCTCATAATCAACGATGATCTCAAGGTCTTCTCTCGTCAACGACCTGAAGACTATTGTATCATCAAGTCTGTTCAAAAATTCGGGCCTGAACTGACGTTCAACCTCTTTCTGAAGCAGCTCTTTCATCTTTTCGTAATTTGACTCAGGAGTTTTTTTACCAAAGCCGAAACCATCCTGATTCTTAATCAAATTGGCGCCGATGTTGCTCGTCATAATAAGAACAACGTTCTTAAAGTCAACGCGGCGACCGAAACTGTCTGTTAAATGTCCCTCATCCATTATCTGTAGAAGCATATTATAAACATCCGGATGAGCTTTTTCTATCTCGTCCATAAGCACCACTGCGTAAGGCCGGCGTCTAATCCTTTCGGTTAGTTGTCCTCCTTCTTCATAACCGACATAACCGGGGGGGGCGCCTACCAGTCGGCTGACGTTGTGCTTCTCCATAAATTCGCTCATATCGAAACGTATAAGAGCGTTCTCGTCGCCAAACATAAACTCCGCCAGTACCCTGGCAAGCAGGGTCTTGCCTACACCGCTGGGGCCAAGGAATATAAAGCAGCCCATTGGTCGATTCGGGTCTTTCATACCGCTTCTGCTGCGCCTGACCGCCTTCGAAACAGCATTAATCGCCTCATCCTGTGAGACAATACGTTTGTGAATCTCTGCTTCCAGTTCCAGAAGACGCTGGGCCTCTTTCTTCTCAAGCCGCGTCAAAGGCACTCCCGTCATTTTGCTGACAACCTCTGCGATAATCTCGTTATCAACTACGCCGGTTGATTCCTTATTCTTTTCATACCACTGCTTTTGAAGCTCATTTTTCTCCGCCAAGAGCTGCTGCGACTGGTCACGAAGAGAGGCAGCTCGTTCATAGTCGGCATTTTTAACCGCTTCATCTTTTTCCCTTTGCAGCTTCTCTATTTTCTCTTCCATCTTGGTCAAGTCCGGCGGCTGTGTCATATTCTTGAGACGAACACGGGCGCCTGACTCATCCATAACATCTATCGCCTTATCGGGAAGACACCTGCCGGTTATGTATCTCGTTGACAATTCCACCGCCTGATAAAGCGCCTCATCCGTAAAGCGAACCCGGTGGTGTGCCTCGTATCGGTCCCGAAGGCCGCGAAGAATATCCAAAGCTTCATCCTTTAAAGGGGGCTCTACGATTATCGTCTGGAACCGTCGCTCAAGAGCGCCGTCTTTTTCAATATTTTTCCTGTATTCGTCCAAAGTGGTGGCACCGATACACTGCACCTCTCCACGGGCAAGAGCCGGCTTTAGAACATTAGACGCATCAATTGCACCTTCTGCTCCTCCAGCTCCGACAAGTGTATGAAGCTCATCAATGAATAAAATGACGTTCTTTCCTCTTCTGACCTCGTTAATAACCGCCTTTATTCGTTCCTCAAACTGCCCCCGATATTTTGTCCCCGCCACCATCATCGCCAGGTCGAGAACAACGATGCGTTTGCCCTTGAGAAGCTCCGGCACCCGCTTGCTTACTATATTCTGGCTCAATCCTTCCACAATAGCGGTCTTGCCGACTCCCGCTTCCCCCAACAAAACAGGATTGTTCTTCCTGCGTCTGCAAAGGATTTGAATCAAACGTTCAATTTCATTATGCCTTCCGATTACCGGGTCAAGTTCATCTTCCTCCGCCAGTTTAGTAAGGTCTCTCCCGAAACTATCCAGAGCAGGTGTTTTGCTCTTTGGCTTACGTGCGGCACCTGCAGCCGTCCCCATCTTCATACCAAGTCCGGCCGCGTCGCTGTCTATTCCGGCTCCGAGCAAATTTAATACCTCCTGACGAATATCCTCAAGTTTCAAACCAAGCTCCATCAGGACCTGAGCCGCTATGCCTTCGCTTTCTCTAAGCAGGCCCAACAGGATATGTTCTGTGCCGACATAATTATGGTTAAGAGACCTTGCCTCTTCGATTGCGTATTCAATAACCTTCTTTGCCCTCGGCGTCTGCGGAAGCTTGCCCATCGTAACCATATCAGGTCCGCTTTTGACCTGCTTTTCAATCTCAAGACGCAGCTTCTTTATATCCACATCAAGGTTTTTAAGGACGGTTGCACCAACTCCGCTGCCTTCTTTGACAAGTCCGAGAAGGATATGCTCGGTCCCTATGTATTCGTGGTTAAAACGCTGGGCCTCCTGATTGGCCAGCGCCATTACCTTGCGTGCTCTGTCTGTAAAACGCTCAAACATTTTCTACCTCAAAAAAATACCGTCCGCTTTCAATTATTTATCAATACCCCGGCTTTATTATACCACACCTGTATACTTTGTCAATTCTTTATTAGGTCACAAAGGATGCTCCTAATAGCTTTTTTGGTCTCATCTATTTCTATGCTCCGGATAGAGCCGAGGTTCATTTACTGGACTATTATTGCTGCCAGTATTACTTTTATCGTCAAAAACCGCTCTCAACTTTTCATTTGACTGCTGAAAATCCTCATTTTTGATGCCACAAAAAAGCAGTCAAGCCGGCTGCTTTCAAACCATTACAAGGACCGATATTTGCTGTAACAGCTTTTTTTAACTCAAAAGGGTTATTATACGGTGGCGATACAATGTTTTAATAGCTGCTCCGGCAGCAGCTTTTGAAGTGTAGTACCAATTATAATTAATTCATACGCGTATGCTGATGTTATTTAAATCGTTGCAACCTTTTCCAAATTCAAGCAGCCGGATAGTAGTGGCTGATTTTCTCTTTTAACTGCCGGCAGAGGGCAGCAGGGTCATCGGCTTGCATGACCGCAGAGCATACCGCAATCGTTGCGGCTGCGGCACTTAAAACCTCTTCTACATTATCGGGCTTGATACCCCCAATAGCTACGTGCCCAATACCCGTATCAGCTAATTCCTTAATACCTTCCGTTAAATATTTCAGACCAACGGCTTCAATGCCCGGCTTTGTTGGCGTAGCAAAGATAGGTCCAAGACTGACATAAGTGGGCTGCTCGGCGATTGCAGACCGCAATTCCTCAATAGAATGTGTGCTTTTGCCGATGACCAACGGCTGCAATTCGAGCTTTCGCGCCTGTTCAACAGACAAATCATTTTGACCAAGGTGCACGCCATCGGCTCCCGATGCAGCCGCAATATCAACCCGGTCGTTTATTACACTGAGCACACCGCCGTCCCTGCATATTCGAACAAACTCGACAGCCACAGCAAAAAGTTTATCGTCCTCAATGTCCTTCGCACGAAGCTGGATACAATCCGCTCCGCCCAGGACGCATTTACCGGTCAAAGAAATGATATCGCAAGGTAAGTTGCTTGTAATTATTATATATAGTCTGACTTGCTTAAACTTCTCAGATACTTCGCTGAAAAGCAAAATATCCTTCTCAAGTGTATAAGCAGAATACCGAAGATTTTCAACCGCCTTAGCTACAGACGGCTCGATAGTTTGTGTTACTTCTGCAATCGCCCTCAGCGCCTCGGTAAGACGTCTGCAGGCGGCGGCCAAACAGTCATTCAATTCACGGCGCCTAAGCTGTTTGTTAACCTTCAGACCGACACCAACATCACCAACTGTGTCCCTGCTTGAGATAAGTCTGCCGGAATCAATTCTGCTAATGCCCCCACAAAGCTGATGTCTGAGCTGCTTTGCACGTCCACTTAATGCACCGGAATTCAAGACAAATCTGCAAAACTCCTCCATCATGCGAATCGCCTCGCGTGCACGATTAAAATTGGCATCGATAATCCTGTAAACAGAACGCTCCATAACCTTCTGATTATACTGTTGGAAAACGACCTTGAGTAGTGAAAAGAAAAAACAAGGTTTCTGAACAGATTTGAAACTTTGGCTGCACCCTCATACAAAACATACAAAAAAAGCAGAGTCGATGCTCCTCCACAACGACTCTGCAAAATATATAGTAAACAAAGCACGCATTGCAAATGCCTACAAGAAAGGCAATGCCGGCCTTGTTAGCTTACGAATCGGGCGGACTTATCCTCCTCCGTAAAATTGTTTAGGATGTCCGCCCAATATTTTAAAGAGCAAAATAAGCTAACAAGCAAAAAGTATGCCAACAAGAAAAACAGGAAAACGAATGCATTCAAGCTTTTATTCTAAGTGCTTGAAAGATAAAAAATTACAACACCTTGTCAACAGTTTAATCCCTGAAATCAACCTGCCGTCTACTTATAACAGCGCGTTTCTTTTTATAAACACAAACGACCGGTAAAGACCCGCTTCTTTTAATTATATAGTCCTATAGACACCAAAACATCGCAGATTTTTCTCGATGTTTATAAATAACAACGCACTTGCCTGTTCTGAACATCGTTGCTCCCCCCGCCTGCAAAACAACAGCCGTTTGCGATGTTTGGTAACACTGACTCGTCACCATATAGGCAATGATTACCTGGATTTGTTGCGATTCTTTCTTAATCACCGCTGTTTTGTGTCAAGTAAACGTGCCGAGCGTGTTGGGAAAAGTCCTGCTGAGTTACTGACTGACAAGCAACATTCACATTGGATGGAACTTCTTGGCTTCGGGAGATTCAGCCGTAACTAAACCGCTACATCCTGCCCCAAACATATCAACCAAAACCATCATAGCTGATGGCTGCTGCAATCAGTCGAACTATTACCAGAAAAGCAGCATTTTTGAACCAGACCCAAATTTATAAATCGCTCGACCCGGCAGGTTGAGCTTGACTGTCCTTCTCCCATCCTGCAAAGTGGCCTTTGTGGAGTACCTTGTAATAAAACCATTTAAGGAAGCTGTTTGCCGCAAATCCACAGAAAATCAACACCAAAGCCGTTTGTATGCTCCATATTGCAAGTCCCACAAACAGCAGAGCTCTAATAAGGTATGCAAACGGTTTTTTACCACGTATATACTGGTTGAGAACGTGCGGGTATCTGATTCTGCTGACCATTAATATCGCCACCGCCACTGACCAAAGTGGCAGGGTATAAATGAGAACATCCTCGCAAAGCAGATAAGCAGTGCCGTTTTCCGCCAGCAGTTCGGGCAGCATCTCCTGATGAAATATCACTATACTGACTATAACGCCCGCAGCGGCCGGCGACGGAAGACCCATAAAACTCATATGAGCGGATTCATTCTCTTCGTTTTCCACGTTGAACCTCGCTAATCGAATAGCAGCGCAGCTTATATAAGCTGCCGCGGCCAGCCAGATTAATCTTTCAAGGAAATTTTCGGCAGCGGAATTGCCGACGAAATCAATTTTGTAGGCGAGGATTTTTAGCATCAAAAACGCCGGCGCCACACCAAAGCTGATCATATCGCATAAGCTATCGAGCTGTCCACCGAAACTGGAGGTGTTCTGGCTTATTCTCGCAAGCCGACCGTCGAGCATATCTGCAAGCATTGCTATCAGAATCATATAGCCGGCCATTGAAAAATATGAATATTGCAGATTGTTATATGAGAAGTTATTGCTGCCTGTTGCTTTGGCGGCAAAGACGATGGCTGCAAAGCCGCATAACCCGTTGAGAAGGGTTACCAGGGACGGGAGGATGGTGATATTTTTGAGACGTTGTCTTCGCACCCTGCGCAGCAGATTATCTTTTGCAGTTTTGGTCCTTATTCGGGTCATTTCTCGTACCTTAGAAGAACAGTTAATCCCGCTTTGACCTTATCGCCAGTCTTTACCAAACACTTTGTATCGTCACGCGCCGGCAGATACAATTCGGTCCTGGAGCCGAACTTTATCATTCCGAATTTCTCCCCGGCGGACAGTTGTTGTCCTTCGGCGGCGGAGCAGACAATTCGATGGGCTATTGCACCGCTGATTTGACGAACTATCAATTTATCATTGGGGTTGTCGGTCCTGATAAGGTTAAGGTCGTTGGATTCATTTGTTCGGCCAGCTTCAGAATTGGCTGCATTTTTATGCCATCCTTTTTTGTATGTAATTTTCTCAACTTTTACATTACAGGGGGCGCGATTGATATGTGTGTTAAAGATGCTTAAAAAGATTCCGATTCTGACGGCCGGCCCGCCTATGTGCTTTTCTTCATCAATGAATTCGATGTCGGTTATCCTGCCGTCAGCGGGGGCTAATATAGACCTGGTATCCAGCGGAGAAAGCCGATGAGGGTCGCGAAAGAACGATAAGGTCCATACAAGGACGATAGCGAGAATAGTCTCTGTGCCATAGACAATCCACTTGGGCCAAAACAAAACGCCGGCTATCAGAGACCCAATCATCGCCGCTAAGATAATGCCGCTAAAGACAGCCACCTGAGGCCAACCGTATCTGGTCAATGGAATTCTCATAATCTGATATTTTACACGCAAAGGTGGTGAAAAATCAAGAAATAAGAGGACTGAACTTATCAGCAGAACATAATAAAGAGTAAAAGGCCGGTTCTTTCCGAGCCGGCCTTTTACTGGAGGAGGAGAGCGGTAATTTTGTTTTGCCGCATATATAATAGACGTATCAGGAAAAGAAATGTTTCAAAATTTCTGAAAAATTTACAAAAATTTGACCAAAAAACGCAAAAAGCAGCAAAAAACGAACAAAAAAGGCCGACCCAAACAGCCCGGCCTTTTTGCATATTCGGCCCTTTTTATTCATGCAACGAATTTCTGATTCGCTCAGCCAAATACAGTACACTATCAAAAGTTACATCCTCTGGCGTTTTTCCATCATCACTTAATTGACTCATAGCACCTCGAACCCAGGTTTTAAAGTCATCTTCTGAGTTAATGGCAATGTCATCAATTATCGATCGAGGCCAACCTCCAAAACTTCTTGGCTCAGCACCATTATATTTTCTAACTATGTCGTACCAGTTAAAAGTATTCCGCCTGGGTGATTCTGTTTTAGAGACATAAATGCTCCATTCATAAAACTTGTTGTTCTTCTCGGTATAAGCCAAATGATGACCAATCCATTTCAAACCATTCATTGCCGGGTATGGAGTAAGCTCTGTAATTTGGGCTGGTAATTTTGGCAGTGGATCGCCTGGCTTTAAGTTCTCGAAAAGATGTTCCTGCAAGTTATCTGGTTCACTATTGGCATGCCAGCCTACAATAACACTGCCGTCGCTCATCGTGAAACCGATGCACACATAGAATTTTGAATCGCTAACATCGTCACCTATTTCTTTGACTAAAGCTGATCCTTTGGTATTTAACAGCTTATAGCCCTCAGGAGGCTCTGTCTTGAAGCAATCCGGGGGAACTTCAACATCATACTCTACTGTGTCGATATCAAGCAGCGGCAACCAGGTGACCGATGACTTTTCCATGTTGTGCCACATTAACATCCGACACATTTTACCTGAATCAGGGGACATCCAGATTTTAACCTTTCCACTTGGTACAGATGATCCTGCAGTGATCATTTCTCCTTTCCATATATCTAACAATTCGCCATTGATTACCTCTTGACCGCTCTTTACAAAACCTCTGATCTGTTCCGGATCGCTCATAAAAGGAGGAAAAAAACTGTTGAGCATCTTGTGTGTTTGCAAACGCTGTTCATAGCTGTTCATCTTTTTGAAACTTACTTGCGGAACCAATATATTGTCCTCGAGACTAGAGAAATAGCTCGTCTCCATTATATATTCACCATCACATATTTCTAAAAAATACATGGGCTTATTGAGATCAGTGCGGAAAAAACCACCAGGCTTAAGCATCCTGTAACGACCGTTTTCAATGTCGAACCAAAAATCAAGATTTTGTTTTTGTAAATCCTTGCCCTCGATCTCATCGTTTTGGGGAATAAAACCCCACCCCTTGATATGAACTGTCTTGGCTTGCTTGAGTATTTTTGGCAAATCAGTAATACCATAAACAGCTGATGTCCCAAATTGACGAAAGAATATAAGTATAGAGGCTACAATCACTGCAGCAGCGGTGAGTTTTGTAAAGCGATTCATAATAAATCTCCTTAATAAGCGGGTAGGTTGGGCTATTGGCCTGGCGTCTATGCGGCTCATCACCTCATCGACAAGCGAATCTTCTGAACCAATTGCCCGGCCTAACTCTTCCAGCTTTTTTTCTATTGGTTTTTTAGCAATCATTTTTCTGAATCCTTTAATATCTTTCGCAGGCGCCTGTGTGCTCGCGAAAGTTGTTTTGTTACGGTGCCGACACCTCGGCCTGTTATGTAAGAGACCTCTTTTACGCTCATCTCTGAGAAGTACCGAAGCATTATCGCCTGCCTTTGGCCTTCGGGCAGCTTCAAAACAGCTGCCAGAAGATTTTGTTTTTCCTCATCTAACTGACCATCCCTGCTTTCGGCAGGGTAATCTATGCCCGAATCAAGGATTGCCTGTCTTGACCTTTCTCGTGCTATTTGTAGTGCACATCTTCGAGTGATTTTCAGCAGCCACGGGCCAAAAAGCTCTATCTTTCTCAAATTCGGCAGTTTCTCATAGGCCCGTATAAAGGCGTCTTGAGCAGCATCCTGGACGCTTTGTGAGTCTTTCAGAACATCTATAGCCGCAGCTCTCACCAGCCGTTCATAACGCCTGACAAGAACACCGAATGCCTGTTTTTGGCCGGTTAAACAACTTTTTACGAGCTCAGAATCCGTTTGCAACTTAAAAACTCCTACTGAAGCGCTTCTGTTGATAAGAGCCAAAAGATGGCAAAAATGCGACAGGAATAATTTTTTATTTTTTTGGAAAAAAAGCTTGACAAAATAGTTACCTTGTGTATAGTTTGTATATTAACAGTTAATTTGTAAAGCAAAGTTAAAGGATTCAAAGATGACTCTCGAACATGAATTATCTCTTAGAAAGCCGATAAAGCGGCTGCCGCACCGCTCGCTGTTGAATATCTATTACTCTGCCTCGTGCCTGAAAAAGAAGGCCGATGAGTTCTTTCGCAGGTTTTCTATTACGGACGTTCAGTTCAACGTTATGATGCTGCTGGCCTTACAGAGCGGCCCAAAAGGGGGCTTAAGCCAGGCCGAGCTTAGCGATATGATGCTAGTCAACAGGGCAAACATTACCTCTTTGATAGACCGAATGGAAAAAGCCGAACTGGTCAAACGAACCGATGCACCTAACGACAGAAGATACAATATCGTCAAACTGACCGCCAAAGGCAAAAAACTATTCACAAAAGTAGAACCGCTGTATGCAAAGCAGGTTAAGGATATAATGGCAGTTCTGAAACAGACCGAGCAAAAAGAATTGATAATATCGCTCGGCAAGCTCCGTATTAAACTTTCTAAATAAAAGGACAGGTATTATAAGCAGGTTTAAGTCAATTTTTCAAATAATAGTTAATGTATTAACAGTTTATATAACAATCAATTTGAAAGGAGAATCATAGATTATGAAAGGAGATGATTTTTTTACACAGGTTTTGAGCAAGCCGCCCTTTTCAAAGATGCATCCAAAAGTTGCGGCCTTTTTCAAAGACTACCTGTCGAACGAAAAGGTAATCAGGTTCAACGGCCATTATGTTGTAAACACCCACTTTCCGCCTTATCCGGGCACGGCGTTTGACAATTTCGTAGAGGATTTCAGTTCGATAGGCGAAGTGGCAAAAAGGCGGCTGTTCTCAGTGACACTTGCAGTTACCAACAGATGCCGCTACAACTGCTGGCATTGCTACAATGCCGGCCGAAGCCAGCAGGATATACCGCTCTCTGCCATGAAGCAGATTGCCAAAGAGCTCCAGGACCTTAGAGTAGTTAACGTTAGGTTGACTGGAGGCGAACCATTGCTCAGGTCAGACCTCGACCAGATTGCAGCGGCGTTTGATGACAGCACTAACCTGGTTTTGAATACTACGGGCGATGGACTTACTGCCGAGCGGGCCAGCGCTCTGCGTGATGCGGGCATCTTCAGCATAGGAATTAGCCTGGACTCTACAGATGCAGACGAACACGACCGAATGCGCGGCAGGCAGGGTGCATTTCAAACTGCTCTTGACGCCCTTGAAACAGCTTCACTAAACGGCTTCTACCCTTACATCATTGCCGTGGCAAGCCATGACTTTCTCCAACCGGACCGCTTCTGGAAATTTATGTTGTTTGCTCATGAAGTCGGAGCGCTGGAGGTGCATGTACTTGAGCCAAGCGCCACAGGAAGACTGGCGGGCAACCGGGATGTTCTGCTCAAAGAAGCTGACAGAGAACTACTTTTAAAATATCAGAGCCAGGCTGCCCAGAATGAGAGTTTGCCTATACTTTCCTGCTTCTTGTATCTCGAGTCACCGCAGGCCTTCGGCTGTGGCGCTGGACTTACACACCTTTATATTGACGGAAGCGGCCAGGTCTGTCCATGTAATCTTGTTTCTCTTTCGTTCGGCAACATATTAGATGTACCCTTTGGCCAGATTCTTGAAAGAATGGGTCGTCACTTCTGCAAGCCTAGGCCTATCTGTGTCAGTCACATACTATGCAGGTATATAAACAGTGAACATCTGCCGCTGAGCCCCAAGGCATCTGAGAGCGTTTGCCGAAAGCATCTACCTCGCACGCACAGCGTGCCAAGGTTTTTTAACATTCGGGCCGAAGCCCGGGAAGAGGTGGGCAGTGAAGAACTGGAATCTGCGTACAATCGAATCCACGAAGACTATGATGAGTTCTGGCTCAGCGAAGCCGGAAAGCCAATAGAGGATCTTATAGCACGAATCCCCCTTACAAAGATTAAGAGTGTTTTTGAAGCGGGCTGCGGTACCGGCTTCGGCACGGTATTGATTGCTGACAAGCTCAAGGACTCTGCAAGCATAACAGCAGTTGACCTTTCCGAGGAAATGTTAGCTCAGACCCGAAAGCGTATCAAGTCAGTAGGCCTTGGCAATGTACATTTCATTTCGGGCGATGCCCTTGAAATTCTCGGCACTACCGGCCCGTTTGATTTGATCTTCTCAAGCTGGGTTCTGGGATACATACCTCTCAAACCTTTTTTTACTGCTGCCGGCCGGGCTCTCAAAACCTCTGGTAAGCTTGCTTTTGTTGTGCATAAGGAGAACTCTCCCCGTGAACCACTCGAAATATTCGGCCAGCTTGTGGCTCAGGATCCATCCATTCTACAAAAGCGTATAGCGTTTGACTTTCCTCATGATATGAATCACACTGAGGAGAAACTGCTATCGGCCGGATTTAAGGTTGTAGATCTCTGGGATGGAAAGGTTGTATTTCGTTATGATACGGCCCGACAGGTGCTGGAGCATCTGCTCAAATCCGGCGCTGGAACAGCGTATTACGATGCTGTTGATCCTAAAAGACAAAAGGGTCTTCAACGGCAGTTTATCGACACTATTACTCATAGGATAAAACCAGGTACGAAGTATGAGGTCATCCACGATTATATCTGCTGCATCGCAGAAAAACCTTAACTCGCAATACTGAAAGGTGGTAAAAGTGAATAACAAATTTTCGAAAATTAAAGGCCTAATGAATGTCATGAAACGTACCATAAAGACAACAATCGTTTTTCTTGTGTTATTCGCAACAATACTATCGATCGTTGCAGTCTCTTCCGAGGCGGAATCTAAAGGTAAGCTCTATTTTGCCAGTACTGATTTTGATTCGGTGCAACCAAGGACAGGTTTAGTAATAGCCACACACGGCTGGATAGAAAAGGGGCAGAATGGTTGGCCGGAAGAGATGGCTAACGCAATACAAGAAAAAGTCGACCCAAGCGACTGGCTCTGCGGATACTTCGACTGGGCCGATGGTGCCAGAACAATAAACGCAACCAGCGCAGCCAAATATGCCAGGGACATCGCCGGACCGAGTTTGGCTAAGCAGATTCTAAAACTCGACCTGGACCTTCAGCATATACATTTGATTGGGCATTCGACCGGCTGCTGGGCGATTAGTGAGGCCGCCAAAATCCTTGCAAAAAAGACAAAAGCAGACATTCATCTGACGTTCTTCGATGCCTATGTTTCGGTTTTCTGGGAAGAAAGTTCGCTCGGCTGTTTCCAACCGGTCTCCGATGCAAACTGTTGGGCGGAACATTATTATACACGGGACTACACGCTTGGCTGGACCCAGTATGATTTAACCAACGCTCACAACGTAGATGTAACAGCGATTGACCAGTTGATAAAGGACCACAATTTCCCGTGGCAGTGGTATTATGCGACCATCACCGGTGAGTATCCAACAGGCAGCTTTTGCGACGACGACGAAATTGTCATAATTGCAGAAAATATAAAATACGGTTTTGCCCGCAGCAAAGAGGCAGCCGACCCGAATGGCTGGAGCAAAACTCTTAAACTGCCAAAAGGTAACAAGGCGGTGAGGTTTAAAAAAGCGGCCAAATAAATTCTTCTGAACCCTGCCGAGGCAAGAAGATATTTCTCATATATACGGTTTTATTTGAATTACAGGCGTGTTTTTGAGGTTTTTGTTAACTACAGCGAAATATTAGGGTATAATTTATCTAATTTGACAGGGGTATGCCATGAGTGTTTCGAAGATGAAATTGTCCGAATCTTTCGCTTGGCTCAATGTTACGCAGTTTTTAGGTGCCCTGAATGACAATATTTTCAAGCTGCTTTTAGTTGCCTTTATTGTCGGGGATCAGGGCTCTGCTTCCGCGAGCACAGTCTCTGCATTATCTGGTGCGATTTTCGTCGTGCCTTTCTTGCTTTTCTTAGCATTGGCCGGCACATTTGCCGACCGTTTCAGCAAGCGGAACATTGTAGTTGCCGTCAAATTTGCCGAAGTGATTGTGATGGCACTTGGATTTGTGGCATTTATATTAGAAGCTCCATCGGTGCTTTATTTCGTGCTGTTTCTCATGGCTGCACAGAGCGCGTTTTTCAGCCCATCCAAGTATGGTATCATCCCGGAACTTGTTAATAAAGAGCAGCTCTCGCGGGCAAATAGTTTCCTGGAGGCCCTGACATATTTAGCTATCGTCATCGGGGCAGTTTTTGTGCCGGTGTTATTATGGGCGGCGAATAAACATTACCCTATTGCCGGGCTGGTTTGTGTCTCTATTGCAGTTGTGGGATTGCTGGCGAGCTTGCAGGTAGGACCAACTGAGGCCAGCGGCGTCAAAAAGCGGGCATCATTTTTCTTTTTAAAAGATATCTGGCGGACACTTTGGAGCATTCATCGAAAAAGAGATTTATTGCTGGCCGTTTTGGCGGCAGCATATTTTATGCTTATAGGCGCCTTTATCCAGTTCAATGTCATTCCATACAGCATCGAACGGCTTGGCTTTGACGAAACGCAGGGAGGATATTTGTTTTTGCCGGGAGCGATTGGTATTGGCGTCGGTGCTTTCTTGGCTGGCAGGCTCTCAGGTCGACATATAGAGCTCGGCCTGGTGCCATTAGGCGCACTGGGGCTGACTGTTTTCTCAGCCGCCCTCGGCTTGGTTTCAGGTCCTTTGTTCTGGCCCCTTTTGTTTATATTTTTAATAGGCCTCAGCGCAGGATTGTACATCGTGCCGATTCATGCCTTTATTCAGCTTCGAAGTCCTCGCGTAAGACGGGGACAAATCCTGGCAGCTTCAAGCTTTGTAGGCTGGGTAGGTGTGCTTTTGGCTTCCGGGTTGCTTTACTTTTTCAGCGATATCCTGGGATTAACAGCAGCACAAATTTTTATCGTCCTAGGATTAATGACGCTGGCCTTGACGATTGCAACCGTAAAACTGCTGCCTGATTTTCTCGTTCGCTTTATATGCCTTCTTCTTACACGATTGTGCTATCGCATCAAAGTCTCTGGTATCGAAAATATACCTGCAGAAGGGCCAGTCCTTTTAGTCTGCAACCATGTCTCCTACGTCGATGCACTGCTGCTCAATGCCACTCAGCAAAGGCGCATTCGTTTTGTTATGGACAGAGACTTTTATAACATAAAATGGCTCAAGCCGATTTGCAAACTTATGCGTGCTATCCCAATATCCTCCCAGGACCCGCCGAAAAGGATTGTCAGCTCTCTGAGACAAGCACGTGCTGCTATGGATGACGGCTATATCGTGTGCGTGTTCGCCGAGGGCACTCTGACGAGAACCGGAATGTTGCACGGCTTTAAAAGCGGATTCGAACGAATAATGAAGGCAAGTTCCTACTCTATTATCCCTGCGTATATAGGGGGGGCATGGGGAAGCATATTCAGCCATTATTATGGGAAACCTTTGTCGACACTGCCTAAGAAATTTCCATATCCTGTTGGGATTCACTTCGGAGAGCCTATGCCTGCAGGCTCAACAGCGGACCAAATACGGCAGAAGGTAATGGAGCTTTCATGTGACTATTTTGGCAGCTTGAAACCTGGCAGGCGGTCTGTAGGCGAGCATTTTGTCCAGGTGGCGAGAAAGAATTGGCGAAGCCGATGCATTTCCGACTCGACCGGCAGGTGCTTGAATTACGGCCAAACGCTTGTAAGCACCATCGCACTCAGCAGCGAGCTTGCCAAAATCGCTCGCGGTCAGGATAAGGTCGGCATCCTGCTGCCGCCGTCTGTGGGTGGAGCATTGGCTAATCTGGCGGTAACAATGGCCGGTAAAGTTTCGGTCAATCTGAATTATACCGTATCCGAACAGATAAGAGACTCGGCTATCGAACAATGTTCTCTTAAGTGCATCATCTCTTCACATGTTTTTGTTCAGAAGCTACCCAACCTTAAGAATCTAAATGGAGTTGTTTTTCTTGAAGATATCGTGACGAAAATCAATTCCCGTTCGAAGCTCAAAGCGTATTTAAAGGCACGCTTTATACCGAGACGGTTCTTAGCAAATGCAAGGCGATTCCATGCTGACGACTTAGCGACAATCATCTTTTCTTCCGGCAGCAGCGGTCAACCCAAGGGGGTAATGCTGAGCCATCATAATATTCTTTCCAACATCGAAGCGGTGCGCACCGTTTTCCGTTTAAGAGCTGACGACAATCTCTGTGGTGTTTTACCTTTCTTTCATTCTTTTGGCTATACCTGTGCACTTTGGCTGCCGGTAGTTACGGGCGTCTCTTCCAGTTTCGTAGCTAATCCTATTGACGGGGTGATGGTTGGACGAACCGCTCGCGAAAATCACTCGACAATACTATTTGCGGCCCCGACGTTCCTTTTGAATTATATCAGGCGCCTCTTGCCTGAAGATTTTGCGTCTTTTCGGTCTGTAGTTGTCGGCGCCGAAAAGTTAAAGAAGCGGGTAGCCGATTCTTTTGAAGCGAAATTTGGTGTTCGGCCGCTGGAAGGATACGGGACCACCGAGCTTTCACCGGTGGTTTCACTCAATCTGCCGGATGTGGAAAGCGGCGAGATGCAGCAGATTGGAAGAAAGGAAGGAACAATTGGACATCCTATCCCGGGTGTGGCGGTCAAAATAGCCGATATTGAAAGTTCCGAGACATTGCCGCTCGGCGAAGAAGGACTGCTGATGGTTAAGGGCCCCAACGTTATGCTCGGCTATCTTAATATGCCGCAGAAAACTACTGAGGTCATAAAGGACGGCTGGTACAATACCGGCGATATCGCCAGAATGGATGAAAACGGTTTCCTTACGATTACGGACCGGCTCTCAAGATTCAGCAAAATCGCAGGGGAAATGGTTCCGCATCTGGGTGTCGAGGAAGTTTACCACAAGGGCCTTGATACAGATGAACAGGTTGTGGCGGTTACTTCTGTGCCCCACATCAAAAAGGGCGAAGAGCTTGTCGTTCTATATGTGGACAAGGCCGGCGACCCCGATAAGCTTCACGAAATTGTCTCACATAGCGACCTGCCTAATATCTGGAAACCACGCCGTGACAACTACATCAGGATAAAGGAAATACCATCACTGGGCTCCGGCAAGCTCGACATTGTAAAGCTGCGGAAAATCGCATCGGATGTAAAAAGTACGCAGCTAAGCAAATAATTTTTATCTGCTCTTACTGCTGTGTTTTGCCAACAGAGGAAATTGATATATTGAGATGATTTTATTATCTTTATTCACATAAGTTCAATTTAGCATAGAAAGATAACTATTTTAAGGAAGCAGGAAAATGGAAGAATTTTTCGTTTTGTTGATTTTACTTGTCGTGGCTTGTGTTGTTTGCGGGCCGATTGCCTTGGTCATTGCTGTTATTGCACTGAAGAAATTAAACGAAATTACTCGTGAACTGTTTGAAAAGAGGATTCCTGCTAAACGACCGATGGCAAGAGAAGCGCCAGAAAGGAAACCTGAACCTGCTAAAGAGCCGGTTGTATTTAAAGAAACTCCTAAGCCGGCGGAAGATGTTATCAGCAAGGCGGTTGAAGATGTAAAACAAGACCGGCAGAGAGCTTTCGAAGCTTATCAGAAAACGGCCGAGCAAGTCCGCGAGGAAGAGAAAGAAGCTTTAGCTTTGAAAAAAAGTACTCTCGAACAGAGAATCGGAACCAAGTGGGTTCTCATTGCCGGCGTTATTACCGTGATTGTCGGTGTTGCCTTTTTCCTCAAATATATGTACGACAACAATCTCATAGGACCCCTTGGTAGAGTGGTTATAGTGGCTGTCGCCGGCTTTATTGCGCTGGCAGTTGGCGAGGTCACAAGACGCCGCAGTTATGACATTGTGGCAAAGGGTGTCACCGCATTGGGCTTTGCGACACTTTATGCCGCGGTCTTCGCTGCTCAGCAGTACTATGGGTTGATTGGGCCAATAACCTCATTTTTGCTTGCTTCTATTGTTACAGCAGCGGCGATGATTTATGCCGTCGGCCTCGATGAAATTTTAATTGCTTTTCTTTCTTTGCTTGGTGGTTTTTTGACTCCCGTGATAGTTTCCACTGGTGGAAATCTGCCAATGCCTCTTTTCACTTTTGTTTTGATTTTAAGTATTGGCGCTATGCTCTGTGCTTATTATCGCAAATGGCCGGCGGTGAATTTCATCGCTTTTGCCGGAACCTTTATCTTGTACTCGGGATGGTTTGAAAAGTTTTACAGACCTGCAATGAGAACCGCTGAGACGGCACCTAAACAAATAACCGTTGCGCTCGGCTGGCTTGGTATCTTCTTTGTGCTCTATCTTGTCCTGCTGACACTTTACGAACTGGCAAAAAAGGTTAAAGCTAAAAAAGAAGATGCACTCCTTATCTTGGCCAATGCTTCGGTGGTCTTTTATTTCCTTTGGACTATTCTATTTAAAAACTATCAGACTGAACTCGCTTTTTGCTCTCTCGGTCTCTCTGCAGCGCATTTGGGCGTAATGGCGTTGGTAATATGGAGGTGCAAAGACGATCTGGAATTGCGCCAGGTGCTGTTGGCGATTGGACTTGTATTTTTAACCATCGCAGTACCGCTCTATTTTATGATGAATGCAATTACAATAGCATGGGCTGCTGAAGGACTTATATTGATAATTATTGGGCTTAGGTATCGCAGCGTTTTGACTCAACTTGGAGGAGGCCTGGCATTGCTTCTAAGCTGCTGCAATTTGGTATGCCGATTACCCCTGCATGCCGGCTCCTTTCGCTTCATATTTAATCCCCCCTTTGCGACATGGTGCTTTGTTGTTGCTGTTATTCTTTTATGCCATATCTTGTACAGACGAATTGCTCAATCGACACAATCACCAAAGGCGACAACTGCTCAGGTTCTGTACAACCTGGCAATCATATTATTCTTTGTAGTAGTATCAATGGAATGGTACTCCCATTGTAAATACAACCTAATGGCCGCAGCACAGGGTGCCTGCTTAAAGGGACAGGTAATAATTCTCTCTCTAACCATACCCTTACTTGTCCTTCGACCTGTTTGTCCAAAGGGGATTTTGTCAAAGATTATAGCTCTGATTTTCACATCTGCCGGTTCAATGTTTATTATAATCAATTTTTACCGCTTCCATACAAACAGCTTTATCATCTTTGCCAATATGAACTTTCTAATAGTTCTTTTATTTGTAGCCGCCTTATTACTCTCAGCTTGGTTGCTCTATCAAAATAGACAAAAAGAAACTGACGATCTGAAGTTCGCCGCCGCACTGGCACTGGCAGTGGTCTTCGTACTCTGGATTATGCTCACTGAAGAGATATACCTTTACTGGTATTGTCGGAATCGTTTTGCTCAACCATTGGACAATTGGGAATTCCTGGCCCAAATGTATATATCTGTTATGTGGGCCCTTTATGGTGCCGGCTTGATGATTGTGGGATTTTGGCGAAAAATCAGCACCCTGCGCTACATTTCCATCAGCTTGTTTGCTTTGCTGCTGTTAAAAATCTTTGTATGGGATACAAGAAGGGTTGAAAACGTATACCGCATTGCTGCCTTTTTAGCTGCAGGTCTGACCTTGGTGGCTATCTCGTATCTTTATCAGTTCCTCAGGAAAAAAGGGTTCTTTGATATAGTCTTGGGTGATAAAAACCGGATAAATGATTAGATATTGCTTTTCATCGAACACTTTTTACAGTCGTTTCTTGACTAATGGGGCAAAAGTCGGTACGCTCTTACGAGAAGTCAGAAATCCAAAAGAATATCAGTTTCACACGAAATTTTTGAAAGGATATTTGATATGTTCACAACGATTGTAGATGTAACGGCCAGGGAAATACTGGACTCACGCGGTAATCCGACTGTTGAAGTTGATGTGCTGCTTGAAGACGGCTCATTCGGCAGAGCCGCTGTCCCTTCGGGCGCAAGCACCGGCGCTTTCGAGGCGGTCGAGCTTCGTGACAGCCGAGCCAAACGATATATGGGAAAGGGTGTGATGACTGCGGTCAAAAATGTTAATGAAATCATCGCACAGGAAGTTATTGGTATGGATGCTGAACAGCAGGAGGAAATCGATAAGTTGATGCTCGAGCTGGACGGCACAGCCAACAAAAATAAGCTTGGTGCAAACGCGATACTGGGCGTTTCATTGGCTGTTGCAAAAGCGGCGGCGGATGCGGCAGAGCTCCCTTTATACCGCTATCTTGGCGGATGCAATGCGAATATCCTGCCCGTCCCTATGATGAACATACTCAACGGCGGAAAACACGCCGACAATAACGTCGACTTCCAGGAATTTATGATTATGCCCATTGGCGCAAAGGATTTCCCGACAGCTCTGAGAATGGGTGCCGAAACCTTCCACACGCTTAAAAAAGTACTGAGCAAAAAAGGTTATACAACCTCAGTCGGCGATGAAGGAGGATTTGCACCGAAGCTTAAAAGCAATGAGGAGGCGCTCGAGGTTATAATCGACGCCATAAAAAAAGCCGGTTACAAATCCGGAAAAGATATCGCCATTGCTCTTGACCCTGCCACCAGCGAAATGTGGGAAGATAAAACCAAAAAATACAAATTCTTCAAATCCGACCCGCGCAGAAAGGTTCCTGCTGATACAATGATAAAACACTGGAGCAAGTGGGTCTCTCGATATCCGATTATCAGCATCGAAGACGGCCTGGCAGAAGAGGACTGGGACGGCTGGGTCAAATTAAATAAAAAACTCGGTGATAAAATCCAGCTCGTCGGAGATGATTTATTTGTAACCAATACAAAAAGATTGGCAAAGGGCATAAAGCTCAATTGCGCAAACTCAATTTTGATAAAGCTCAATCAGATAGGCACGCTTACCGAAACATTCGAAGCAATTAATATGGCCCGCAGGGCCGGCTGGACGGCCGTAATAAGCCACCGAAGCGGAGAAACCGAGGACACCACAATCGCCGATTTGGCCGTCGCCACGGGCGTCGGTCAGATAAAGACCGGCTCAACCAGCAGAACAGACAGAATCTGCAAGTACAACCAACTGCTCAGAATAAATGAAGACCTCGGCCCGGCTGCTCAATATGCCGGCTTTATGATGAGATAATATCAAAATAAGGCATATACGAAAAAAGAGCACAACGATGTGTTCCTTGTGCTCTTTTGATTTATACACTTAAATTCTGTATGATATACAGATGCGAAATATTATTCGGGCGTTTTGGTTCATCGTTTTTTTCAGTGTAGGTGCTGGGGCTCTGAGCGTTTCTATCCTCTGCTCAGATTTGGTTCGATACTATCACAACAAACAATTGTTAAAGGCGGCTGAAGAACATCTCAATGATATAAAATCTCTTAATGAAGATTACGATGTTCTTCTGCACCAGTTGGAGACCGACCCCAATACCATCAGGCGTATAGCCCCTGTTACACTTGGCACACCACCTGTTGATGACGATTCTGTTTCTTCAAAGCTAACACCGCAGCAGTTGGACACTGCCCGCAGAGCGATGGAGGAATCCATATCGCCAAAGACAGATAAGCCGGCTATGCCCGATTGGCTTATCAGGTGCAGTGAGCCGAGGCGAAGGTTTGTTCTCTTTCTGGCCGGGGCGCTTTTGATTCTCATCTCGTTTATATGGTTCGGACCGGTTACGACCAAAAAGCAGAATAAATAGATTTACACAAATCGAAGCAAATTAAAGCCCGTGTTTTCATCCGGTCTTCGTGCACCTTCTATTCCTTCGATTTCGATGATTGTAACTTCGAGTATAAGAAATGTTTTCGCACCGCCCCGTGGACAACCGACGATTGTCTCATTTCCTTTTCCGATAGCGGTATGAATGTGCAGCTTCGGCCCTTCGTCGTCGCAGTAAATTGTCCCCACGCCAAGAACTTCACCGGGTCCTTCGAATTCTTTGTAATTCGGGATGATTTTCGGTTCTTCAGTCTTTGGTCCGACGACGACATTGGCCTTCCTGAAACCGCCGGTAATAAGAACCGCAGCAGATTTGATGCTTTCTTCTCTCGCAATCTGTTGAATTGATTCGTAAATATCTTCGCCCTCGAACAGACGTGCGGCGATTATCCTGCCTGTTTTTCCAACTGCATATTCCATTACCGGCCCCTTAAAATATAAGCTGTCTTTGATATTTTCTTCCGAGGATTTTATCACAATAGCCGAGAACCGCAAATCCTTACTACCTTTTTGCCTTTGCCCCGATTACTGGAGCTTTTGCGTTTTCCCTGGAAGGATTTCTCGAAGCAGCGATAATTGCTAAAAAATTTAAGGCGACCGAACAACATTTCATCGCAAATAACAAGCGGTTTTACCAGAGTGGCTTACAGTCATTTTGTAAAGACCGATAAAAGACTCCAAAGAAACCTACATGCTCTTCCAAGACTGATATTGTCGACTTTAACCGCCCTTGTTAAGCCAAAAATAGCGATAAGCCGTTCTTTTAGTTGCTGACAAGACTGATTAAAGGGCAAAAAAACATTGACTAAACCGTTAGGATATGCTAAAATAAGTAAAAATAGGAAGGATTCTAATGGTTGAACTTCCTGCTTGGTCCCCTTGTCGGGCTAAGTGGTATTTTTGAACATATATGGGGGACTTTTTCTTGGGGCCCGAATATTTATTAGCGTAGTTTTCTATGGTTGCGGATTTTCTAAAACGGTTATTGCGTAAAAAAGGTGCGCATACTTTGGTAAGGCAAACTCGTCAGTCCCAGGTAACCGGGCAAAGCTCCCAAAGTATGATTGAGGCGGCAGTAGAGAGCTCTCCACCTCTCGACAGAACACTGAGGTGCCGCTACGAAATGAAATACGTCATCAGCAAGTCCAAAGCAGCAGCCATTGAAAGTTTTATCAGGCATTACCTGGAACTGGACCCTTTCAGCAAATTATATCCCGACGGCTACTATCCTATCGTCAGTCTTTATCTGGATTCTGACAATATGCAGCTTTGTATGGAAAGCCTGCGCGGAAGTTTGAAGCGCTTCAAACTTCGGATTCGCAGTTACACTTATCACCCCGAATATCCGAGATTTGTAGAAATCAAGCGCCGGGTCAACCGCATCATTATCAAGAACCGTGCCCGCATCAAAAGCAAAGATATGGCTGCTTTACTCTCAGGACAATACGTCCCGCCGTTGGATAATGATAAAGACAGTATGAACACAATCAAACAGTTTCAGTTATATATGAAAAGTGTCAACGCCGGCCCTAAGATATTGATTCGTTACAGAAGATGTGCTTACGAAGGCAAAATGAATAACCGGCTTCGGATTACCTTTGACCACGATTTATGTTATAGGGCCAGCACTGATACAGAGGTGCTCTTTGATGAGGGAAACTGGCAGCCGAATCCCGAAACAATAAGAAATGTGATTCTGGAGATTAAATTCACCGGACGCTATCCAGCCTGGCTTGGACGTATGGCGACACATTTCAACCTCATACAGAGGTCTATGTCCAAGTACGCTACCTCTGTTAAGCAAGCCCATGCGTTAAAATTCTGCGCACCGACGCTTATGAGTAAGGTATACTAATTATGGAAGGAATTTGGCAAATTTTAGAAGGGACTCCGTTAACAGGAGGACTATTTACCCCGGAAAATGTCCTTCTGTCTCTGCTGTTGGCCTTCGTCCTGGGCCAGGTTATTGCCTGGGTGTATTACTTCACTCATACCGGCTTGTCTTATTCAAGAACCTACGTCCAGTCGCTTGTTCTGGTCACTGTCGTGGTCGCAATGGTTATGGCGGTCATAGGTGATAATATCATTCGTGCATTCGGCCTGATGGGCGCCCTGGCGATTATTCGGTTTCGTAACGTCGTTAAAGATACGCGGGATATAGTTTTCATTTTCTGCTCACTCGTGGTGGGTATGGCAGCCGGCTCTCAGCGTTACTTCATCGCTGTCATAGGAACCGTTGTTCTATGTTTTATCGCGATATACCTGCACTTGAGCCGCTTCGGAACACATCAGCCGCATAACGGTTTCCTGCGTTTCACCTTACTGACCCATCTCGGACCCAGGCACCCGATACCCGGCATCCTAAAGCGCTTCTGCAGCAGTTTCACACTTATCTCGGCACAGGACAGCGGTCCCACACAGACCGGCGTCGAATATTCTTACCAGTTGATGGTACGAAACGCCAAGAAAAACGAACTTATGCTCTCGGAACTTCAGAGCATCGAAGGCATCTCGAACGTTAATTTGACGATGCAGGAGCAGTTGCTGGAGGTATAGTCCAGAATAAAATGAAAAACAAGCTAACATATCGTTCAGGACGGTTAGGCCCGCCAATTATGCACATCCTGATATGGCTTGTAGTGGCGCTGTGTGTGGTCGGTTTGTTTTATCGTCGCGCTCAGCGTTTCGAAGTTGTGGCAGTAGCTCAGGGAGAGATTCGCCAGATTTCAGTTACCTGTACAGGCCGATTAGTGGAACTTCCGGTTCAATTGTTTCAGGAGGTCAAAAAAGGCGATACTGTGGCGGTATTAGACATTGTCCCGGACGATGAAAATATCGACGCACAACTCGCAACGGTCTCTGCACAAATCCAGGAGCTACAGGCACAATTAGTTTACACCGACCAGGAACTCCAGGCCCAGGCTGCTAATCTTCAAACCGACAATATTGCTGACCAGCGTCGGTTTTACGTCGATGTAGAAAACGCCAGACTAAAGGTCCTTGAACTTGATGCTCAGATTGAGACCGACCGGATAATGCTTCAGGAGATGGAGCTTAATACCAGGGCTTTTACCGCTCAGGCCGCTGCTGATACTTTGGCTGATCCTGATGCTGCACACTATCAACGACAGGCTCTGAAAGTTCAGTATAACACATTAGCTAAACAGATTGAAACCAACACACAACTTCTCTCACAGGCCAGGCAGGACTTAAAAGAAACACAGCGGCGCAGTGATGAATTTACGCAGCGCCAACTGCAGCAACCCTCAATTGACAATGCTCTTGAAGTTATCCGCAAATCAGTCAGGGTTCAGGAATTGCTGATGGAACAACTCAAATCCAGGGCCAGGCCCCTCGTTTTGAAGTCTCCGATTGACGGCCTGGTCATTCAGGTTCATGGCAGACCGCGTGATATCACTTTACGCAGGCCCGGCGAGGCTGTTTTACGCAGACCAGGCGAGGTTGTTTTAGCCGGTGACTCGATACTTACCATAGCCGAACCCGAGCCACACAAAATAATCGCTTATATCAACCAGAATCAGTTGGGCCTTGTTAGAGAAGGGAAAGTTGTGCAGGTCGTTAAAAACAACGAACCGGCACAAATTGCAACCTCCACGATAACGCACCTCGGCCCTACTTTGGAAAGACTGCCGGAATGGCTCTGGCAAATTCCGAACATCCCGCAGTGGGGAATTCCTGTCCAGATAGATATTCCAGCCGGTATGAAATTAACCTCCGGCGAGGTCGTCGCAATCCGCGGTTTATAACTTACTCTTCACCAAACAACCCGCCCCAATCTCAAACCTAACTCAAAATTTATCCTGTGGATTAAACATTAAAAACTCAAAACTATCTCTTCTCTTCCCTTCTCTGTGGATTGCTGTAATCCTTCTACAAAAAAACCCAATCGTTTGTTTAGCAGTCGCCGGCACGGCAACGCCTTTTGCCGGAATCCATAAACATTTAGCTGCACGTTCCACGCGAGGTCATCATCTCCCAAATTTCCGAAATACAAACAAACACTTTATTCTTCACTTCAAAAATATCCCGATTTCAGCCAAAAATTAGCTCTGTGAAGTTTGTTTCTGAATTTTTTCTTGATATGAAGCTGGCTCACTTGGTATTATTAATATGTATAATTTAGGTGTTTATCGGAGCCCAAGGGTGATTATGCTTACATATAACATATCACGCGAAGTTTTTTACCGTTTCTCTAAGGAGATTTTGTCTGTAACAGCAAGTACATGTTTTCCTGTGTGACTTTGGTAAAGAGTTTGGCCTTTTGGCCAAAAGAATTTCTTTTTGTTTCTGATTATAAGGAGAAGCATTATGCGTAAAAAAAAGATTTTTTTAATTACTTTTGTTTTGCTGTTGATACTGGTCCCAAATGCATCAGGTATGCCGCCAGATTTGCTTGCAGGGTATGATTTCGATAACCTTAAAGACGTGTCCGGTAACGGCTATGACGGTGTTGAAAATGGCACTGTCACTCTGGAAAATGGTTATTTAGTCATGGATGGTATTTCAGGAAACTTCGTTGAAATTCCATTTGGAGCGGACAATCCTATTACCGGCTCGCAACCTTACACAATTGCTATGTCGGTTATTACGGAAACTGAGGGCCTCCTATGGGCTACCAGTATTGAAGGTGCGGACCCAGCGGGGTCGACTGGGGAATGTATCTCCGAAACTGACGGAGGTTATGAATTAAGAGGTTCAGTAAGCTGGGTACAGGATGATTGGGCTTCAGGCGTGGTTGATATTTTGGATGGCCAGGAGCATGATATTGCGTTGACTTACGACGGAGATGGAACTTTCAAATTTTATTTTGATGGTGAACAGGCTGGAGAAGACATTGAAGTGGGGCAATACACGGCTGAAGATGGTATAGAGAATTATATGTTCACCATCGGCGATGATTTAAGTAACTGGTTCATTTACTGGGGGAATGGGGCTTTTAACGGTCAGATTGGTTATTTCTATGTCTTCAGCAGAGAGCTGTCGGCGGAGGAGATGGCGGTGTTCCCGTTACCAGCCGGCGTGCGGGTAAGCAACGAACAACCATCAGATAAGCAAGAGCACGTTCGCTTCGATGTGGAGCAGGTTTGCTTCTATCCTCCCACCAATGCTCAGGTTTGGGACCCGTGCGAAGACCCGAACCTCCTTCAAGGGCCTTTCGATTTCTATGTCTACTTCAAGCCGGATGATCCTTGTAATATGCCGCTGATAGACACAATCCTCAACCACGATAGCAACGACCAGATTTGCGTCAATGTCGGTCCTACACTGCCCGGTGTAACATACTACTGGCGTGTGGATATCAATGACCAAAACGAGCCGGGAGACCCGGTTCTTTATGAAGGCCCGGTATTCAGCTTTACCAAGTGGGGTTATGCTGTCAATCCTATCCCGGAAGACGAAGCGACAGATGTGTCTCTGACCGTCGACCCGAACTGGCAGAATGATGGCTATGCGGCTGAATTTGACGCCTTCTTCGGTAGCGACGAAGCTGATGTGGATGCATCGGAACAAGGCGCTCTTGTCGGAGATACACAGGGATTCTATGATATACCTGCTGGAAATGAAGACCAGGGAATAGAGCCCGGAGAGCTTCTGTTCGGCAAGACCTACTACTGGCGTGTTGATGAGTGCAACATTCCCCACGGCTGTGTCCACGGCGATGTCTGGAGCTTCTCGACGGCATTGTGCGACCCCATCGATGATTTCGAGGACTATACCAAGTCCGGCGGAGATAACTGGATAG
>JBHPEQ010000015.1:0-37036 GCA_042576845.1 Planctomycetota bacterium
ACTTATTGCTCGATAGAGGCCGGCAGCGAGCTTCTTTCCATATAAACATATAATCATTGCAGAATTTAATATTATAAATTTGTTGTTGAAATTCGACTTGATATATTGTAGAAATAGGATAGTATTTCAATTTGGTGTATTTAAGCGATGTTGCTTATACACCTGAAAGTGAGATTTCTGCCGGCGAAAACAGGTAGAGTGAGAATATGGCTCGTGATCGCAGAAAAAAAGCTCTGTATGAGGTAATAGGCAGGGGGCAGCTTAAGTCTAAATATAGTAAGAAGTTAGACAAACTACACCCGGACAGAGTCGAGCAGAAACGTCCTGTTGAGCAGGAATCGACGGTACAGGTACCTGAAGAGATAACCGGCTGGCCGACAAAACCGAAAATTATACAGTTTAATGCGGGCAGAATCAATATTTCGATGCCATACCAGCTTTCCGTTGCGGTGGTCTTAGGTATCTTACTGCTGATTTTGATTTTTTTCCGATTTGGCCAATGGACTACAGCCAGGTTGTATTCAGCCGATCCAACAGCAGGAACAGAGCAAAGCCGGCAGGCAACAGCAGGGCGGATAACCGAACCTTCTGCTGCCACGGCGGAATTGTCTGAAACAGTTTTGCCACCGGGAGACAGAACAACTGATGCGGTTATATCGGCCAGCAGCAACCGGATTGTTATACAGCAATATCGAGTCAGGGCGGATTTAGAGCCGGTCAAGGAATATTTTGCTGGTTTTAATATCGCAACGGAAATAAGAAGAAAGGATAATTCATACTTTCTTGTTACAAGAGAAAAATATGATAATCCCAATAGGGAAGGAACAAATGGCTACGAGGTAAAACAAAGGATAGTTAAACTTGGAGCTGATTATAAGGCGCCGGAAGGTTACGAAACTTTTGGCGGGAAAGACAGGCAACCTTTCCATGATGCATATGGAATGAAATTTGAAGATTAGTTTTCAGGGGAAATACCGGATGTCGATTGACCGTTCACTACGAATTAAAGGTGCTTTAAGAAGACACAGAAATGTTTTAACACGTGCCGAGCGTATCGAGCAGCTAACGGACCAGGAGCGCTGGTCTGAGGAGAATTCTGTATTTGGTCTGCCCAAGGTCGCCCATCGTAAGAGTCACGCAGGGCGAAAGGCATCGAAGAAGAAAGAAGAAGCTGCTGAAGAAGTTGTAGCCGAAGAAGCAGTTGCTGAAACAACCGGAGCGAAAGAATCGAAAGAAAAGGAAAGCTAAAACAACGAAAGAATCGGACGCCGCTTTTTGGAAACAAAACTAAGGCCAATTCGCGGCGTTTCGTTTGCGCTGGAATTTGAGAGCAGAAGCGCTCAATAAGCAGAACTATTTTTCAGATGAGCAAAACAACGATAAACCAATGAAAGATTTTATGGCTGACAGAACAAAGTTGATAGACTCAAGCGGAATCAGAAGAGTGTTCTCCCTGGCGTCATCGCTGAAGAACCCGGTCAATTTTTCTATAGGCCAACCGGACTTTGATGTGCCCGAGGAGCTAAAAGCCGAGGCGATTAAAGCTATCGAGGCAGGCGAAAACAAATATTCACAAACAGCGGGCAATGCAGAGCTCAAAGAGAAAATAGCAGGGCGGGTCGAGGCGGAATTCGGCTGGAATAAGACCTCAATCCTTATAACCAGCGGGACCAGCGGGGGGTTGCTTCTGGCGTTTATGTCGCTTATCAACCGCGGTGATGAAGTAATCATACCTGACCCATACTTCGTTATTTATAAGCATATAATTAATATGTTAGGCGGTAAGTGTGTTTTCGTTGACAGCTACCCGAACTTTGAGCTGCCGATTGAGAAAATTGCAGATTCGGTGACTGAGAAAACAAAGCTTATTATTCTGAATTCGCCCTGTAATCCGACCGGTGCCGTTTACTCACAACAGCAGATAAAAACTCTTGCGGAAGTTGCAGCAGAAAAAGATGTAATTGTTTTGACCGACGAGATATATAACCAATTCTGCTATGAGGGACCTTGTACGAGCATAGCAAAGTACTACGAGAAAAGTCTTGTTCTGCGGGGTTTCAGCAAATCCTTTGCAATGACCGGCTGGCGGCTCGGATATGCAGCTGTCCACGAAACACTGACAGACGTAATAGAACAGATGACAAAAATACAGCAGTATACTTTTGTCTGTGCGCCTACTCCTTTTCAGAAAGCGGCTATCCCCGCCCTTGATTACGACGTTTCCGACAAGGTCGAAATTTACAGAAAGAAAAGAGACCTTATAGTCGAAGGATTAAAGGACAAATTTGAAATTACCAAACCGGGCGGGGCATTTTATGTATTTCCCAAAGCCCCGGGCAGCTCGGCAACAGAATTCGTCGAAAGGGCGATTACCAACAATGTTCTTGTCATACCTGGGAATGTGTTCAGTGAAAAAGACACGCATTTCAGGATAAGCTATGCAACAAGCAACGATAAAATACAACAGGGCGTAGAGATTTTACGCCGGCTGGCATAGAATATAGAATGTCTCGTATGGTATCTTTCATCATTTGGCTTATGTAAAAGAAACGCCCGACAAAGTCGACATATTTGTGCTTGTCAAAGAGCAACTATCTGCTCGGCACCTTTGCTGTTTCGAGCATTAAACTACAGGTATATTGCCGAACCGAGAAGCGTTTTCTTTTTTTTCAAAAAAAACCTTGACCGCTTAAGGCAAAAGATTTATACACCCCTTCAATCATTCAAAAGCTGTTGTCAAGGTTTACTGAACGGATATTTATTGGAAACAGCCAGGCGGTATAAATAATGTATCTGTCCCAGCAAAGGACTGTTATTTACAAATTCGTTTGAAAAACCGTCTTTAATTTGATTAAAGGAGGACTAAAATGTCGGTTATAGAAAGGTTTTTTTCTCGGTCACCATTTATTGCTCTGCATGAGCACACAAAGAAAGTTCATGAATGTGTCGAGCTTTTGCGTCCTTTGGTGGAAGCGCTGCTGTCAGAAGATTATGAAAAGATAGAAGAGCTTCACAATCAAATGTCCAGAACTGAGCACGAGGCGGACCAGATTAAGACCGAACTTCGCGACAAAATCAACAAGATGTATTTTCTGTCGGTAGGGCGGCAGGAGCTGAGTCGGTTTCTCGGTCATCAGGACGATATTGCCGATGCCGCTGAGGATTTTGCCGTCATTCTTGTACTGAGAAAAACCAGAGTGCCTGATGAGCTAAAAGAGGATTTCACCGCCTTCGTCGAACAGATTATTGTAGTCAGCGAACATTTGATGACTTTATCTGAGAAGCTTTCCACGATTGCAAAAGCCGGCTTTACCGGCGGACAAGCAAATCAGGTCTTCGAGGACATTGAGAAAATCGGCCAGGAAGAATGGCAGGCCGACAAACTCGAACGAAAGTTCGCTCGACATTTCTACAGTATAGAAGAAAAGCTCGACCTTCTGACCATCATCTTTCTGGAAAAATACTGCAATGCCCTGAGTGCAGTAGCCAATAATGCTGAAAAGGCCGCAAAATATCTGCGTTTGATACTTCGCAAAAAATAAAAGTATTAGTGAGGATTAGCAAGTATGGAGATTCTGGTAGTTGCAGCGCTCATCATTGGTCTGTATATGGCCTGGAACATCGGAGCAAACGATGTAGCCAATTCTATGGCGGATGCGGTCGGCTCCAAGGCACTTATAATCTTCTGGGCGATCATACTGGCTGGTATCTGTGAATTCTGCGGTGCAGTTCTTGTTGGAAGTCACGTTACAGATACTGTCCGCAGGGGCATAATAGATACACAGGCCTTTACCCAGGACCCACGTGTTTTGGCTCACGGAATGGTTTGTGCAATGCTTGCGGCGGCGCTATGGCTGAATTTAGCCTCATACTTTGGTATGCCGGTCTCAACAACTCATTCTATCGTAGGCGCCCTTGTCGGCTTTGGAATTGTTCAGGCGGG
This sequence comes from Planctomycetota bacterium, assembly GCA_042576845.1. Classification (GTDB taxonomy): domain Bacteria; phylum Planctomycetota; class Phycisphaerae; order Sedimentisphaerales; family Anaerobacaceae; genus JBHPEQ01. The sequence continues at coordinate 3,944 of JBHPEQ010000015.1, forward strand.
GTTTTCTCACGTTCACTGGGGTACAATGGGACAAATCGTCGCAAGCTGGTTCATTTCTCCTTTAGCAGGGGGGATAATGGCTTTTATCATATTCAAACTCATCTCCCGATATATTCTTTCGGTCTCCCATCCGGCTATTGCCGCTCGCAAGGGTGTACCTGTCTGTACCTTTTTCGCATTTGCCATATTGATTCTTGCAACAATTTATAAGGGTTTGAAACATATTCATCTGAACCTTAGCGCTCCGGAAGCCCTCATATTTAGCATACTTGGAGGGCTTGCAGCCGCTTTCATTTCGGGACTGATTGTCAGGAGGAATCGAGCATATAATGCGACTTTGTCGTGGGAGCAACAACTTAAACAGGTGGAGAAGCTTTTCGCCTTTTTGGTGATTATTACTTCCTGTGCTGTGGCGTTTGCCCATGGTGCGAATGATGTAGCGAATGCGATAGGGCCGCTTGCCGCCGTGGTGGAAATTGTTAAAAACAATTCAATTCCCGGCAAGGTGCCCGTTAGTATATGGGTTTTAATACTCGGCGGTACCGGAATCTTTATTGGGTTGGCTACCTTTGGTTATCGAGTAATGCGGCTGGTTGGAACGAAAGTGACTGAAATAACCCCTTCTCGCGGAGTAGCCGCAGACCTGAGCGCTATGACAACAGTTCTGGTCTTCTCGAAACTTGGGCTGCCTATATCAACGACTCACACGCTCGTCGGTGCGATTATAGGGGTGGGGATGGCAAGAGGTATAACTGCTGTTAATCGTAAAGTGGTCGGTTCGATTTTTGTTTCCTGGCTGATTACAGTTCCAATAGCGGCTATACTAAGCATTGTTTTGTTCCTCATTGACAAATGGCTCATCCTGTGAACCCATTCGCCGCCTTTTTTGCTTGCTCAATATCTCAAACCACGATAGTAAAGTGTTACTTATTTTGTGCCTTACGATATGACTAAAATTCAAACTAATAAGTGTTGCCGGATTATCGACTCTGAGGTAAAATGCTGTTTATGAGGAACAAAGTTAGTAAACTTGTGGTCGTTTTATTCGTGCTGTGTGCAATATCGGTGATTGCCGTCGAGCCGAACGAGCAGACCGAAGAATTACCGGTTGCAAAGGCAGCAATCATCACCTGCGAAGGGCTGATTGACAACGGTCTATACCAGTCTATCCAACGCCGAACCGAAACAGCTATTGATAGGGGGGCCGACTATTTAATTTACGAAATCAGCACTTACGGCGGTCTGGTCAAAGCAGCCGACGATATTTCCAAATATCTCATTCACGAGGTGAGCAAGAAAGCTCATACCGTCGCATATATAACCACAGAGGCCATTTCCGCAGGGGCAATGATAAGCGTTTCCTGCCAGGACATAATAATGCGTGAGAATACCAAAATAGGAGACTGCGCCCCTGTTATGCTTGGCGGTAAACTGGAAGGTGTCGAACGAGAAAAACAGGAAAGTTTTATTCGTGCGATTTTCGAGACTGCCGCCAACGCGAACGGTTATCCGCGGGCGCTGCTAAGGGCTATGGTCAGTATCAACATTGAGGTCTATGGCGTGAAAAATCTGGAGACCGGAAAGGTCGAATATTTTGAAAGTGAGAACCTGCCCAAAGATAAAAACCTCTATGATTTGGATAACACGGAATTAATCGTTCCGGAGGATAAGATTTTAACTCTTATCGCTTCCGACGCTTTACAATACGGCATAGCAAGGAAGGTGGTTGAATCCAGAGCGCAGGCACTGGACTTTCTGGCCAAACGCGACGGTATTGTGTTCACCAGGGAAACCATAACCTTTAAGCCAAACTGGTCGGAGCAAATGGTTCGATGGCTCAATTCGCCGGCTGTAATGGGCGTCCTTGTTATGCTGGCAATGTTAGGCGTCTATCTTGAGCTCAGCTCACCGGGCGTGGGGCTGCCCGGACTGGTTGCGGTTATCTGCCTTGTTATCATAATCGGTAGCAAATATACAATCAATTTAGCAAACTGGTGGGAAATAGCCTTCTTTGCCGTCGGTGTTTTGTTGCTGCTGGTCGAAGCCTTTGTCATTCCCGGCTTCGGAATCGCCGGCATCCTGGGTATTCTGTGTGTATTTACAGGTATCTTCGGTATGCTCGTTAGAAACCCGCCGGATGAACTTCCCTGGCCGCATACCACATTCGACTGGCAGATTTTTATGCAGGGAGTAATGGGGCTATCCCTTGGATTTATTGGTTTTATAATCCTGGCATGGATTTTTGCCAAATATCTGCACAAAATACAAAAATTCGATGCTCTCAGCGGACTTGTCCTGCTGCCGGCCACAGCGAAAAATGGGACTGAAAAAGAAATCAGCATCACCGCTCCCCCGGAAGCTAAGGATACGGTCGTAAACATAGGTGACAGAGGCGAAGTCCTCTCGAAGATGAGACCAACCGGGAAAGTCAAATTCAAAGAGCAAGTAATCGATTGTGTAGCTGAAGCTGAATTTCTTGACAAAGGCGCTGAAGTTGAGATAATTCAAATTCACGGTAACAGAGTTGTTGTCCGGGCCGTAAAAGACGAATAGCTCTATTTGTTATTCTGAGTCTCGATAAAATGAGAGGGATTTAACGGCAACAAAACAAAGGAAAAAATTATGGATTGGTTACTCGTTTTTGCTGTATTTTTGTATTTTGCATGTGCTTTTTTGCTGCTTGCAGAGGTATTTGTTCCAAGCGGTGGCATAATAAGCATTTGTGCGCTGTGCTGTTTAATCGGTGGGTTGATGATTTTCTTCCATCGCAACAGCACCGCCGGCTGGGTTGGCATTGTGGTCGCTATTGTAATGATACCTTCCGTTCTGGTCATCGCCTACAAAATATTTCCTAAAACCCGTTTCGGCAAAGCAGTTACCCTGCCACCCCCCAAACGTCAGCAGGGTGATGCCATAGCTGATACCAATCAACTAAAGGAGCTGCTGGGTGAAGTCGGAACCGTCCTTACTCCTTTAAGGCCGGTCGGTATGGGTGAATTCTCCGGTAGAAAGGTTGAATGTGTTGCCGAAAGCGGTTATGTTGATAAAGGTAAAAAGGTTAAAGTAATCCGCGTCCAGAGCACTCAGCTTACGGTACGCGTAATTGAACAATCTTAAGGAAAGGGCAAAAAAATGTATAATCTGATTTATTCAATCATTGCTCAAACGGAACCAGTCAAAATTGTCACTGTAACTCTCTTAGTCATTCTTATAGTCGGAGCGCTGATATTCTTTTTGCTGTTTATAAAATTTTTCCGTTTGTGGCTTCAGGCGAAATTATCCCGGGCGGATGTGAAATTCTCAGAGCTGATAGGTATGTGGCTAAGGAAAGTCAATACCAGAGTAATAGTTATAAGCAAAATAACAGCCGTCCAGGCGGGCCTGCAGCTTACCACACGCGATTTGGAAAGTCATTATCTGGCCGGCGGCCAGGTTCCCAATGTCGTACGTGCATTAGTCGCCGCCAATAGGGCAAACATCGACTTGTCTTTGCAGACGGCCACTGCAATTGACCTTGCAGGCCGTGACATCCTCGACGCAGTTCAGACCAGCGTTAATCCGAGAGTTATAGATTGCCCTGACCCGGAAAAAAGCAGGGGAACTATTGACGCTGTTGCCCAGGACGGCATCCAGTTAAAAGCGAAGGCGAGAGTAACCGTCCGTGCCAATATCGAACGGCTTATCGGCGGAGCAACGCAGGAAACTATAATAGCACGCGTCGGTGAAGGTATCGTTACCACAATCGGAAGCGCTATCACATACAAATCCGTCCTTGAAAATCCGGACAATATATCCAAAGCCGTCCTTGGAAAAGGTCTGGATGCCGGAACCGCCTACGAGATTCTCTCGATTGACATTGCAGATGTCGATGTCGGGGAAAATGTCGGCGCCCAACTGCAGGCCGCCCAGGCCGAAGCGGATATGCGAAGGGCCAAGGCCGAAGCCGAAAAACGCAGGGCGATGGCGGTCGCACGTGAACAGGAGATGAGGGCGCTCGTTGTTGAAAATGAATCGAAAGTGCCGCTTGCTATGGCAAAAGCGTTTGAAAAAGGCAACATCGGCGTGATGGACTATTACAGAATGAAAAATATTATGGCTGACACCGATATGCGGGATTCAATCTCCAAGCCGAAAAAGGGTGAATAAAGGTTAATCTACTTAATTGAACAATTTGTAATTCTGTTTTGCAGAGAAGCTCGGTTAATGGGTAAAAGATTATGTTTTATTTATTCTCGCAAATGTTTCTAGCAGCTCGTAATAACGATATAGGTGAGTGGGGTAATATCCTATTCGTCGTTATTTTAGCAATTTTCTGGGTTGTGGGCGGCATTATTAAGGCAGTATCTCAAAAGCGTCAGCAACAAGAACAACAACAATCTCAGCCCAAATCGTTTTTTAAATCTATTGCCGAGGAAATGCAAGCCGGCCCGAGACCCAAACCAACACAGCGGATTTCGCAAAAAACAAAGCCGAGTGTTCAAAAAAGATCCTTACCAAAACAGCCCGCAAGACCTGCCGGTCCTCGGGTAAGAGAGGTTCCGGCTCAAAAACCAAACGCTGAAAAAGTTGAAACCAAAGCAGCAGGGGGGGTAGAGGAATTAGAACGCTCTCCAATATTCGAATCAGAAAAAAAGCTAACAGGTAAGTTAACCGTTATTGACATTGAGCGGACTGACATTGAGCGGGATATTCTCAAACAACGCGCAGCTCGTAAAACAGCAAAAGGACAAGAACCCATCCGGGATTTGTTAGACCTTGAAGACAGTGATGAATTAAAAAGAGCAATTCTTCATTATGAAATCCTCGGTAAGCCCATCTCGCTCCGCAAGCCATCCGGGAAGTATATCTGAAGCAGCTTAAAATTTCTAACTTGCATCAATTTTTAAACTATTGAAAAAATCTGAAAACCCGTACAAAAATAAAACAATCAACATTCAACGTCTCATAATATATGTTATGTTTCATTCAGGTTTGTTTTTTGTTCATATAGGGTATTTGCTCGTTTTTGGCTTTATTTGTGCTGTTGACAGGTTAAGGAAGGATTTATGATATTAACCGCCTTCTCGCTGACTTCTCTGAGTATTTGCTTCAAGTTTTTCTGATTCAGCTATGAAACCTGTTAAGAATTTGCATTTCTTAGAATTGGTCTGGCGGTAAAAACGAATCTTTTGGATTAAATGCCTGGCCGGCTGTTGTTGAAAGGTTGTCCCACATAGCAACTGCCCTATCCAGCAACCCGAGATTTTGCAAGACAATCGAAATATTTACCGTAGCGTCCGTTTCAGCAAAGATATTCTGCATATGCTGCTCAAGATTAATCAATGAAGAAGCAAACTTTATACGGTCGCAATAAAGCAAAGCCACTTTATAATGTAGTTCAATTGTTTTTCTGTCCATACTTACAGGACGGTTTAACTGTTCCAGAGCAACCTCGTGTCGGTCCGTTTCATACAAACAAACAGCCAGTTTACTTTTAGCACGATGATAGGTTGGATTTATTTCCAGAGCCCTTTGAAATGCCTCAACAGCGTCGTTCATCCTGCCGACGCTCATCATTAACATACCGAATCTGTAATACAAATCGGGATTACAGCATTGGGCTTGTGTTTGTTGCCTGTGAGCTTCTATTACCTTTTCGAGCAGACGGCCTTCATCTTTGTCTAATTGCTCACCGGCTCCTTGCTCAGCATCCACCATAAACTGCCACTTGGCGACCTCAGCAAACAATAAGGAACTGTTCGGCTGAATTGCCGCTGCTAACGATAATGTCTTCAATGCCTGCTTTTTATCTCCTCCCGCCTTCTGAGCTATGGTAAGTCCGATATAAGCGTCTACGATTCTGTCGTTGATTTCAACCGCCCTGTTAAACTGTATCGCAGCCTGCTCAAAGCGTGACATTTGCAGATATTGTGTCCCTAACTTAATGGTTGCCTCAAGAAAATCAGGATTCATCTGCACAACTTGTTCAAACAAGGAAAGAGCATCCGAAGTAACACCCAGCATAGTAAGCATATCTGCTCTTTTGAACAGCAAATCAGGTTTTTCGCCCTCGACAGCAATCAAATCCTCAACCTTCTCAAGCGCTTCCTGGATATGTCCTTCGTGAGTAAGCTGGTCAATTTGATTATTATCGTAGTGAAAATTATCCGGATGAATCAAAATCGCTTTATTAAACGCTTCTACGGCTTCGTCAAAATCACCACCGGTAATATATAAATAACCGAGCGTTACCAGAGTCGCAATATCATCGGGATATTCGTTCCGTAAAAGCTGGTACTCAAGTATTGTTTTTTCGATCTGCCGTCTCTTAAAATATACAGCCGCCAGGCGCTGTCTCGGAAGCTGAAGGTAATTCTTGAATTTAAGACAATCCTGATAGAATTCTATCGCCTCCGCTTCTTTTCCAAGTCTTTCATAACAATGCCCGAGAGCATAAAGCGCCATAGTGTTGTTCGGCTGCCTCATATATACGGAGTTTAGCTCTTCGATTGCTCTGTCGAGCTTGTTGTTAGTAAGCCAAATTGCTGCTGCGGCCATTCTGCCGAGAACACACGACGGATTATCAAACAGATAAAGTCGTAACTGTTCTTTGCCCGCCTGCTCTTTATTATTCCAAATCAGCTCCGCAACTTTATCCAGCCGCTTAAGCTGCTCTGAGTCGGCATCGTTTGAAATGTGTCTGGCCACCCCCAGCCAGTGCCATATCAGCATAGGTGTATCAATTTCCATCCCCCTGCCGAGAATTTCCAGTAATCTACTCATAATAACTACCTGAAAATAAAAATAAAAACAGCGCTGTTTACATCGACAATACATAAAGGAGTGTTGATTAGCTCTTTTGGATTTACATGATTTGAGCGTTTTTTTCCAAAGTGTATATGGCGATTATGCCTGATGTAAGGGTCGTTTGGGTTCTAAAAGCGGATTTTAGGACTTTACTGCCCTGCCGGTTATGTTTGAGATAATCTTCAAGGTTGAACAGAATAAAAAGGAAACCAAAACTGTCGCTTCTACTTATGCCTTCTCAACCAAGCTGTTTTTCATTTCCGCAATGTTCGCAGAACGGCAGCAGAGAATGCCGAATCTCGTTACATTTATCACACTTTTCGTAAAGCCTGGTGCCGCAACTCGGACAGGAATAAGGCCGCCGCTCCGGTTTCTTGGCCCCCTGCTCCAGCAGAACCAAAGGTTTACGTCTGTTAACCGATGCGTAACGCAAGGGACCAATGAGAATCGGCTTGCCGCATACCGGGCATAAGTTCTTATCGTATTGCTGTTGATATTGCTTGATAAGCCGGCTTTTCTTCGGAGCAATAATACTCTTAAGGACGTAAATAAGTATTTTAAGAACTATCCCTATGATAACAAACAGAGCTATATACTTGAAATACTCCTTCGGAAAATATTGATGTACTACTTGCGCCATTTTTACTAATGAAGCTATAAAAGCTGCATACACTATCGCCCCGTATAGTCCTGTGCGTTTTTTGATGAAAAACCAGGCACACAGTAAAAATACCGGAACTAAAACAACAAGCTTCAATGTCGCAATTTTCAATCGGTGTCTGTTTCTTAGCCGGGTATATTCCTCACGTGCCGGCTCCCGCTGTTGTTCTATCTGGTCTGAAACCAAAGACAATTCTCTCTCGATATCCTGCTTTTCGCTCGTTAGCTCAGCGATTGTCTTATTCAGGATTTGATATTGCCTCTGATTTTCCAGGAATAAACTCTGACTTTCAGAAAGTGTTTTCTGACTTTCCTCGGAAAACGGTCGGTTATACTCTAAGTTCAGTTTTTGAATACTCAGTAGCTGATTTATTGTGTTCTGCAAATTGTCGGTACTGTCCTTGAGTATATTACGTCGCTGGCTTTGGTTAATTATATTTTGTTCGATTCCGTCCAGATTTGCTTTAAGAGATTTTTGCCTTTCAAAAAGTCCGGCATTGATGTATTCGGCCTCGATTTCGTTAAAATGAGGCCCGGGAAGTTCACCTATATCCGACGTAATAAACCCGAGCAGCCAGAAAAAAGAAACACCAAAAACAATACTAAGGACAAAGATTAAAATCCGTTGTCCCCACGTTCCTTTAAGTTTTCTATAGGCAGACATTGTTTCGCTCCGAATTCTGTTCTTAATTTTGGGCTTGTTTTTCTATTTCGCTAAGATACGCAAGCGTTCTTTCCAGCTTGTCGCTTAGGTGTTTTAATTTCAGCATAGTTTTGACCCGAGTCGTAAGCTCGAGCTTGTTGATGGGTTTGCTGAGAAAATCATCGGTACCCGCATCGATGGCTCGTTCAATATCGGCTAATTCGTTCAGAGCGGTAACCATAATAATCGGAACATCGGAAGTTTTCGGGTCCTTTTTGACCCGCCTGCACACCTCAAAACCGCTCATCTTCGGCATCATAATATCCAGCAATATCAAATCAGGCGGATTTGCGGAAATAATCTCCAGCGCCTGCAGCCCGTCCTTGGCGGGAACAGTCTCGCAGTCCAAATCCTCAAGATAAGCCAGGATTAGTTCAAGATTCTGCTGATTGTCATCAACCACTAGCACGACGGGTGTTTGGCCCCGTTCATTTTCGGCACCTTTGGATTCCATATAATAACTCCTGTATTAAGTTTTCATTCTTTAGCTACATTCCGCTGATGAACTGACGAAGCTCTAAGCATTCAACTTTTGCAGAATAGCAGTGCAAAATGCCGGCAAATCATCCGGCTTGCGGGATGTAATCAAATTGCCGTCTACAACGCATTCTTCGTCTACATATTCAGCGCCGGCGTTTTTAATATCATCTCTGATTGCCATAAAGCAGGTTGCCCTTTTGCCTTTGTAAACATTTGTGCTACACAAAAGCCATCCTCCGTGACAAATAGCGGCGATAATTTTGCCGGCGTTGACCATATCGTTGGCGAAGTTTATTACATCCTGATTTCTTCGCATAAAGTCCGGTGCGAAACCGCCCGGGACAATCATACAAACATAATTATCGGCATTTACCCCAGCCGCCGCAGCGTTAGAAACACAGGGATAACCTTCCTTTGAATGATACTCTTTATTCGCCTCAGCCACAACAAAATCGACATCGAAGCCCTCTTCTTTTAACCGGTAGTACGGGTACCATACCTCAAGAGTCTGATACATTTCATCAACCATAACAGCAATTTTTTTCTTCGGCATTATTCCCTGCTCCTTTACTCTGTTACTCTTTGTGTGTGCTTTTCGATAAATTGTCGAACTTCCGGCCTGATATAAACTTGCTCAATATCTATTCTCTGGACAACCGCATCGGCACAAAGGGCGGATGTTTCGGTTGACGGCGCCTGTGTATCCAAAAAGAATATATCCCTTCCCTTTACCTTGCAGAGTCCGCCTCCGCTTCCACCAAGCTCCTCCCTGCGGATTGTTACGCCGTCTGACTCCAACAAGCTCAGAAGTTCCTCTAAAATCCTTTGTTCGTTCATTCAATACCCAAATATAACAAATATCGTCATATTATCAACACAAAACACCTTCTGCAGAGGGTTCAAGAAAAAGCCGGTTTAAAGTCGATATACTTATTTGAAATACAACTCGAAATACGATATATAATTATATCCTAAATTTTATAACGGGAGCAGACAATTGACAAGAATTATCGAAAAGCGTCAGTCTCTACACAAGCAGCTCGCTGGTCAAGAACAAAAAACTAAAGACCTTGAATCAGAGATTAACGGTCTACAGGGCCCTGCCAACATCGGCATCGTTACCTGTATGATAGCTCACGAGATAAACAATATCCTTACGCCTCTGGCTAATTATGCCGCCCTTGCACTAAGTAACCCGGATGATGAAGCATTGGCCGAAAAGGCCCTTCACAAGACCGAACTAAATTGCAGGCGGGCTATACAGATTATGGAGAGCATGCTCTCTATTGCCAACGGTCAGAAACAGGAAAAAGAAAATTGTAATTTGGCTACTCTTCTTGAAGAAGTCTTTAACTGTCTTTGCCGCGATTTCAGTAAGGACAAAATAAAGGTGAATATCCGGATTCCTGAAGATTTGGTAATCTTTGCCGTTCCTGTTCAAATCCAGCAGGTGCTGATGAATCTGATAATGAACGCACGCGAGGCGATGATGCCGAAAGGTGGGACTCTAACGATACAAGCATGCGAGAAAGCTGACTATGTCCGGATAGAGGTTGAGGATACCGGCCCAGGAATCGCATCGGAAGGAATAGAGAGGGTTTTCGAGCCCTTCTACTCCACTAAATCACAACAAAAATCAAATGACGAAATTTCCGGTTCCGGATTCGGCCTGGCCTTTTGTAAAAGAATTATTGAAAAGCACGAGGGAACCATCAAAGTGGATTCCGTACTTGAAAAAGGTACGACGTTTACTATAACCCTCAGCAAACCAAAACAGAACTAAACAGTGCTTCAGATATTTCAAAATATCGGCCATTTCATTTTGGTGTTATTGCTGCTTGGCTGCTCAGCGTTTTTCTCCGGCTCCGAAACAGCTTTTTTCAATCTGTCCCGAAAACAAATCCAGCTCTTCAAGGATTCAAAACACAAACTTCAAAATCTCGCCGCCCTGCTGTTAAATAAGCCAAATAAGTTACTTGGATGCTTGCTCTTCGGCAATATGACGGTTAATGTTCTTTACTTTGCCGTCTCCAGTATTCTGGTAATAAAGATTGAAAAACAAACAGGTATAACTGCTGCGACTGCTACAGCTTTCGCTTTATTCTTTGCACTGCTACTGCTGGGCGAAGTATTTCCGAAATCTTTGGCATTCGCCAATTCGAGGGTTTTCAGTAACACTGCCGCCCTGCCGTTATATTTTGTCGTCAGAATTCTCTCGCCCATTTTATTTCTGCTCAGGTTCCTTATAGTTGAACCAGCCCTGCGACTTGTATTGGGACATCAAAAACACCCGAAGCTGGTTACCAGCCAAGAATTTAAGTCCCTTATTGAGGTAAGTCGAAGAAGTGGTCTTATCAGCACCGATGAGAATAAGCTCCTGACCGAAATTATCGAGCTCGGTTTTCTCAAAGTTCGCCACGTTATGCAGCCAAGGGTTGATATGCTTGCCTGTGCCCTCAGCGATTCTGTGGAAAATTCCCGTGACATTATGGTTAAAAACAACCTGACAAAAGTGCCTGTTTACAACAAAAATATTGATGACACAAAAGGACTTGTTCATCTTCGCCAAATTCTGCTTTATCCACAAAAGACACTCGACAAATTAGTCCAGCGCGTAAACTTTGTTCCTGAACAAAAAACGGTCGAGTCGCTTCTGGAATTTTTCCGCACCACGCAAACCGATACAGCGATAGTTGTAGATGAATATGGAGGCGTCGCAGGCCTGGTGCGACTCGAATATATCGCAGGTGAATTGCTTGGTCCTGTTGAAATGACTGATAAGATTGACCCTATTGAAAAGATAGACCCTTTTAAATTTCGTTTATCCGGCAATTTGGCCATCCACGACTGGGCCGAGGCATTCGGCATCAACGTTGCTCAAACACGTTTATCTACAATCGGAGGACTGGTAACCGCCCTGCTCGGAAAAATGCCTGAAAACGGTAACATTGCATATTTAAGAAACCTAAAATTCACCGTAGAGAAAGTTCATAAAAATAGAATCGTAACCTTGATTTTAAGTTTTGAGCCTGCAAATGCTCCGTAACATAATTTTATTACTGATAATTTTGCTTACTATCTTCCTTTCCGGTCTTTTCTCCGGTGCGGAAACTGGTATGTACCGGCTCAGCCGGTTGCGTTTAAGACTCGGTATCGAAAGAAAAAAAGTTTCCTTCATCCTCCTTGGCAAATCTATGCGCGACAGCACCGCCCTGCTTCTTTCGATACTCATAGGCAACAACCTTACTCATTACGTTGTAACAAGCATTATTACTTTTTTACTTCTGGAAAAGACAGGTGTAGAACGCTCAGCCGAGCTGTTTGCCACATTACTGACTGCGCCGATATTATTTGTATTTGCAGAGTTGATACCAAAGTCCGTTTTTTACTATCGCTCCGACAAGCTGATGCCTATCTTTGGTCCTGTCTTGTTCGTCTTTCACAAATTCTTTAGCTTTTGCGGGGCCGTCGGCCTGCTCAGATTTATCTCCGGGGTCTTAGCAAAACTCACAGGTTCCTCTATATCCTCCAAAACAATGCTCAGCTCTGTACAAAAACGTCATATCCGGACCATCTTCACAGAGACCCAGGAAGAAGGATTATTCAGCCCTGTCCAGACGGATATCATAAACCGCCTTGTAAGCATTCCCGAGACACCGATAAGCTCAATTATGACTCCGCTCAGCAAAGTTGAGAACGCTGAATTGAATTGCAATAAGTCGATATTATTAAATAAGTTACAGAAAGCAGATTTTACGCGATTGCTGGTTTACGAGCATCGGCCGGCAAATATTGCAGGGTGGATTAATATTTTCGAAGCAATAACATCACCCCGGGAATTCGAGGACTTGAAAACATTTATAAGGCCTATCAGAAAACTTTCTCCTGATACCGATGTAATCACCGCGATAAATATTATGCAGCAGGAAAAAGAAAAGATTTTGCTGGTCGCAAAAACATCCCGCTCGGGTAAAGAAATACCACTTGGCGTCGTAACGATGAAGGATTTAGCTGAAGAGCTGCTCGGCGAGCTTGCCGAATGGTAAAACCGCTTGCCTTGTCAGGTAAGTTAAATTATTGTACCTTTACTTCAAAGAGTTAATATAAAAAGCCAAAGTAATGTCACCAAAGCTAACTAATTTTCTGCTGGTGCTGGGACTAATTGTTCTCAGCGCTGCAATTGTTGCGGACAGTATGACCAAACCTATCGGCCACGATGAACAAATGTACTGCACCGCAGCCGCCCTGCTCGCACAGGGCAAATTGATATACAAAGATTACTCATACATCGCCCAACTTCCCTATCACCCAACTGTCTGTGCTGCCCTTTTCAAGCTGTTTCACACTACCCGATACCTGCTTGTGTGCAGGTTACTTTCCGCTGTTTGTGATATTTTGACAATTACACTTATTGTAGCTATATATTGTTCTGTTCTTAAAGGATTGCCCATTGCCTCCCGACTGCTAGGATTCGCCGCTGCTGTACTTTATATATTCAATCCCATCGTTGATTACGCCAACGGCTTTGCCTGGAACCACGATATCGTAATTCTTTGCGTTCTGCTCTCTTTGTTTCTGTTTATAACCACCGATTTTCGAAAGAAATCGAAATATTGGCGGGCTGCCGCTATGGGCGGCTTATTAACATTTGCATCCTGGACTCGTATGACAACGGTGCTGGTTTATCTCATCTTTCTCCGGGCGCTGCTGAACAGCACAAACGAGTCCTTAAAGCAAAGATTGAAGACAATTCTATTGTTTATCATCGCTTCGCTTTTCGTCTCAATCTGGCCTTTGTTCATTATAGCCGCCGCTCCGCGGGCTTTTATACTAAATATCTTTGTGGTACCGATATTCAACGGCGAATTACTGCGCCAGGTAATTCAAATCCCCGGGCCATCTCAAGTTATTTTCAATTGTTTAACAACACCGGCGTATATTATCCTGATTTTAACAGCAGCTTACTTCTGTATTACTCTTGCCCTATCCCGTCGGAAAATAAACATAGAAAACAAAGCCAATGTCCTGCTTCCTGTTATACTTGTAATCGTATTCTTTGTAATCACATTTATCCCCCCTGCTATGTTTAAGCAATATTTTGCTATGCCCGCCTTGTTTATAATAATAAGCTTCGCTTATCCTCTTTTGTATTTAAGCAAATTAACGTCCTCCGCCGGCACAAGAATACATTTTCGTATTGCTTCGGTTATCATTGCCTTTGCTGCTGTCATAACAGTCGGCTCGCACTCTATAGTCGCAAAAAGAATCCCCGCTCTTTTAAATCCGCAAAGCTGGCCCCCCAATCGCCTGCACAATATATCTGAAGATATCGCCCGAAGAACGAAAGAACCGAAAAGGATACTTACGCTTGCTCCCTTATATGCTCTTGAGGGCGGCTGCGAGATTTATCCGCAGTTTTCCGCCGGCATCTTCGTTTACAGAATTGCCGGCGTGATGAATGAACAAGCTATCGCTGCCGTAAACGGCGCCGGACCTGAAAACCTGCTGGCTCTGATTGAAAATTCACCACCTTCAGCCGTGATAATCGGCACCGAACCGGGTGGATTCGAAGAACCTCTATACAAAGCAGCCGTAAAGCCCGACTGGACAAGGAAGAATTATCACCCCTGCCCCGTTGTCTTCTTCAGGCCTTAGGTGATTTGGTTTTGTGATTAGTGCTGCTTTGTCTGCTAATACTCATCGATAATCGCTTTTGCAATTTTGTTTATTGCTGTGCGTGTACCGCCGTTTGTATTATTAGCTAAGATGGAGAAAATATAATCACCGTCTGAGGTTTGACACAGGCCTGAGAACGTTTTGACGCCGTCGATATAGCCGGTCTTGCCGAGAACCTTACCTTTATATTTTTCTTCTTTGAAATATCTGCTTATTGTCCCGTCTATCCCCCCTGCCGCTAACGAGTCCTCATAAAGCGACCGATTTTTGCTGTTATAAACATCGACCAGCACCTTTGTTATCGCATTTGCACTGAGCCTGTTCTCCCTGCTTAGACCGCTGCCGTCGTCTATATAAAGTTCGTTCCTGTCGACGCCGAGCTGCACCAGATAGCGTGAAATCAGCCCCCTGCCGGCTTCCCAGCCGCCGTTTTCACCGTACCGATTGGCATTTGCAGCAATTGTTTTTAATAGTGCTTCTGCAGCCAGTCCGAAACTGTCCTTATTACATCGCGTAAGCACATCCGACAGTTTTGTCCGGCAACTTAGCAATTCCTTAATTTTTGTGTCTGGCTCACACTTTTTCTCAATAAACTGCCCTGTGACATTTATACCGGCCCCGGTCAGTTCCTCTGCCAGCAAAAAACCGAAAAACGCAGCGGGCCTTTCAATCGCAACGTTGATAGGCCCCTGCTTTTCTCTGCATTTGCCGAAAACAACAATATCGTTAACGGCTGGCTGACGATAGCTTCCCACAGCCCCCCTGCCCGTCTGTATCGGCTTGACGTTATTCGTAATCTTTATAAAACTGCTCGCCGGCTCAACTGTAAGTTCAACTTTATTCGACGTATTTGTTGCTGTAATTTCGACACAGTTACCGTTATAATTCAATCCCGCAACCTCGCAGGCATACCAGCGATTCAAATCATTCCTTGACCAGCTCGGATTGACTCGTTCGTCATCAAAAACGGTGCTGTCAACAATAATGTCTTTGATTTTTTTTTGTCCAGCTGCCTTGAGTGCTGCTGCTATATCTTTAAAAATCCAGCCGGCCTCTCTGCCGTACCGCTCATCTGTTACATCATCACCTAAAAGCGGGTCTCCGCTGCCTATCACCACAAGCATATCACCGGACAGGCCGATTATAGTCGTATATTCAAAATTCGGGCCTAAATATTCAAGGGCGGCCGCGGTCGTAACTATTTTCATATTTGAGGCCGGTATCATCACCCTGTTCCCCTTATAGCTGTATATCACTTTGCCGGACTCGGCCTTTGCAATCTGAATAGAAAATATAACCTTTTTCTGGGAGCTGCCGTTGATGATGCTGTTAATCTGCTTCGCCAAATCCGCACTTGCAGCGCCGGCAAAGCAAACAATAAACAACAGTCCCGCAAACAGCAGTTTCCTGAAACGAACCTTCATAATACTGTCAATTATTATCAAAAAAAAGCCCGCAAATCAAGAATACCATTTGTCTAAGCTCGAAATATCGTTTTGTATTTTTTGCTCCCTAAAAGCATCGAGTCTAAAGAAACTGGTATCAAAAAAATCTAAAAAATAGGGCGTTTCTGAAAGTGCCGACCTATAGAAGTATACAAAATAGCAAAAGAACGGGATACACTTGAGGACTGTCCGTCAAAATCATTTGTTACATAGCAATCATGCTGTGCTGCACTTAATTGGGCTGAAACCGAACCTTGGCCTGACCGATAAGATAAATGCTGCCCGTTATACAAATCAAGTCTTCTTTACCGATAGCGCTGTTGGCAAGCCGTAATGCCTCGCCAAGACTCATAGCACTTTGGCACATCTTACTGCACATATTTGTGTACATCTCGGCCAGCTGGTCGGGCGACATTGCTTTTGCCGATGAGCTTCGAGTAAATATAACTTTGTCGGCTCCATACTGCAGTTTATCAAGCATCCCCTCAATATCTTTATCCTTGTTGCAACCAAAGATTACAACCATTGAATCATACGGAATGCTCTGACCAATTGCGAACATAAGCGCTTTAATGCTGTCGGCGTTATGAGCCGCATCTATCAAAACCCTCGGGTCGTGACAAATCATCTCCATCCGGCCGAGCAGCTTAACTTTGTTAAGGCCCTCAGCCGTCTTATTGTTATCTGTTTCAAAGCCCCTCGATTTTAGCTTATCAACAATAGCAAGTGCCAAAGCACAATTGATGGCCTGATGCCTGCCTTGCAGCGGAACACGAAGATGTTCAAATTTACTTGTCTCAGTGGTAAGGCAAATCCGAGTATGAGGCCCATGCTCAGCAGATGCCTCAAATCGATACGAAAAGTCGATGTCGCCACCTGTTACACTTAATGGTGCTTTAACAGATGCCGCTTCCGACTTCAATACTCGCATCGCCTCCGATTTCTGCTCAACCGTAACAATTGGAATTCCACGCTTGAAAACACCTGCTTTCTCCTTTGCAATAAGCTCAAGCGTGTCTCCAAGCTGCTGCTGATGGTCAATACTCAAGCTCGTTATACCAACCACCTTTGGCTTAATCACGTTCGTACTATCCAGCCGGCCTCCTAATCCTGTCTCTATCACGGCAATATCAGCCTGCTCATCCACAAAATACATAAAGGCAATTGACGTCAGAATCTCAAAAAATGTTGGCCCGTCATTTTTCGAGAGCTTCTCAATGGGTGCATAAATACGGTTCATCAAACCAAGCATTTTATTCTCGCTGACCATCCTGGAATTAACCATTATACGCTCATGAAGACTTACCAAATGCGGTGATGTATACAAACCAACCTTATAGTCATTAGCTTCAAGCATCTTTGCAACCATAGTAGCTGTAGAACCTTTACCTTTTGTGCCGGCTATATGGATTGTATGAATTTTTTTGTGGGGATTCCCCAACAAGGACAGCAGCTTCCTCATTCTGGTAAGGTTAAAAGTCGTAACATTATAGCGCAGTCGCTCCTGTTTCTCATAGTCAGTTTTTGCATGAAGATAATCAATCGCCTGCTTATAGCTCTTGAACTGCTTTTTGGATGTGACTTTTCTTACCTTCGGGGAGCTTTTATTTGCCCGTTTCTTACCTTGTTTTTGTCTGCTCTTTGCTGATTTTGCCATAGGCAATCATTGATAACATTAAAAAAACATATTATATCAGCCAAACACATATACGTCAAGACCAACATATTGTTTATAACCAGAAAAAAACGTAGTAGTGTATAAGTGTCTGTAAATTAAGAAGTTAAGAAGATAATACTTTATAATAATTACTTCACGGAAGCTACGGTATATCTATTTTTTTAATGATATAATTAGCTATTCTTATATAGCCTGATGTATTTAGCAATTTGTTTATAATTATAAACACAGACGAAAGATATTTTTCTTAAAATGCAGCCACCAAAGGTAAAGAGTGATAGCTGCTAAAAGAGGCAAGATAAAATTTGCCGCGGATTGGATGGATTTTGTAGATTTACAAGTTAGTTTTTTGGGGGATATTACAGTATGACTCGTAATATACAGAAGTATAATTGCAGGTCACCTGGTTAACAGCTAAAAGTGCTCTATTACTCTTACATAAGTTTACAGCTTTTTGAGAAAAAAGTCGTTTTTTATTTGATTTTTGCAGGATTGTTGCTAAAAAATAAGCTGCCGAGCAGATTTAAGAAATGCAAATGTATTGTGGTTTTTGCTGCAAGGAGTAAAGCAACGAAGAAAGTGATTTTGCTGTTGGCCGTAATTGTTTCAAGCACATCGGGTTTTACGCAGGCTCAAACCGATGAGCTGGGGGTTACCTTTGATTTGACGTATATGAATAAATGGATGAGCAGAGGAGCTCAAGTCTGGAAGGCAGACGGTGGTTTCTTTGAGACAATTGATGTAGACCTTTGGGGCACAGGTTTTGGTGTGGCGGTTATGCACCGCAGTTCAACTAACAGCGGCTGGGTCAATAAACATCGATTCGATTACAGAGTTTATTATGGTGACTTTCTTTTTGACGACGAACCTTACAAAACAAAGTATAAGGTTGCCTGGATATATAAGCATTATTATGACAGCCCGAGGAACGCAAGAAATGTGCAGGCATGGACATTAAACTTATCCTGGCCTGAGATTTTGGGTTCAACAGGTCTTGTCCCCTACTATGTCTCTTATTATGACTACCCTTCCGGCAGTCATTACGGACTGGTCGATCACTGGGCCGGCTGGGTACATTGTTTCGGTTTAGGATATGACCTTCAAGTTCCTGAACTTCCCAACCCGCTTCATCTGACGTCGGAAATTGCCTATACCGACGGCCTTCGCGCTGCAGAGCATGACTGGTCATACGCTACCTTTGGCGTCTCAACAAGTTTCGAACTCAGCGAAAATATGGCATTTGTTCCGGGAATTTATCATCAAATATCTATGGAGGATTCTGTTAATTCACGCAATGATATAACATACTGCAAGATTAGTATGAAATACAAATTCTAAAAGAAGCGTCAATTCCAATTGTTAAAAAAAGGCGGGAAAAATAACCTGCCTTTTTTATTTCAATTCTGAACAGTTTTCTTATCGAGCGGAGTCAACTATGTGGTAAAAATCTCGTCCGCCAGGTCCTGGCCCAGATTTTTGACGTAATACTGTTTGAGGACTTGTTGTCCCTGGTCCTGGATGTTTTCGGCAGAAGAGAATATTCCAGTTTTCATAAGGAACAGAATTGTAACGCAGGCGGCTGCATTTAAGGCAGGGCTTTTGTATTTATCAAGTCTTTGGAGTAATCCGGGTTCGGGCAGTTTTTTCCTGAGTTTTTGTGCCTTTTTTGAGTATCGCAGAGAATGCTTCAGCACGCCGATGGCCTGCGTATTGGCACGCATCAGCAAATCGAGATTATGCGGCTGTGATTTTAATAAAGAAAATGCAAGATTTACCTTAGCCAGGGAAGCCATTCGCCGCTGACATCTGGGACAATTTGCAATATGTCTTTGCACCCATCCTGCATCGAACCCGAAGTGACTGTTTGCCGCCTGAGACAGCCAGTTAGTAAGTTTACTGCATATGTTGTTTTTATCTTTGTTTATCATCGCACCTTTTCTCTTTTCTCGTGAAGCCATTTAGATAACTGCCGGACTGCCCTACACCTGTAAACTCTCGCAGTTGACGGCGTGATTGACAAAACCTTACCTACCTGCTCATAAGATAATTCCGCTAAATCACGTAACAAAATCACACTACGCAGATTATCCGGCAGCCGGGCAATATGGTATCTTAAACTTTCCAGTAAATATCTGGAATCAAGCTCATCTGAAGGTGATTTTATTTTACTTTTACTTGTATCGATTTCAGATATATGCCTTTTTTCGTTGATGCGTGTTCTCAGCATAGAGACCGCTGCATTACCGGCTGAGGCGAACAGGTAAGCTTTAATATTTTCCGGCTTTTGTCCTCCTTCATAATGAGCAAGGTTAAGAAACGTATCCTGATACGCATCACATACATCCTGTTCATTTCCGAGTATCCGCCAGAGCATATTAACCAGAGTCGGCCCGTGACTTTTCATTGCGGAGAGGACCCATCGCTGAGTTCCTGTCAGAGACTCAGGTATTGAAATATCCCACAACAGTGCGCTGCTGTTTGCAGTTGTAACCATAGAAGCTCACTTTTTGTATATGTTTGCGTTTATTAGGACGCAGCAATTACATATATGTTAATAAAAAATTCCAAAAAAATCCATAAAACTTTGTCTTTTATAGATAACAATCCAGCCCTGTTATGCGTCTTAACTGCGGATAGGGTATAAAAAACGGATTTTTTGGGCGATAACTTAAAGAAAGGCACTATTTTGCAGAATTGCGAACCTGAAAAAAATGAAAAAGGAGCTGAAAATGCGGTTTCGTTAGTGGATGAGCTTCTGGAAAAAGCCGTCGAATCCGGTGCAAGCGATATACATTTTGAGCCGACCACGAATGAATTAATTGTAAAATACCGTCTTGACGGGCTTTTACAGGAGGTTGAAAAGCTGCCAAAACCATTTTGCGAGTCGGTAATTGCCAGATTGAAGGTACTGGGGGGGCTTTTAACCTATCGTAACGATATTCCGCAGGAAGGCCGGATTGAGGTTGACAGCGGGCAAAACGAGCTGGTGATAGACCAGCGTCTTGCGGTTTTTCCGACGATATACGGCCAGCGAGCCGTTGTACGGTTATTCTACAGTAACAAAGAGCTTACCGACCTCAGGCAGCTCGGCTTCAGTGAGAATATATATCAATCTTTGATACAGATAGCCGGCCAGAGCCAGGGTGTTCTGCTTTTGACCGGCCCGGCCGGCAGCGGCAAAAGCACAACGCTTGCGGCTATGCTGCGATACATTCTGAAAAACCATTCCGGAGAAAGTATCGTAACGGTCGAGGACCCGGTAGAGATAAGAATTGACGGCGCTACGCAAACGCAGATTACGCCCCACGGTAAATTAACTTTCCCAACTGCATTGCGCTCACTACTCCGGCAGGACCCGCAGGTAATAATGATTGGCGAAATCCGAGACGCCGAGACCGCCAAAATCGCTATTGAGGCGGGGCTGACCGGACATTTGCTGATGAGCACTATGCACAGCGGAACGCCCGCCGGCGCCCTGCTGCGACTTCTGGAGATGGGTATCGAACCTTACCAGGTAACCTCAAGCGTCTCCGCCGTGCTCAACCAGCGGCTGGTAAGAAAACTTTGCGATAAATGCAAAACAGAAAATAATGAAGGCGGCCTTTTCGAGCCGGTCGGCTGTGATGACTGCTTCAGGACCGGTTATCACGGTCGAGTGCTCATTGCGGAGTTAGTCCAGCTCGACGGCCGGCTGCGAAAGGCAATCCTCGAAAAGGCAGACCTCGAACAGCTTGAGGATATAATAAACAAAATAGGACATATGAATATGCGGCAGCACGGCAACCAGCTGATAAGCGAAGGTATTACAACACAGGAGGAAGTGGATAAAGTCTGCCGGACAGTTGAAGAACGATAATCTCAATCAAAACGGATACAAGGAATAAAAATGGCGACATTTGAATACAATGCGTTGACGTCGGCCGGTCGTGTGATGAAGGGGACGATAGAGGCCGGTTCGCACGAAGAGGCGGATGAGTTACTGAAGCAGATGCAGCTCACCATAAACTCTATTGAAAAAGCCAAGGCAAAACAACCCAAAATAGCCATCGGCAGAAGCGAATTCCTGCTGTTCAATCAACAGTTGGCCGCAATAACAAAGGCGGGAATCCCTCTGGAAAGAGGACTGCGTGAACTGTCGAAGGAAATCACATCAAGGTCAATGAGGAAACTTATCAACGGCATTGCCGACGACCTCGAAGCGGGAGTAAGCATCGAAAAGGCCTTCGAGAAAAGGCAAAAACATTTTCCGCCGCTTTACGGCAGAATCCTCAAGGCCGGCGTGGAAACGGGCCGGCTAAGCGAAATGCTCACCTCTCTTAACAGGCATATTAGTATGTCCAATCAAACCAGGAGAATAGTTTTCGAAGCGACGGCTTATCCTGCAGTTATACTGGCCCTGGCGGCTGTGATAATTTCCATTGTATTTATGTTTATCATTCCGCAGTTCAAGAACGTGCTTACAGAGATGATATCAGGCCAGTTGAATGCTCTGACTATGTTCTTTTTCACATTGTCGGAACACGTTTTGTCTTTCTGGATATCGGTTGGGATTGTTGTCGGTGTGATAATCGCCGGCTACATTATGCTTTCAACATTTACGGCGGGACGAAGATTCAAGGAGACAGTGTTTCTTCGGCTGCCGGTATTCGGCCGGCTCTATCACAGCAGTATTTTAAGTAAAATGTCTGAAGCGATGGCAATGCTCGTTGCGGCCGGTTCAGCTATGCCAAATTGTTTTAGATTGAGTGCAAGTGCATCGGGAAGCGAAAAGCTTGTTTTGGAAAGTGAAATTATCGCCCGCCAAATCGAAGAAGGTGTAAATTTACTGGAGGCGGGCCAGTTCTGCAAAGTAATACCAAGACTTTTTCTATATTCAGTGCAGTTAGGTTCTCAGCGTAACGAGCTGCAGGATAATCTGTATAGCTTAGGCCAGATGTACACCGAGCAGGCACGCTACGGCCAGTCCCGGCTGCAGGCAGTTTTGCTGCCTGTTATGTTGATTTTCGTAGGCGGCGTTATTGCAATGGCTGTGGTTGCAATGTTTTTACCGATGATACAAGTTGTCTCTGGCTTAAGCGGGTAGTTGACGAGGATTGACAGCAATATGTTGATAACATTAGGAATAGCAATTTTATTTATCTATGGGATTCTCGGCTATAAAAAGCCGGCCATCGCGCTGATTACAATCCCAATTGTTTGTTTACTCTATGGTTATGGTGCTGTATGGTCGTATGAGCCGCAAAACATTTTGTTTGCACCTGTAATTTTCCTGGTAACACTGGTATCTGCTGCACTTTCGAGGAAAGGTGATGAACCGGTGCGATGGCCACGGATTTTGGCAATATGGATATTGTCGATTTTGGTGCTGCTGCTTATCCTGGGGGCAATGACTGCGGCATTCCGTTTCGCCGGCATATATATCTGGGCCTATTTTATTCTGTTTATAGGTTCAATTGTAAGCTTTGGACTGGTTTCTCGTCACGCAACGGCAGCTTATGTTATCTCGACTATAGGTTCGAGTATGCGTCAGAATTTGCCCCTGCCTATGGCACTTGAATCAGCAGCGGCCGGTCAAATGGACAAGCGGGCAAGAATCCTGAGAAGGATAAAAAACTGGCTTGTTCAGGGTTACTCGCTAAGCGAGGCGATAAAGCGCGGCTATCCCAAATGCCCCGGCTATGCCGTTGCTGCAATATCCTCGGCTGAGAAGATTAACCAGCTGCCACTTGCAATTGAGGCAATCGAAGCGGATATGGCTGCCAAGGCTGATGAGAGCAGAAAGCTCAGACCGATTCACCCGTTCTATCCGATAATTCTGATAAGCTTTATGTTTTTTACGATTTTGCTCTTGATGAAATATGTTATACCACTGTATAAAGCTGTCATAAGTGAAATGTTTGAGGAAGCGAAGCTTCCCATAGCCACTCGAATCCTGATGCGAATCAGTGAGTTTGTTGCGTATCAATACGGCTGGGTAATTGGATTGGTTTTGCTTGTGCTGTTGCTTGTTATTATACCTTTTGGGATTTACATCAGAGTTCGGCCGCGTCGGCCGGAAAAACCGTATTTGATTTCGCGGATTGGCGACTTTATTAAATGGCATATCCCCGTTCTGCACTGGTTCGAAAGGAACTATTCAATGGTGCATACGGTAGAGCTTCTGCGTCTGTCATTCAATGCCGGCTGCACAGTTAACGAAGCCATTGCCAATACACTCAATCTGGATGTAAACTATTATTTCAGGAAACGACTTGCACGCTGGCTTGAAAAGGTAGAACGAGGCGACAATATTGCAGCCGCAGCCGCAAAAAGCAGATTAGGCGGCTCTCTGGCCTGGGCGTTCGACGAGAAGGTAAATCAAGGCAATACTTTATCCATTCTCGAGATGCTCGAGAACTTTTTCCGTTCAAACTATAACTTCAGGGTCAATCTTGCCAGGTTCATAATCGCACCATGTATTGTAATTGCTATGGGATTAATGGTCGGGTTTGTGGTTTACGCCATATTTTCACCGGGCGTCTTAATCATTCACCATTTGGCGGACCAGGTTATACCCTGATATTGAAGATGAGGTAACGTTGTGTCTGAGACAAGAAAAAACGGCGGCTTCTTATTTGTGGAGCTGATAGTCTCGCTGAGCATTATAGGGTTAATTCTGGCCTGTCTGGGGACGTCTCTAATCGGCTTTGGCAGATTTAATCACTATCAGCTAACAAGGCAGCACTGCACAGCGGCAGCCCATGCCCAGCTCGACAGCATGGCTGTAAGCGGTAAACAAATCGATGAAAATGATTTCAACCGCCTGTGGCCAAAAGTTGATGTCTCAATAGAGGTGCAGGACGGCACGGACCAATGGCAGGGTTTGAAATTAATAAAGGTCAAATCAAAAGCCAACAGCTTCAACAGGGTCGTTAAAGTCGAATTGTCAAGATATTTGCCGGCAGAAGGAGGGCTGTAGAAATGCGAAAGGGCTTTTCAATAATAGAAATGCTGGTTGTAATATCCCTTATTATGCTCATCTCTATTCCGCTGGCCAGATTGTCTACCATAACTATTCGTGATATTCCCCAGTCTTATCGAATCATAAATGCCAACACCAGCATCCTCAATGCCTTAAAATATCTGCGTGAAGACGTCAACGCTGCAAAAAGTTTTCCGAAATCTTTTGATACTTACACTGCGGGTGAAGAGGCAATTCTAATCGAATTGGCCGATGCCATTATTTGCTACGAGTTGAAAGAGAACGAAATCAAAAGATGCAAATTATCCAAAACCAACGAAGGCGCACCAGATGATATTATCGGCTGGCCTTGCCTGAATGCAAAAATAAAGTGGCGACTGTGGAAGAAAAACGGCGCCGGCTATGCTGTCGAAATCAAGACCTATATCGAGAGAAAAAGAGGACGAGTAATTGAAAAGAAAATGGCAAATTCGCATTTGTATTTTGTAGGTGCTTATCAAGAGGCCGTAAAGTGAACAAAAAGAAAAAACGAGAGAATGGTTTTGTGCTGCTGCTTGTTGTTGCAATGCTGGGCCTTATTGGGGCTGAGATGTTTGTTTTGACAGGCGGCTCAAATGTTATTCTATTACAAACCGATACCGTTTACCTCCAGGCCTGCCGGGATAATCTAAGAGCCAGCGCCCTCGCCTGGGCACAAATGAATGTAAAAAATAACGCTGAAGAAAACTTCGACAAAACCATCCAACTGGACGTTAGTGAAATGCAAATCCCACGCTCAGAATTAAGCGTAACTATATCAGCTCCCGAGATGAAAAAAGCGAAAGTTGAAATATCCGCCTCCTGCAGCCGTAGTCGACAAACGCTCAAATGCAATGAAAAATACTATCTCGACTCTGAATAAAAACTAAGAAAACAGTCCTAAGGCTCGTATTATTCGGTTTTTGCGGGACCAAGTGAAAACTGCGTGAAATCGCCGGGTCTTAATTGTTCTATCAGCGAGCAAACATCATCGATGCCGACCTTTTTTATGGCGTTAATGTCATCCTCGATGGAACGGTACTGCTGCAGATAGACCCAGTTAAAGCCTAAATCAACCAGCCGACCCATAGGCACCTCGTTCTTAATAACCAGCGCACTGAGTATCTTGTTTTTTGCTTTTCTCAGTTCGTCCTCGGTGATACCGCTTTTGGTTAGATTTTGGAAAATATTATTGATTGTATCGAGCACCTTTGGAACATTTTCCATGCCGCAGCGGATGTAGCTGTAAAATACGCCGGTGCTGTCCATTGCTCCAAACTCCATCGCCGCCGTCTCCGCCAATGCTTTATCTACCAGCTCCCAGTAAAACCGCGAGCCGACATCGTCACCGATTATTGATGCAAGGAGCGAGGCCGCAAATCTCCTCTCATCCTGGGCTGAAAGAGACGGGCTTATCAGACAAATATGCTCCCGCACAAGGTTTGATTTTGCTACTCTTTTCTTTCCTTTGCTCCCCTCAAAATGCTCCAGCATTCTGCTAACAGACTGCCGCCGCCAACTGCTGCAAAGCTGCTCGGCAATCGAACAGATTTGGTCCCAGTCGAAATTACCAACCACGCCAAGTATCATATTATTCGGCGCATAGCGATTCGCAAAATAAGCCCGCATTTGCTCAGCGGTCAGCTTTTCTACACTTTCTTCGTCGCCGAGCACGCTGTTTCCGCAGGGATGGCTGTCAAAGTGCAGCTTTCTGCATCTATCCGTCACGTCAAAGCTCGGCATGTCCTTATACATTGAAATTTCTTCTTTGATAACATTTTTTTCAATCTTGAAATCCTTGTCTCTGAGAGCAGGTCGAAGCAGTTGTATCCATAACTGCGTTACCTCGCTAAGATATTCAGGCAGAACCGCTGCATAATAAACCGTGTTTTCCTCGCTTGTAAAGGCGTTGAACTGTGCCCCCGTTCTGTCGAAAGCTTCATTGACTTCAAAAGCGGTTAGTTTATCCGTGCCTTTGAAAAGCATATGTTCCAGAAAATGCGAGACGCCGTTTATTTCGTCACTCTCGTCTCTGGAACCGGTTTTGACGAAAAACCCCACCGCCGCCGACTTCGCCGATTTGTTGAGCTCGCCGATTATGGTAAGTCCGTTATCCAGTATTTTCTTCTTAAATTCCATACCTTAAAACAACCAATAGAAAAATCATTACTCAATATTCAACTGGCTCGGTCCTATCGTTACCACGGTAAAATCTTTGAATCTATTGTTCTGCAGAAAGCCCAGGACCGAATCAACCGATGTTTTTTCGATTTCGCTCTTTATTTCATCCAGCCCCCGCACTCTGTTCAGCATATAGTAATCGCTTCCGATTGCGCCTGCCCTGCTGCTCGACGATTCACTGTGCAATATAAGAGAGCTTTTCAATCCCACTTTTGCGCGGTCAATTTCTTCTTCGGTTATTCCATCGGCCAGGCGATTGAATTCGCCCATTATTACATCAAGCGTTTCCTGTCCCTTTTCCGGAGTTGTGCCGGCATAACTCCTTATACCAGCAGCATCTTTGAGACAGTGGTATCCTGCGCTGACTGCATAGCACAGGCCGCGTTTTTCCCTTACCTCGGTAAACAATCTGGCGCTCATTCCACCGGAAAGCACCGAAATTGCCACCCTCGCATTGTAGTAATTCTCATCGTCTACTTTGACGGTATCGGTCATCAGCCCGATATGTACCTGAGCACCGTCATTATTTATATGCGCATGTTTAGAGGGCCTGGCTCCAGGAGAAATAGCTGCTGCAGGTTTCTGTTTGTCCTTTTCAAACAGATTTTCCATTTGTTTAGTAACAGTATCGAAGTCGTATTTGCCCGCCACCGAAAAAATAGTTTGGGAAAGATTGAAATTTTCATTAAATATGCTTTTGGTTTTATCGGGGTTCAGCACCTTTAGTTCACCGACTTTTCCAACGGTGCTTCTGCCTAAAGGAGAGGGATAAAACTGCTTTGTCAGCTCAAGCATAACCTTCTGTCGAGGGTTGTCATCCAGCGATTCGACGCCGTCGATTGCGAGCTGCCTGGCCGGCTCGAACTGGTCGTCTTTAAGAGACGGCTGCAAAATAACATCCGCATACAGCTCTAACGCTTCATTGAGATTGTCCGCCTCCAGCGCCGCTCCGATTATTATATGGCTGCTGCCTACCGCACTGGAACGGTGCAATCCCAAACCGTCAAGTGCGTCACTTAGCTGCCTGCTGTCTTTGTTACCGGCACCTCTGAAAATCCAGTCCGTTATAACATTTGCAGCCCCGCAGCAGCCGTCCGGCAGCCTCGATGAACCGGCCGGCAGCATAAATACGAACGCCGCTGATTCAACCGCCTCCATCGGCTCACCGAGAATGACCATCCCGTTGTTCAATATGTGTTTATCAAAATGTCCTGCCATTTACTACATTCGCCTTTCTGCTTTTTCTTCCAATTTCGGAGCATTTTATCATTTTCTCCATCTCCTGCATAGAATAATTGAGTTTAATTACATCACTGTCTTATCAAGTACATAATTCTACAGAATTATCAGTGCTCTGTTACAAACATCACAATTGTCATTGCGAGGCGGTGAAACTGCCGTGGCAACCTCGATTTTTTTAGCTTTGAGATTGCTTCGCTGTGCACGCAATGACATGGCTTACAGCTTTGTTCAGAATTGAATCCACGTAGTGGATTAGCATGATTTGACAAAGAGGGAAGGTCTGTTCTAAAGAACAGGAAAAAACGTCCCTGAATGGCTCCGTGACAGAAAAGATTGTCAAACTATTTTCAGGTTTTCAACTTTTTGCCTGGTCGAGGATAAGATTCTTGACTTTGCGGCTCGGCAGGTTAAGCGCACCAAAAGCTCCTGCAGCAGCACCTCGCAATTCCGGTTCGATATCTTCTGAAGAAACCAATGAATAAACAGCATCTATTGTTTCATCACTGAGCATATTCGCATTAAGTTTTGCTGATATAACCAGAGATTGAAATGCGGCGAGCCGGATATCAAGAGGATTGTTTTCCGACAGAGCCATTGCAGCTATGGCCCGTTGTGCCTCGGGGTTGTCGAGCCGGGCCAAGATGTTCGCCGTAAAAATCTGGATAGGTGCGCGGGTATCGTTTGTGGCATTTATCAAAGTTTCCAACGCCGCAGATAAATCGATAACAGGATTTTGAGTCTGGGCCAATTGGAACATTACCTGTGCAGCCCTGAAAGCATACTCGTCGGCTGACTGGTCATCCCAAAGCATACTTTCCTGACTTGACTGTCCTGGTTGTTCCTCGAGCGCCTGGGCTAAATTTCTCACGACAAATCTGCTTTCGTCGAAGCTGTTCTTTGGACCGGCTGCAGCAATAGCAATAGCTGCGCTATACCGAACCGCCTTATCATCAAACGTCAGGGTATCGATGAGCGGCTGAGTGGTTCCGACCCGATAAAACAGGGACTTTTCACCAGCGTTAGTCGCCAGCGCCTCTACCGCATCGAGAGCTACATAAGCATTGTTATCTTTGACGGCACGTGCGAGTGCCTGCTGCAGATATTCAGGGCCGGCAGTAACGGCATAGACTATTGCTTCTGCGTGACCTGCTCCGAAATATTCGGGCATTTCAAGGTCTGCCGACTCAGCTTTGAAAAAAGCTGCAATCCAAAGTCCAATCGCCCTTCCAAATCCGGCGTCGGCTTTTAGCGCCCACTCACAACAGCGCATTGCCATAAGTTCATTGAAATAATCATCAGCGACCTCCCTTCTGATGAGTCTGCGGCCATCCGGGTCCCAGAACCATATATTTCCGAAGTCGGCTTCTTCGGCCGGCGCAAGAGAGGCGGCATAGTAATAATAATTTTCAGCAAGTGTATAGAATAATTGTGCGGCTGATATATTCAAAGCAGCGGGGTCGAGACGTTCGATACTTTTTTTAGCCATACTGCGTAATTGCTCGGAACTGTCATTTTCCTGAACATATTTAAGATACGGCAGAGAGTGGGGATAACCGATTTCGCCAAGCGCTTTTATTATTTCCGCTTTGATAGCAACATCTTCACTCTGTAAAGCAGCCACGAGCGGTCTTATTGCATCTTTTCCGATTTGCGGCAGCGCCCAGATAATATTCGGCAGTTCTTCTTTACGCAACACATCGGCCATTGCATCAAGCATCAAAGGTATAGCATATTCACCTGAATCCCTTAATCTCTTAACAGCGGTAATCTTGCCTCGCGCAGTCGAGGTTAGTCTTCTGATTTCCTCTGCGATAATAACCGGGTCGGAATGCCTCAGGAGTCTGCCTTCGTTTATAAGCTCGAGAATTTGTCCGGTCAGTTCAGACAACTGGGCATCAGGAGCAGTTTCATTAACCTTCTTCAAAAGGGTAAACGCAGTCTGACTTTGCTGGCTGAGCTCCAGCAACGCCACCGGGTCCGGTTCACTTTGAATAATGGCTTGAGCGTAACCTTTGGCCAAGTCGAAGCGACCAATCTTGGTGTAGTGTAAAAAGTCGTTCCAGTCATCTTTCAGGGTTTGCGGTACTGCCGTACCTGAGATACAAATAATGATAAATAACACTACTGCTACAGATTTTAATTTAAACATCAAAAATTCTCCAACAAACTGTTCCTACTTTTTCGGAAAACTGAATTTGGCTATCAAAATGTAACAACTATACTTCAATCACCCTGCCTCCAAAATGGCTCTATTTTTTGGAGCTAAAACTAATCAGGACAAGCAAACAGAATATTCATCCTGAGAAAACCATAATACAGAAAAAAGGCGTTTGTGTCAACAAAAAACAGCTTTGGACAGCGATTCAACAAAAAGTTTGTTTTAAGGTATATTACGGTTTATAAAATCTCGAGTTAAGAAATTACCGGCAACTTTATCGGCATTTAACCGGCTTCTACGCCGACCTTTATGTTGACTTTTTCGGCTATTTACCAGCAATACTGAAGATTCAACCACATTTTGTGTTTATTTATCAATCAGCCTGGACACATCGGCCTTTGGCCCATATCTGCAGTGAGCGGACTTTTTCAGCCATAGTAACGGATAAGGGAGGAGAAATTTTCAGGGCTGAGAGGATTAGTGCGGTAGTTAGGACGTTTTTTTTTGCATAGGCCTGGTGAAGAGCTGAAAGAACGGCCTGTTCTATTTCGGAGCCGCTGTAGCCGTCTGAGGCCTCGGCGATGGCATTGAGGTCAAATTTATCGGGATTTCGACCTCGTTTTTTAAGATGAACCACGAATATTTCTTTGCGAGTATCCACACCGGGCAAATCGACAAAGAATATCTCATCGAACCTTCCCTTTCGAAGCAATTCAGGCGGCAATGCTTCTATATCATTTGCAGTGGCAACGACGAATACTGGAGCAGTGTGTTCCTGCAGCCAGGTCAGAAGGGTGCCGAACATTCTCTGCGACAATCCGCCGTCGGTGCTCCGACTGGCTGCTGAGGCAAAGGCCTTTTCGATTTCATCTATCCAGAGAATTACCGGCGACATCATCTCGATCTGCCGAAGGGCCTCGCGCAGGTTGCGTTCAGACTCGCCGATATAGCTGGCATATAAAGCACTCGGATCCATTTTCAACAACGGCTGATGCCAGGCGGTAGCGATGGCCTTTGCACAGAGACTTTTTCCAGCGCCCTGAACCCCGAGCATAAGTACGCCTCGAGGGGCCTTGAGACCAAAATCTCTGGCGTCATTGCTGAATGCATCCTTGCGGGTTTCGAGCCATTTTTTCAGATGTTTCATTCCACCTATTTCGTCGAGATTCAAAGGCGTTTCAATATAATCAAGCAGACCTCCCCGCTGAATCATCCGGCGTTTCCCGGCGATGACAACATTGATATCGTTATCATCAAATCGCTGGTCGTAGGCGGTAGCATCAATAATAACCTGCTCAGCCTGCCGGCGTGTCAGGCCGCGAAGATTACGGACAATAACATTCAGTCCGGAGCGTGTGATTCCAATTTCAATAGGCGTCTTGCGATGGATGCGTTTGAGGGTTTTGCGGATAATATCCTCCAGCTCATTTTCATCAGGATAGGAGATTTCGAAAGGTTTGGCATAGGATTTTATGACATCGGGGAGTTTGTCATTGCTGTCAATCATAACAAGAGTTTTGCCGGTTTCCTGGAAACTCTCTATCATATCACGGACAAGACGCTGTGTTTTTCCTCCGCTTTTAAAATAATCGGCGAGGTCGAGAGTAACGCAAACAGCGCCTTCTTTGGCGCCGGCGAGATTGGAAAGCCCCGCATCAGGTTTGTCTGTTTCAGCTATCGAAAGTCCGTCATCGAGCATAGCCAACCCATCTCTGACGCCTTCCGATGCTGACCATATCCAAACATCACGTTCGAGTTTTTGAGCAACCCGGCGAATTACGTTCAGGGCGTATTGCTCCTCGAGCGTAATTATTGATACGCTGGGACAGCCGCTGTTAATAAGCTGTTCAAATTGTTCAACATCTGTCATAAGCCAACCCCACTTAAATAGTTCGCAGTTGTGCTCCGACGGATTGAGTCAGCCATTCGACAATTGATTTTTCGAAGTCGTCAACGGCCTCGTGGGTCAGTGTGCCTTCTTCATCTCTAAAATGCAATGAGAGCGTAATGCTTTTTTTGTCGGATGGGATACCTTTACCTCGATACGTTTCCACAAACGTTATCTCCTGCAGTTGCCTGGATGCTTTTTTCTTAATCTCCTCGACTATATCATCCCAGCAAACACTTTCTTCAACGATTATCGAAAGGTCTCTATCAATAGCGGGGAATCTGGGAATCGGTTTGACCTCCAAAACGCCGCTTTCCAAACTCGAAAGCACCTCCAATTCAAGTTCGGCACCGACAGGTGTAGTATCCTTCAAATCGAATTTATCCCTGACCGCCCTGCCGACAATACCAGCGCTTCCGGCGAGTTGGCCGTTTATAAGGATTTCGGCACCAATCTTAGCCCAAACGATATCTGCAGGTCTGAAAACTATCTGAGTATCTACGTCTATACTCTTTATCAGGCCTTCAATCACACCTCGTAAATCTCTAAAGCTGCTGTCGCAAACCAGAGCCACTTTTGTTTTTTCAATGGGTAAACCGCTACCCTGGGGCATTTGCGGTTCGAATGTATCGGCAATCTCAAAAATCCTGCACGGAATAGTGCCGGCATTCAGATTGGTTTTAAGAACTCCAAACAATGAGCCGAGAAGATTTTGTCGAAGCAGGTTTGTGCTCTTAACTGATACATCCTTTACCGACAAGTGCTCTTCGGCAGCGGAAGTGCCAAACAGATTCGCAACAGAACTGTCAACGAAACTAACATTGATGCACTCGTAAAAACCGCATCCGTTCAGATATGTTCCGATAGATTTAATCAGTTTCCCGCGAGCATCGGCTGGAACTACCTCGATTTGGATTTTTTGCTCCGTTGGAATTTTGTTATAGCCGTGGACGCGTGCCACCTCTTCAATGAGGTCGACTTCTCGATAAACATCACTTCGCCATGAAGGAACCGAACAGATTACCGAATCATCCTTTTGCTGCGTTTTGAATCCCAACCTCGACAGAATCTTCGTTACCTCCGCGGAAGGAACATTAATACCAAGAAGCTTATCCAAACGAGACAGCCGAAGCGTTACCTGCCTGGGCCGGGGTTTTTTAGGATAAACATCGATAACACCTTTGAGGATTTTGCCGCCTGCGACCTGAGTAATCAAT
>JBHPEQ010000016.1:0-36350 GCA_042576845.1 Planctomycetota bacterium
GCTTTACATTGTTCTTCTTCAGGGTCGGCCTGATACCGACAAGGTATTGAGAATACAGATACATCAGCGCATCGACTTCAGCTTTGGGCCTCTTCCAGTTCTCCATACTGAAAGAATACAAAGTCAGAGATTCAATGCCGAAGTCAACACAGTACTGGGCGATTTTCTCAACAGTTTTAGCCCCACGGCTATGACCTTCCGCTCTCGGCAAGCCCCTTTGTTGTGCCCATCGGCCGTTGCCGTCCATAATTACAGCAATGTGGCGCGGAACTTGTTCGGTTCTTATGCCGAGGCGGTCGGCTGTAGCTTTGAGTTTTGAACTGGTTTCTTTCGACAATTAAAATTCCACCTCATAAAAATCTGAAAACCAACAAAAAAGCAATTAACGAGACTATAGAAATAACTTCCGGCAACACGGGTATGATACTTGCTCTGGCGCTTAACTACAGCGGCAGGGTGGAGATAGTTGACGCTGTAAAGAAAATAGCCCGGCAATACAAAAAGGGCACGCTCAGGCTAAAAGATATTGATGAGGATTGTATCTCCCGACATTTATACACTGCCGGACTGGCTGAGCCGGATTTATTGATACGAACCGCAAACGAAATGAGGATTAGCAACTTTTTACTCTGGCAAATCTCTTACAGCGAATTTTACGTTACAAAAACACTCTGGCCGAACTTCAATAAATCAGATTTGGAAAAAGCCATACTTGCATATTCTAAAAGAGACAGACGTTTCGGCGACCTTAATCGGTAAGAAATCGTCAATTTTACAGATTAAATTCCCTGCATTTTGCCAGGTTTGCTGCATATAATTTCTCTTCCCTCAGATTTTTGTTGGTTTACCGTTTACTTTCTCACGTGCTTTTAGTATAGATTTGTTCCGACGAGAGATTTCTGTAAATCGTCGAAGGTGCTCTCAATAAAAGGTGTTAAAATTTATACGATAGGCCGAGTTAAGGGCCGAAGGAGAAAAACACGTGAATACGGGTACAGTGAAATGGTTCAACGAAAGAAAAGGATACGGTTTTATCGTTCCCGACGATGGTGGCGACGATTTGTTTGTGCATCACTCGGAAATCCGGCCTGAGGGCGATACATCGCTTTCTGAAGGCCAGAAAGTTGAGTACGAGATTGGGAAAGGTGAGAAAGACCGTCCCTGTGCGGTTGAAGTAAGTGCCTGCTGAAGCTGAGCATTATATCATCAGAACCACAACCGCCTTTTTTAGTTTCACAATTAATAATGGCAAAGCTGTGGATGTGTTCTGCAGGCTCAAAATTAATTCGGTTTGAATGGAACAGTTGCCGCTGAGCGGACTATAATGCCAAGCCAAGGCAATTATCAAGACCTGACTTAAAAGTCCAGGCAGTTGCATCACACTTCAATAACTCTTTAAGACATTAATTATCCATTCACGTATTTTTAACTTCTCAAAAGTGCTGTTTTATCTTATAGTCAATAGAATCAGATGTTTTGTACTTTGCAAAACATCTGAAAGTGAGACAAAATAAGGTATATAACTGAAGGGATACAATAACATATGAATCCTACAAAAATGCCGAGTCTGCGGATAGGTGATTTAGAAGCCGATATACCCATTGTCCAGGGAGGTATGGGGGTTGGTATTTCTTTATCGTGTTTAGCTTCAGCGGTTGCAAATGCCGGCGGTATCGGAGTCATCGCCACTGCAGGAATCGGCCAGTTTGAACCGGACTGGGGTACAAACTCCAGGGAGGCGGACGAAAGAGCCCTGCGGAAAGAGATAAGAAAGGCCAAGGCAAAAACGGACGGCATTATCGGCGTAAATATAATGGTAGCCCTTTCAGATTTCGATGACCTTGTTCAAGGTGCTGTGGAAGAGGAAGCAAATATACTTTTTCTTGGTGCAGGGCTTCCAATTAAGCTTCCTAAGACATTGCCGCTGGATAGCTTAGGAGAGCTCTCTACCAAGTTCGTTCCTATAGTCTCTTCCGGAAGAGCCGCTGAAATTATATTAAAAGCCTGGGGGAAACGATACCGCCATATACCGGATGCCATAGTTGTAGAAGGGCCATTAGCCGGAGGGCACCTCGGCTTCAAAAAAGAGCAGATCGACAATCCTGACTATTCGCTGGAAAAGATACTGCCGGAGGTAATC
This sequence comes from Planctomycetota bacterium, assembly GCA_042576845.1. Classification (GTDB taxonomy): domain Bacteria; phylum Planctomycetota; class Phycisphaerae; order Sedimentisphaerales; family Anaerobacaceae; genus JBHPEQ01. The sequence continues at coordinate 2,141 of JBHPEQ010000016.1, forward strand.
GCTGCGATAAAGCCCTACGAGGTGCAATTTAATAAAAGCATACCTGTAATCGCTGCAGGAGGAATATATACAGGTGCGGATATTCATAAATTTATGCAGTCAGGCGCTCAAGGTGTGCAGATGGGAACAAGGTTCGTTGCAACTGATGAGTGTGACGCTTCTCAGAAGTTTAAGGAGATATATTTAGACTGCAAAAAAGAAGATATTGTCATAATTAACAGCCCTGTTGGATTGCCTGGAAGGGCTATACAGAATGAGTTTCTTAAGCGGGTCTCGTCAGGAGTTAGGGAAAATTTCAAATGTCCCTGGAAGTGTTTGAGAAGTTGTGATTTTAAAAACGTGCCGTATTGTATTGGTCGTGCATTAACCAATGCTAAAAAAGGCAACCTTGAGGAAGGATTTGCTTTTACAGGTACTAATGCCTATAGGGTTGATAAAATCATCTCCGTCAAGGAGCTTATTGAAACTTTGACAGAGGAATATATCCACAGCAGTGCAGAGGTTAACGTGGCCTAAGGGCCGATGTAAACGTTTAAGGTCAAGTGTTAAGTATGGAAAGGAAATCAGAATGAATATTTATGTTGGAAATCTTTCACTTCAGACAACTGAAGATGATTTGAGCCAAGCCTTCAAAGACTTTGGTGATGTTATATCCGTTAATATTGTTCGGGATAGAACCAATGGTGAATCGAGAGGGTTTGGGTTTGTCTCAATGCCCTCTAAGGCGGAAGCTGAAAAAGCAATCGAAGAAATGAACGGCAAGGATTTTATGGAAAGCTCCATTAAAGTTGAAGAGGGTCGTATGAGAACAAACCGTTACCGGAAGGATGACAGGGGCAGACGACAGGACTCGGGTGGTGGTCGCAGCAGACAAGGAGGTTTTGGCGGCGGAGGTTATAACAGACGACGGTAAATATGGCTGTTTTGTTTTTGAAATATCAGAAGCTAATGAAAATTAGTGTTTGGCAGGCCGGGACTCGTATCTCGTCGCTCGTCCCGCCCCTAGGGGCTGGGGTGGACATCCTGTTGTATTATTCAACAATAAGAGTAAGTCTTGGAAATACCGATTATGCTAAGGCATAGATTGTTTTTCGGGACATTAATGACGGTTCTGTTTACAGCCGTGGTACTTTTTGACGGCTGGCTGGACGGCGGTATTACTGCCTCGGCTGCAGATGATAAAGCCGTTCAGGGTACTATTCTGTGTTTACTTATTGCTTTATTGGCTATACCGGCTCAGCTTGAATTCTCAAAACTGGCGTGTGCAAAAAATATCCGGATTTTCAAACCCGTCTCAATCCTCGGCTCAATTTTGTTTGCAGGCATCTGGTATTGGCCGCAGCTTACAACTATCACGCTTCAAATGTATGTATTGTTCCTCTCGGTCTTTGTGCTGTTGGGATTATTTTTGTATCAGTGGTTTTATTACGGCACTTTAGGGGTAATTTCCAACTGCGGAGCAAACTTTTTTTCCATCATTTATTTAGGATTTTTGAGCAGTTTTGTTCTGGGCATTCGGCTTGATTTCGGCCTGTGGGAGTTGCTCATGTTTATTTTTGTCGTAAAGTCTGCTGATATAGGAGCTTATACAATTGGAAAGCTGTTTGGTTCGCATAAATTTTCTCCTGCAATCAGCCCTGGCAAGACCTGGGAAGGTATGGCAGGCGCAGTTGCAGTTGCGATAGCAGTAGCTGTTTTATTTGCTGTTTTTTTTGGTATAATGGGTGTGTTGTCGGCAGCGCTATTCGGTTTATGTTTTGCATTTATCGGTCAGCTTGGTGATTTGGTTGAGTCTATGCTGAAACGTGATGCAGAGCAAAAGGATTCGGCGTCGCCGGATTCTACAGGTATACCCGGATTCGGCGGCTTACTGGATGTGATTGATTCGCCTCTTGCAGCCGCACCGTTTGCGTATTTGTTTTTCTTTTTTTCTGTTAGCTGAGGAAGGAGCACTTTGGAAGTTACAATACAATTGGATTCGCCCCATAAGCAGCTTGAGCTGTTTGGTCCTGCTGATGCTCATCTTCGCATCGTGCGTCAGTCTCTTGATGTTAAGATTACCGCACGTAATCACAAGCTCATTATCTCCGGTAAGGAAAAAAACATAAAAGAGGCGGTAGAGATTATACAGAAGATGCAAAAACATATGGGTATCCACCACTCTCTTAGTGCGGCTGATGTAACCGCTTTTCTGAGCAAGACCAACAGCGATTCTGACAGAGTACACCAGAGTTCAACAGCAATATCAGTCTATTCGCCTAAGAAGGCCATAGAACCTTCGACGAAAGGTCAGCTCAAATATGTGGAAATGATGCGAGCCAATGACCTTACTTTCTGTATAGGTCCTGCCGGAACGGGAAAAACATACCTTGCCGTTGCAGTTGCCGTTTCGATGCTGAAGGCTAAACAAATCAGAAGGATTATTCTCGCCCGTCCCGCAGTAGAGGCGGGAGAAAAACTGGGTTTTCTGCCAGGCGATTTGCAGGCAAAAGTAAATCCGTATCTGCGTCCTCTTTTCGACGCCCTTGAGGATATGATGAATTTTGCCCAGATGAAAAAATTTATAGAGCTGGATATTATCGAAATCATACCGCTTGCTTTTATGCGAGGCAGGACGTTAAACGAATCGGCGATTATTTGCGATGAGGCGCAGAATACATCTGTTCTGCAGATGTTGATGATACTGACGAGATTAGGCAGGGGCTCGAAAATGATAATAACCGGTGATATAACACAGATTGACCTTGAAGCCGGACAGAAAAGCGGTATGGTTGAAGCAATTGAAATTCTGCGGCGGATAAAAGGGATAGGTTACGTCGAGCTGACACAAAATGATATAGTCAGACACCGATTGGTGCAGAATATCGTGCGGGCGTACAAAAGACGCAGAAGCAAAAGTGGAAAACGTAACACCGAGTAATAACACTAAAGAAGTTTTACATATGTATAATCGTTTTTGTTTTGGGCTTTCGGTTCCTGTATTAGGGTGCAAAGATGCGATTTAGAAAAAAAACGAGTCCACGGCGTAATATGGTGCGAGAGAATATATCCGCCGGTCGATTTTCTCAAATTAGCCGGTCGCTTGACCTCAAAACCATAAATTCAGTTCTTCTGTGCTTACTTTTCGTAGTGCTTAGTGTTGCGGTTTTATCATTCGAGATGATACAGCAGGGCCGCTACCTTGAGATAATACCGGTAGCACTTATGGTAACAGGGGTATGTATGGCTGCGGTATTTTATATTTATCATTACCAGCGACGCATTATAACGAACAACGCCCGAATTTCTACACTGATTGGGTTGTGTATTCTGCTGTTAGTTGTTGCGAAGCTGAGTTTTTCATTGACGAATCATACCCATACCTCGTGGGCAATTGGGACTTCCGTGATAGCGGCCATAATTTTAACGATTGCCTATGACCAGCGCTTTGCAATCGGTATGAGTATACTTTATTCGGTTTTGGGCTGCTTTGCTGCTATGCCCATGCCGGATATCAATCTGCTTTTAACAATGATGGCTGGTATTGTGGTTTGTTGCTTCTCGCTGAGAGAAATCCGCACGAGGATGAAATTACTTGAAGTTGGCGCTCTTACGGCCGGCACGGTTCTGTTGACATCTGTTGCATTGGGTTTTTTGGCCGGCAGTCTTGAGACGGGCGTGGTACTCAAGGACGCAGGTTACAACGCGATTGCCGCTCTTGTGGCGAGCTTGTTTATCCAAAGCATACTTCCGGTTATCGAAAAAGTCTTCGGAATAGCCACAAGTATGACCCTTCTGGACTACAGCGACGCAAGTCAGCCTTTGCTTAAAAGACTGGCTATGGAGGCCCCCGGTACATTCAGCCACGGTTTATTGGTAGGTTCTATCGCCGAGGCCGCCGCTGAATCAATCAGCTGTAACGGCCTTTTGTGCAGAGTGGGTTCTTATTACCATGATATCGGCAAAATAAACAAACCCGGCTATTTTGTGGAAAATGAGCTTGGTTCAAGCAGTCGCCACAAAGAGCTTTCTCCGGCAATGAGTCAGTTGATTATCGTAGGTCACGTCAAAGACGGTGTGGAGATGGCTAAGGAGTTTTCTTTGCCTTCGGTCTTGCGTCAATTCATTGAATCTCACCACGGCACTACTCTTGTTGAGTATTTTTATCACGAGGCCAAGAAAAAACAGAATTCAAAGTCTGGCAAAGAGGTGGCTCCCTCCGAGAGCGAATTCAGGTATGCAGGCCCGAAGCCTCACACAAAAGAAGCAGCTATTGTAATGCTGGCCGACAGTGTTGAAGGTGCAATCAGATCAATGTCTGAAACCACACCAAAGAAAATAGAAAACGTTGTTCATAGTATAGCTATGAAGCGTCTGCAGGACGGTCAATTTGATGAATGCGAGCTTTCTCTGCGCGAACTGAGCCAGATAGAAGCGAGTATATCAAAAGCTCTTGCCGGGCATTACCACGGGCGAATAGCATATCCTGGGCAGTCTGACGGCTCTGAAGAAACCAGTACGCAAAAGAAAAGCGAAACGCTGGGGGAAGAACAGCCAAAAACTCCACCCGAGCCAACAGAGCAAAAAGCAGATAATAATTATGAACGCTGAAGAAGATGACCACGATATAGTAGTAAAGCTGACCAGGAATTTCGAGGGAATTGAGTTTAGTTCGGAAAAGCTCGAAGAACTGGTCAAATTAGTCTGTACCCGCTTCGGGCCCGCCAGAGAAACAAAAACCGCATACGAAGTTAGTATTGCAGTTGTGGACGATGAAGAAATCCGCAAGTTAAACAAAAGTTTCGGGGAAATTGATTCTGTAACCGATTGTTTGAGTTTTGATTTGTCGGAAGCGGATAAAGATTTGCCCCGGTTATTTGAAGTGGTTGTCAATGGTGAAAAAGCCGTTAGAGAAGCTGAGAATCGAGGTCATAGTCCTGAAGCTGAGCTGTCGCTTTATGTAACACATAGTCTGCTGCATAATCTTGGATTCGACGATTCCGGGCCGGACCAGGCCGAAAAAATGCACGATACCGAGGATGAAATTTTACAAGAGCTCGGCTTCGGTTTGGTGTATAGTAAAAACAAAAGGGCTTAGAAGACTGTTAAACTTTTCGATATATGCATCAGAGAACAAATCCCTATGAGCGATTTTTGAATCAATACGTTTTTGTAGAAAGTTATTGAAAGGAAAGTAAGTGGGTAACATTTTTTTGATTGTGTTGCTGGTTTGTTTTTTAGCGGGGGTCGCTTTGTTTTTTTCAGTCAACACAATATCTTTGAGGACGGTATCCCGCGGCAGGTTGATTGAAGCTTTCAAGGCATCTAACAAGGAAGAGCTTGCTGACAAGCTCCTCGATGATAAAGAAAAGCTTGTGGTGGCCTGTGCGTTCTATCGGCTCATCTTGAATATGGTCATATTTTTGTTATTGCTGTTTGCTTTTGCCGGCCTGGATTCTGCTGCGCAGATTCACGATTATGTCTTCTCATTTGTTTGTGCGGTAGTCATATTTTTAGTATTCAGTCTGGTGATACCGGATGCCTGGGCTAAATACGCCGGCGAAAAAGTTCTTAGCCGGACCTATAAACTGCTGCCGGTTTTCGCAGCTATTGTTTTTCCCGTTCTTTATCTGAGAAAATTAACAGGGGGCCTGGTTCGTCGTCTCGCAGGCGTTCCGGAAGCCACGCCGGAAGAAGAACAGGAAGAAAAACAGGAGGAATTCCTGACAGGGCTTGAGAAAGCCGGGATTGTCGATGCCGAAGAACAGGAAATGATAGAAAATGTTCTCGAATTAGCCGATACCACGGCTGATGAAATTATGACGCCACGCACCGACCTGGTGGCAATCGAAATTAATTCCAACCGCCGAAATGTGCTGGAAACTATCACAAAAGCAGGTCATTCGCGTATTCCCGTTTACGAGGAAAATATCGACAAGATAGTAGGCCTCGTTTATGCAAAGGACCTGCTTAGTGAAATTGACAAAGACGAGGCGGATTTCAGGCTGCGCGACAAGATCCGAGAGGCATATTTTGTTCCTGAGACAAAACATCTACGGGAGCTTCTTCATGAGTTTCAAAATCAAAAATTACACGCAGCGATAGTGTTGGATGAATACGGCGGTACGGCCGGCATAGTTACCATAGAGGACATCCTCGAAGAACTTGTCGGCGAGATAACCGATGAATATGAAAAGACGCCTATAAAGCCGATAAGAAAAACAGGTGATAATATCTTTGAGGCCGATGCAAGAACCCGCATTGATGACGTTAACGATGAGCTTGATATAAAGGTGCCTGAAGAGGAAGATTACGACACCATAGGAGGTTTTGTCTTCTCGCACTTAGGTTATATTCCAAAGACAGGGGAAAGCTTCGATTACAAAGGGATACAATTTACCATAAGTTCTGCCGAAGCCAGAAGAATAAAACGCATCAGAATCAAACTTGCTTCTAAAGATTAAGCTCGAAAGATGTTAAACAAAGACAAAGCCATTTGCATACGTGCTACTGATTACTCGGAAACATCCCAGGTTGTAACTTTTTTTACCGGGTTCCACGGCAAAGTCAGCGCCATTGCAAAAGGTGCGAAACGAGCAAAATCAGCATTTGACGGCCCCGTTGAAATATTCTCACATGGAAAAATTGTTTTCTCCGATTCGAGAGGTGAGAAACTTGCCACCCTGACTGAATTTGAGCAGCATAGAGGTTTTCCGGCTCTTGCGAGAAATCTTTACTGTCTTCATTGTGCCTCTTTCGCCGCCGAGCTTGTCAACCTTATGACGCACGACAGCGACCCGCATCCGGAGCTTTTCGATAGTTTCCTGCAGTTCCTGCAGAACCTTGGGGACATATCAAGGCCGGATTGCAAAAAGCGCGATGCGCTCGTATTGCTGCTCTTGTTCCAGTTGAATCTGCTTAAGGAAGTGGGGTTGCAGCCGATTTTAAGCAGCTGTTCAAACTGCAAAAATGAGTTCACAGTGAAATGGCGGCAATCTTTTTTTAGTCATTCAGCAGACGGCCTGCTCTGCAAAGATTGCGAAGCGAGTTTCCCCGACAGAATCCGGATATCGAGCGGCTGTGCGAATATTTTAAGCAATATTAAAACCCTGCCTGAAGCCGGCGACGAAACCCTTTACGAAGCCCAGAAAATTTTAATTTCGCATTTCACCGGCATACTCCACCGCGCCCCCAAAATGGCAAAGCATATCCTTAAAACTTAAAGGATTTTGGCAATCTATTTTCCGTTCTGTTTAAAGAGCTGCGGTTGGTCTGGGGATTGTTTTTTCTTGTGAAGTTTCATTTTCAGGTGCCTGCAGGCATGTTTTGTGATTTCCCGGCCTCTTTTTGTTCTGCGGACGAAGCCGATTTGCAAAAGGTACGGCTCGACGACGTCTTCGAGGGTGTCTCTTTCTTCGCCGAGTGTCGCGGCGATTGCATCGATGCCGGCTGGGCCGCCGTCATAGATGTTGGCCAAAGCCCTCAGGAAAGCTCTGTCGAGCTCGTCGAGTCCGAGCGAATCAATCTGCTCCATCTCGAGTGCGTTTTCGACTGTTTTTTCATCAAGTTTACCGGTGCCTTTTACCTGGGCATAGTCACGGACTCTTTTTAGCAGGCGGTTTGCCACGCGTGGTGTGCCTCTTGAGCGGCTTGCAATCAGGTGAAGCGTTCCGTCTTCGCAGGGCAAATCAAGCAGCTTTGCGGAACGGCGAATAATCTGTGTTAATTCATCGGTGCTGTAAAAGAGAAGATGGTAAAGGATTCCAAAGCGGCTTCGCAGTGGTGCGCTGAGGAGGCCTGCGCGGGTGGTCGCACCGATTAGAGTGAAGCGTTTTAGTGGGAAGTTTATGGTTTTTGCGTGCAGGCCGCTGTCTACGGTGAAGTCGACTTTGAACTCCTCCATTGCCGGATAAATGAATTCTTCTACTGGCGTGCTCAGCCGGTGAATTTCATCGATAAAAAGGACGTCGCCGGTGTTTATATTGCTTAGCAGGCCCATAACGTCGCCCTGTTTTACAAGGGCCGGGCCGGAGGTGCATCGGATTTTTGCGTTCATTTCGTTTGCAACTACGTGTGCCAGTGTTGTTTTGCCGAGGCCCGGCGGGCCGTAAAGGAGGATATGCTCGAGCGGTTCTTGTCTTTGCTTGGCCGCCTGGATTGCGATGGAAAGTTTCTCCTTGATGTTCGACTGGCCTACGCATTCGTCGAGGGTTTTGGGGCGAAGTAAGACGTTGAAATTTTCGTCCTGTTCGTTAATAGACTTTGCTGATAATACTTTTTTTATAGCCATTGTTGGTTAATAGTAAATAGTTTTATACTTCAATTCCTTGTTTTAATCTATAGACAATTGGGACAAGCTCTTCTGCGGATTTTATATCGTGGTGTTTTTTACAGGACAGTTCTATGAGCTCCATAGCTTCGCTTCTTTTTTCGCCCCAGGCGATTAGTATTTCGAGCGCCTCTGCCTGGAAGGGCTTGAAAACGAGCTTTGCGGCACCTGGCAGTTCGGCGCCTGCTGCGAAGTGGCCGAGTTTACCTTTTAGTTCTGCGATAATCTGCTGTGCCATTCTTTTTCCGATGCCGGCGAGGGAAGAGAGGATTTTTTCGTCGCCGTTTTCTATGGCTGCTGCAATCGTGGCTATGGGCATGCTGAGCGACTTTAATCCCTTTTTGACACCTATGCCTTTTACGCTGACGAAGTGTGTGAAGAAATTTCTTTCGTCAGTATTCAAAAAGCCAATCATTCTGGGAATCATATTGCCGCCGCCCGGCGAGCCTTCGTAATACTGCATTGTGCAAAGAGCAATTTCGGAGCCGATTTTGTCGGCGAGTGCAGTGACGCAATATCCGGGCAGCATTATTTCATAGGCAACGGCGCCGACCTGGACAAGGGCGTTGTCGGTATCAAGCTTGATGAGTTTTCCTTCTATTCTGGCAATCATTATAAATATCAAAGAGATTGAACAATATTCATTTCGTTGCTGCAGCATAAAGCTGTGGCAATTGCATCAGCGATGTCGTCCGGTTCGGGCGGCTCGGGCAGAGACAATAAAGTTTGAATGGTTCTTTGGACCTGATGTTTGGAAGCCCTGCCGTTGCCGGTTAGAGATTTTTTTATCCGTGTTGCGCTGAAGCTTTTTATTTCGATGCCGACCTCGGCACACTTTTGCAGGATAATGCCTCTTGCGTGGCCCATCAATATAGCGGTCCTCGGGTGTGCGTAATGGGAGTACAATTCTTCTACTGCCACAACTTCCGGCCTGAACTTCTCAAGCAGCGACTTGAAATCCTGTGCAATCTGGTTCAATCGCTGTTCAATTGGTGCTTCGGCATTGGTCTTGACAGTTCCCGCCTCAACCAGAATTTCCTGCCGGTCGTCTTCCTGCAGACAGGCGTAGCCGCAAATCTGCAGGCCCGGGTCTACGCCGAGTATCCTCATTTTATTCTCCAGTCGGTTCCATCAGGCGTATCTTTGAGTTCTATGCCGATATCATATAATTTGTCACGAACGGCATCCGCTGTATTAAAGTCCTTATTCTTGCGGGTTTCGTTTCGCTGTTCTATTAGAATATTAATCAGATTGTCCTGCAACTGCTGGTCAGCTTCTCTGGCTTCCGGATAGTGCTCTTTTACTATACCTAATATGTCACCGCCTAAGTGAGTGAATAAGTCATCGGCCAGGGTAAGAATCTGTTCATTGGCATTTTCTTCGAGAAGCTTATTTGTCAGGCGAACCAATTCGAAGATGACCGAAAGTGCGATGGAGGTGTTCAGGTTATCGTTCATTGCAGCTTCAAATTTTTCCTTGAGCTGTTCGAGCTGCTGTGTGAGCTGTTTGTCGGGTTTATCTTTAGGTGCGGCGGGTATGGCTTTTCGCAGTGTTTTGACAGTCTCGGTGATTTTTTGGTAACCGCTTTGTGCTGCGAAGAGCGCTGCATCGGAGAAATCGAGCGGACTTCGATAATGACTGTTCAAAACAAGTTGTCTTACGGCAAGTGGGTCGTAAGCACGGGTCAGTCGCTCGTGGGTGCCTGAAAAGGCCTGCTTTAGCGTGATGAAATTGTTTAAGCTTTTGCCCATCTTCTTGCTATCGACGGTAACCATATTATTGTGCAGCCAAAAGCGAGTAAACTGAGTGTCGTTAGCAGCTTCGGCCTGAGCGATTTCGCATTCATGGTGTGGAAACTGGTTTTCGAGTCCCCCGCCGTGAATGTCAAACGGCTGACCGAGATATTTGGTGCTCATTACCGAGCACTCCAGGTGCCAACCAGGGAAACCCATTCCCCAGGGGCTGGGCCACTGCATAATGTGGTTCGGCTCCGCCTTTTTCCAGAGTGCGAAATCTGCCGGGTTCTTTTTGTCCGGCGAGACCTCCATGCGAGCGCCGGCCATCATATCTTCAACGTTTCTGCCGGAAAGTTTGCCGTAGTCGGTAAATTTAGAGACATCGAAATAAACCGAGCCGTTGACTTCATAAGCGTAGCCCTTGTCGAGGAGTTTCTTAACAAGCTCAATCTGCTCGATAATGTGGCCGCTGGCACGCGGGCTGATGTCCGGCCTGAGACAGTTTAAGCTGTCCATATCCTCGAAGTAGCTGCGCGTATAGTATTCCGCCAGCGCCATCGGATGTTTCTGTTCCTCTCTGGCTGCTATGGCAATCTTATCCTCGCCCTCATCGGCGTCGTCGGTCAGATGGCCGACATCGGTTATGTTCTGCACGTAAGTAACGGAGTAACCCAGATAGCGAAGGTATCGGACAAGAATGTCAAAGCTGATATAGCTTTTTGCGTGGCCGAGGTGTGCGTGGCCGTATACTGTTGGTCCGCAGACGTATATTCCGACCCTGCCTTTGGTCAGAGGTTTGAATTCGTCCTTATTTCGCGTTAGACTATTGTAAAGTTTCAGTCCCATCTGCAAAAACCTTATAAAAAATCCTTTTCTATAATGTTCTTTTAAATTTCTTTTTTAATAGAGCGGTTGCGGTTGCGGCGATTGCATCGCCTGCTCCAATGTCGCCGAAGCCTTCGTTTGTTTTGGCTTTTACATTCACCGTTGTAAAGTCGATATCCAGCAGACCAGCGATGCAGCGTTTCATCTGGCCTTTGACTTGGTCAAGTTTCGGCTCTTCAGCGTGTATTATCACATCTACGTTTGCTATTTCCCATTCTTTTTGTGCGAGCTTTTCTTTTACGATAAGGACAAGCTTTTTGCTTTCGATGTCTTTGAATTTTTCGTCGGTATCGGGAAAAAGTATCCCTATGTCCCCTAATGCAGCGGCCCCGAGCAGGGCGTCGATGACGGCGTGGAGTCCGACGTCGCCGTCGCTGTGGCCGGCGAGCCCTTGATGATACGGGACCTGAATGCCGCAAAGCATAAGCTTTCTGTCATTGACCAGCTCGTGTATATCGGTGCCGATGCCGATTCGATATTCCGGTTTGGGTCGTTCAATCACAATGTTCCCTTTGTACTGGGGATATCCGTTCCTTTTATTATTACCGCCTGCCCGAGCGCCTGGCCAAGGGCTTTGAAAATTGACTCGGCTATGTGATGGCTGTTCGTCCCGTAGGGGACATTCACGTGAAGGTTGAACTTGCCGTTATTAGAAAAACTCTGTACGAACTCCTGGAGGCACTGGACGTCAAAATCGCCGATTTTATCCGTCCGGAATTCTGCCTTGTAGATACAACTGCTCCTGCCGGAGAGGTCTATGGCGACGTTGGCAAGTGAATCCTCCATCGGGACGGAACTGTGTCCGTATCTTACGATACCCTTTTTTTGGCCAAGCGCCTTTAACAAACATTCCCCGAGACAAATGCCGATATCTTCGACCGTGTGGTGGGCGTCGACATCCAAATCGCCTTTGGCTTTTATGGTCATATCGATTTTGCTGTGCTTGCTGAGATGCGTGAGCATATGGTCTAAAAATCCGATACCGGTGTTAATGTCATATTTACCGAGACCATCGAGGTTCAGCTCGACTGTAATGTCGGTCTCTTTGGTTTTTCTTTGGACCTGGGCGGTTCTTTGTTCCATAAGAATATCCTTAAATTATTTCCTTCAGTGCCGTCAGCATTCTATCGTTCTGCTCTTTTGTTCCGATTGTGATTCTAAGTTTGTCGTTCAGGCCTGGTAAATCGAAAAATCTTACATAAATATTCTGCCCGGCTAACTTATCATAAATATCGGCAGCTTTACAGTTTTTGCTTTGAGCGAGGACAAAGTTTGCAAAACTATCGTTTACTTTGAAATTCATCTTCCACAATTCATCGGTTAGTCTTTTTCGCTCGCCTTTTATCTTTTCGATTGTCTCTTTGAAGTATTGCTGGTCTTTTATTGCCGCCGTTGCCGCTGTGACGGCGACTGCGTCGACGTTGTAGGAGTCCTTTACCTTCAACAGGCCTGCGATAAGCTCCGGCTGGGCAATTGCATATCCGAATCGCAGACCGGCGAGCGAATAACCCTTGCTCATCGAGCGAAGGACAATAACGTTGTCAAAATCTTTAACTAATCTTACGCAATTATCTTCCGCAAAATCCACATACGCCTCGTCAATCAGCAGAACCCCCGTCAGCTCATCCGCCAGCGATGCTAATTCGTCGACTTTGATAAAACTTCCGCTCGGTGCATTCGGATTGCAGACGATAGTTAAGGCGGCTGGGACAGTGGAGAGTTTGGCAGGCAGGTTGAACTCATCGTCGAAAGGTATTTCTATTGTTTCGCAATTTTGCAATTTTGCCAGGACAGGATACAGTGAATAGGTCGGAACAGAATAGGCCAGTGGCCGATTTGCATCGCAGAAAGACTGGATTGCAATCCTCAGCAAATCGTCTCCGCCGTTACAGCACATAATATAATCTTCCGAGAGCCGGTGGAGCCGGCCCGCTGCCTGCCGGAATTCATTGCCTAAGGGGTCGGGATACCTGCGCAGCTTCTCCGGCTCAAGAGCGGTTATCGCCTGCATTACCTTCGGCGAAGGCGGATATGGGTTCTCATTGGTATTCAGCTTTACCACATCTGGCTCTTTGGGCTGAAAACCCGGCTCGTAGCCGGCCGCCTTTTCAATATTTTCTCTGAAGTAACCCATCATTTGCCCGTATTTCGTATTGCGTGATGCGTATTGCGTATAAAGAACATCATCTGTTACTCGCTAAACGCTATGCGCTACTTTTTCAGATTATACGGAAAATTCAACTGAAACAAAAGAGAAGATTTTGCGATTATTTACAGCGGACTTTGACCCGGATTGTGATGTAGACTACAATGACTTGGCTATATTAGTAGAGGAATGGCTGCAAACTTCTCCAGAATATACTGACATAGTACCACTACCTGATGGAGATGAAATTGTTAACATGCTTGATTTTGCCCTTTTGGCTGATAACTGGCTTGAAGGCGTAGAATGACGGCGGCACTATGATCAACTGCAATGATGTAAACGACTGCAACGGCGTGGATTTGGATTTTTCTAATGCCGTGGATGCAAACGATTTGGGGATATTTACACACTACTGGCTGCAGGGAAAGTAACCTGCTTCGCAGAGGATGAATTCACAAAAGGCGAACTTTCACTAATCATACCCGTCGAAAGACGGGGCAATATTGCCCGCCGTTGCTGAAATCCGCAATAAACACACCCGTCATAAACAATTTATATTTTGAAAGTTTATTCTTGACGGTTAATCTAAAATCGGTTTTATTTAAGAGTGAAGCCGGCAAGGAAAGAAAAGGTTGTTTTTGACGGCTTGTGAACATAAGCGTGCCGATTTTATAGGACGGTTAAAACCAGATTAATTGTCTTACGTTTTTTGGAAAGGATGAAAGAATGGCAACTTCAAAATTTATTCGGATTTTTCTTTTATGTCTCGGCCTGTTTGTGATAAACGGCTGTGTCTCCGAGCAGGAATATAAAGACCTTAAGGTCCAAAACAACACCCAGCGAAAGCGGATAGCTGAACTGGAGAGCGAGCTGAAAGCCACCGAGCTACAACTCGAGAAATTAAAAAGGCAGCTGAACACTGTCGAGAACCAGGGCGGTATAGAAGCTGATGCGCTGCAGCAGGAAATTGCAGCACTTGAAGAAGACCTGGCTTCAAAGAGAGAATTGATTGCATCTATGCAGCAGCGGCTGCTTTACGGCGGCGTGCAACTGCCCGTGGAGCTTAGCACAAAACTTGAGGACTTTGCAAAAGATAAGGACCTGGTAACTTACGACCCCGACAGAGGTATTGTAAAATTCAAGAGCGACTTGCTGTTTGAAACGGGCAGCGCTAACGTGGCATCGTCAGCGGTGAATGCTGTTAAGGCACTTTGTGTAATTCTAAACTCCAAAGAGGCCAGTGATTTTGACATTATCATCACCGGCCACACCGATGATATACCAATTGCCAAGCCGGCTACGCGCGAAAAACATCCGACAAACTGGCACCTCTCCGCTCACAGGGCAATATCAATATTGGACGTAATGTCAAAGAACAACTTGGCACCGGAACGCATGAGTATAAGAGGTTTTGGTGAGTATCGTCCCGTTGCGCCGAATCAACCCAACAAGAAAGGCAATCCTCAAAACAGGCGGGTCGAGATTTATATCGTTCCCAAAGAAATGTAGCGGCGGAAAAGTTAAAATTCAAAGTGCAAAAGTCAAAATTAAGGAAGTTATCAAGCACTTACTTTGAGAGTTCACCTTAAAGGGTGTTCTTGAGTCAGATTGACAAGCCAGCTTATGATAAGTTCGATGACGGATTCTCAAATTAAGTGCGTGGATTCGGCAATTTTTATTGTTAACATTTAATTTTTGAATTATTCAGATACGTGCTGAGTTAAATGACAGAGAGGACTTTAATAATTATCAAGCCGGACGGTATCCAGCGACACCTGGCCGGTGAAATATTAGGGCGATTTGAAAGAAAAGGTTTCAAGCTCGTTGCCGCAAAATTTCTTCAAATCCCTGAAGAGCTTGCGAGCCGGCTTTATGCTGTCCACGAAGGCAAATCTTTCTATGAGGGCTTAGTTAATTATCTATCTTTGTTGCCGTCGCTTGTAACGGTCTGGGAAGCGGAGGGTATTATCGAGACGGCACGGAAAATGATTGGAGCAACCTTCAGCTACGAAGCTGAGCCAGGCACAATCCGAGGAGATTTGGGCTGTTCAAGAGGATATAATCTGGTTCACGGCTCGGACTCTAAAGAATCTGCCGAAGAGGAAATAAAGCTGTTTTTCAAACCAGCCGAACTAATCAACTACGAATTTACCGATTCAAAATGGCTCTACGGCAAAAACGATTAGCCGGCGGTAAAATGCATCAAAGAACAAAGGAATAATCCTTCTCGAATACCAGAACACCGGCAAACTTGAATTTTTATTTTTAACATTTAATTTTCGAATTATTCAGATACGAGATACAGGTTACAAGCGACGAAATTATCTTGACAGGGACTTGTGTTTTATTTTATTATGATGTAGTATTATGAAAATGTTCTGCAAAGCTTTTGCGGACTAAGCCAGCAAAAATAAAAAAGCAAAGCGGAGTTAAAAAATGAGCAAACGCATTTTTTTATGTCTGTGCTTAGTTGCTCTTTTGTCCTCCGGCGCCTTTGCAAAGCAATTCCAGAGCGCCAACTTCACCATACAAAGCGAACTGGATTCCCGTTTTATTGATATTGTTAAGACAACTGCAGAGGCATTTTACAATAATATAAAAAGGAATTTTCCTTTAATCGGCTGGGAACAACCTTTAACTATTTATTATTCCAAAACAGAATCCGAGACCAATGAGCTTCTTGCCGGGCATGGCTATAGCGGCGAGGTAAGCACAAGTTACTACATATCCACTTCGCCCGGTGTATACGTTCACCAACTGGACGATGAAGGAGAGTTTGCCGGGTGGGATTCGTTATTTTATGGTATTACAAGTCACTTTATCAGGTTCAACTTTAGAATGCCGCCTGAGTGGTTCAGTTGCGGATTATCCGGTTTTTTAGCTAAGCATTCCGAAATCGTAAATGGTGAACTGGTTATGTCAGGGTCGAAACCGGGTTATAATTTTGCTCTTAGGGACCAGATTGAGGAAAAGCGTGTAAATATCAGGGTGCTGTATCAAATGTCATCAGAAAATTTCAAAAGGGCGTTAAAAGATCAAACTTATCATGCCCATCTTGCGAGGGAGGTTTTTCACTGGCTGCACGAGAAAAATAAACTCAATCTTTACTTAAGAAATGTAAAAAATTATGGTTATGAACTTTCTGTCCTTGAGAATATCGTCTCCGGCGGCTATGGGGCGATAAATCGTGAACTAATGGATTTTCTCAACAAAATGTGTTTTGCCGAGGCGTCTTTGTCGGAGGCGCTCGCTACTGATGAGCTGGTAAAAAAGAAAGAAAAGTTCCTTGAAGCCCTTAAGTTAAAGCCCGATTATCATAAGGCCCGGCTGGGATTGGTGAAGTGTTTATACAAAAGCGAAGATTATCAAAAGTGCGAAGAAAATCTCCAGCAGATTATAGATGCCCGCCAAAGCGCCGAACATATTCAGGCCGCCGTTCTTATGGGTAACTTATATTACCGCCGGAAAGATTACTCCGAAGCCCTTAAGTATTATAACAAGGCCTGGGAGGACTCCGCAAACTACCCGTACAGATACCGAATTGCCTACCGTATTGGTAATTGTCATTATTATCTCAAACAGCACGGCGTTGCCAAGCAATGGTATCAGCAGTTTCTAACCTCCAAATGGAATCCGAACGATATGAAGCTTTTCGTCGATTACGCTGAAAAATACACAAACTATGAAGGCCCCAGCAGCTCCGAAAGTCTCAAAAAAGAAACAATACCAAAAACTACCACCCTAAACACCCGGTAAATCTGCAACAAATCTGCTTTAACAGAAGCGCCCTTCAGTAAGCAAAATAAATGCCGAAAGCCGTCGAAAATAAATGATAACAGCAGAGCAAATCATCGAATTTTTCAGGATGAAACCTCTCGAGCCGGAGGGGGGATACTACGTGGAAACCTGGCGGGCCTCAGAGATAATTCCCCATAATGCCCTACAGGGTAGATACGCCGGCGACAGAAATGCCGGCACGGCAATTCTTTATCTCCTCACGCCTGATACATTCTCATCCCTGCATCGGTTAAAAAGCGATGAGGTATTTCACTTTTACCTTGGCGATGCCGTGACGATGCTTCAACTTCATCCTGACGGTTCCAACGAAGTTATCACGTTGGGCCAAGATGTGATAAAAGGCCAAAAGATACAGGTAGCAGTTCCGGCCGACACCTGGCAGGGCTTGTTCCTGGACAAGGACGGCAGATTCGCACTTATGGGGACGACAACAGCACCGGGGTTTGAATATGAGGATTTTGAATTAGCTCAAAGGGAAGAACTGCTGGAGCAATATCCCAAACAGCGGGAATTGATATTTAAGTTAACACTTTGAGCACTTTTTTATTATAATGGCCGGAGAAAAAAAACGTTTCGAATTAGTTTTCTGTTCAGATAAATCGGAGGTTGTAAAAATGGCGCAAATGACAAAACAATATTTGGCGATGGTTCTTGCAGCGACCGTTATGCTTGTTGCTGCAGCACAGACAAAGGCACAGGATGCCGAAGAATCGGAGGCAGCTAAGCTCAACATACCGGGCAAATTTCTGCTCAGAGGTCAAAGAACTACGCATCCGGACGCCCAATGGTTTCCCGATGCCGGCTTAGGACTGTTTATGCACTGGGGCGTTAATAGTGCACATCCTGAGACCGGTAGTTCCTGGTCCACCAGGATATATGATGAGAAACCGGCCTGGTTAGACGAACCCTACCGGCGCCCTGAGGAATTCTGGGAACTGGCTGATAAGTGGAATCCCGAAAAATACGAGCCGGATAAATGGATGAAAGCAGCGAAGGCTGCGGGATTCAATTATGCAGTATTAACCGCCAAGCCTCATCTGGGCTACGCTATTTGGCCCAGCCAGCACGGCGAGATGAATACGCGTGTACATATGAACGGTCGGGACCTCATAACCCCTTACCTCGAAGCATGCCGAAACAACGATATGAAAGCAGGATTCTACTTTTCAGGCTCGGACTGGTATTACGACCGGGAATACATCAATTGGTATTTTGGCCAATCAGAAGAATCCCGGGAAAGAAAAGGCAGGATAATCTTCAACTACAAACACGAACGTGTGGATAAACTCCCCGAACGTCCGGAAGGCTGGAGCGAGAAGCGCACCAAATTCCTGCGCGGGCAGATTTCTGAATTACTCCGGGACTTTGGCAAGATTGATATTTGGTGGTGGGATAGCGGTGCACCCTTCAGCACAGAAGAAATTCGCGAACTTCAGCCGGGAATTTTGGTCAATAATCGTGGCGGACGTTACGGCGATTACGTCACGCCTGAAACTTTCGGGCAGTTTAGATACGAATATATCAAAAACGCAAGAGAAAACGGCTGGTGGATTGAACTGTGCGAGCTTTGGAGCCAGGGCGGATGGTTTTATCAAAACGACATAGAAGGTGAAAAACTGAAAAATACCGGATGGGTTTTGTATTCATTGGCAAGGTGCCGGTGCTGGGACAGTAATTTACTGCTGAATGTCGCCCCTCGTCCTGATGGGCAGATGCCCCAGGAGTTTTATGACAAATGTGCGGAAATGGCGGAATGGATGAAGCATAGCGGCAAATCCGTTTACGGAATCACCGGCGGAGGACCATATCCCGAAAAAAGTAATGTCCCAATCACAATTAAGGGTGATGTAATAAATGATACCTGGTATTTGCACCCGGATTACAGACGCCAAACCTGGGACGAGCCAATCGTTGTCAAGGATGTCGAAAAACCCGCAACTGTTAAACTGCTGCGAACCGGTGAATCTTTGGATTATTCCTATGATGATCGAACTCTGACTATCCTTATACCGAAGAGTAAACGAACTGACCTGACAGATGTAGTAGCTGTTAAGTTTTCGTGGCAGATGTTTTAAATTTAAGTTTGTTATAACAAATAATAAGCTTTTATAACGAATATTATTTTAGCATAGTTCCAGTTAGTTTGGAGGTTGTGAAAATGGCTAAAATGGCAAAACAATATTTGGCGATAATCCTTGCAGCGACCATTATATTTGTTGCTGCGGCACAGACGAAGGCACAGGAAAACGTCAAGCTGCCTAATAAGTTGAGACTTAGAACTGAGCGAACGACACATCCGGATGCGCAATGGTTTCCCGACGCCGGCCTGGGACTATTTATACACTATGACCCGTCATGTTTGCATCATGCCAGCGTATGGACCTGCTTTTTATTTGAAGAAAAACCGGGATGGATGAAAGCGGACTTCCGCAGCCCCACAGAGTACTTTGAATTAGCTGATAAGTGGAATCCCGAAAAATACGACCCTGATAAATGGATGAAAGCAGCGAAGTCAGCCGGTTTCAAATATGCTGTATTAACCGCCAGGCAGCATATTGGCTATGCTATTTGGCCCAGCCAATACGGCGAGATGAGTACGAGGCAATATATGAACGGCCGGGACCTTATCAGGCCATACGTCGAAGCGTGCCGTAAAAACGATTTAAAAGTAGGATTTTATTATTCCGGGCCTGACTGGTATTACGAGAGGGAATATATTAATTTCTATTTTGGCAAATCTGAAGAAGAGCCGGTAAAAAGAGATAATTATTTCATCAACTACAAACACGAGCGCGTGGATAATCTCCCTAAAAGGACACCCCAGTGGAGGCAGCAGTTCAGGGAATTCAGGCGAGGGCAAATATTTGAATTACTCAATAACTACGGCAACATTGATATTTGGTGGTGGGACGGCGGAGGCTCTGTTACTGCAGAGGAAATGCGCAAAATTAATCCGGGAATTATCATCAATAATCGTGGCGGAGGCGGAGATTTTGTCACGCCTGAATGCCAGGAGCATTTCAAATACGAATACATCAAAGAGGCAAGAAAAAACGGCTGGTGGATTGAACTGTGTGAAATTTGGCCCTATGGCTTATGGAATTATGGCGACCCAAAAGTTTCTGAAGAATTGAAAGATACCGGCTGGTTGTTGTATTTATTGGCAAAGTGCCGGTGCTGGGACTGCAATTTACTGCTGGATGTCGGCCCTCGCCCCGATGGGCAGATGCCGCAGCAGTTTTATGACAAATGTACAGAAATGGCGGAATGGATGAAACACAGCGGCGAATCTGTTTTCGGCATCACAGGTGGCGGACCATATCCGGAAAAAAGTAATGTTCCAATCACTATCAAGAAAAATATATGGTATTTGCACCCCGATTACAGACGTGAAACCTGGGACGAGCCAATCGTTGTTCAGGATGTCGAAAAACCCGTAGCTGTTAAACTGCTTCGAACCGGCGAGCCCCTGAATTATACCTATAATGACCAAACTCTGACAATTCTTATACCTAAAAGCAAAAGAACCGACCTGACTGATGTAGTCGCTGTCCAGTTCCAACAATAAAAAAACTGTAAAATAAAGTTAGTTAGAACAGATAAACAACTTTACAAAACACCCTCTTATACAAAGCCGATTTTTGCTTTGCACAGAAGCTATATTACCTCAAGTCGGCGAAGAGTAGCCCTTGCCCACCGTGCGCTGCGAATTTGAGACAATATCAGCAGCAGCACAACCCAAAGCCAGTAGCCGACGAACCGAAGATAAAACAAAACCGCTCCGGTGATATTGCAGCTTTTAACAGCTTTGCAGGCACGTAGTAATTCCTCAGGAGTAAACATTACGCCGGCCACAATGTCCTGGAAACATTTCTGCCAGGGCAGCAGGAAGACAAGCACCAAAACCGAAAAGAAAAATGCTCTGGATATGTGGTTTATCCCGCCTATCCTGCCAAGCATCGAAACCTTTAAGGTGAAAAGCATCGTCAGGCAGTAAAGAACGGCAGCCAAAATAAGGATGAAGTTAAGAAAACGGATAAGCCAGGATAACTGTTGAGTCGTTATATTGAAAAAGGCAGTTTCGGTTTCTTGCTTTAGTTTTTCTTCTGTCGCTGTCTCTGCAACATTCGACTGGCCCAGCTTTGCTGCCGGTTCCTCCGGTTTCGCAACCACCTGTTCGGCAGCTTTTTCTATTTTACTCGACACTTCAGGCGATTGCCTTGTTTGCTTTTCTTCCGGAGGGACAGCAAGGTCTTTTGCATCAGGATGCGTAACTTTCGGGGGCGGCGCAACTTCAGGCGATGCCAGAATCGCTGTTTCTACTGCCTTTGCTTCGGCTTGCTCTTCGGCTTTGACCAGGTTTGTATTTACAAGCCAGAAAGACACCTGCAGCAGCACAAGGCAGCAGATTATGATTATAAACAAAAAGTTTTTCCAGCCTCGAAAGACTCCCACGGCCTCAAGACAGTCTGTCGTATCAACCATATTTTTCTGGTCTTCTTCTCCGTTCATTTCCGGCCTCCTGATTTAAGCTTATGCTTTTTCTTCAAATTCAAATTACATAGATAATAACTGTTGGACAATCGGTTGTTCTTACAATAATTGAATTATTTTTCATAAAGTTCTTACATCAGCCATAAAACTGCTTAGTATTATGTTTTGTGCCGGCCTTAAATGCAAGAAATTTGCACCTTTGTTGAGCATTATTTTTCGCCCTTTATTTGCCTGAAACTGCTTTTCGCAGCTTTTATTGTTTTCTCGATATCCTCTTTCGTGTGTGCCAGAGAGATGAACATTGCTTCGTAAGCGCTCGGAGCCAGGTAAATGCCTTGATTCAACATTGCTGTAAAATATTTTTTGAACCGGCTTATATCGGTTTTCTGCACATCAGAAAAATTTCGCACCGGCTTATCAGTAAAAAAGCAGCTCATCAGCGACCCCACCCGATTGATTGTCAGGGGTATACCGCAGCTTCGGGCGGCATCTGCAAGGCCGGCTTCCAAAGCTGCTCCTGAAGATTCGAGTTTGCCATAACAATCATCCCGGCTCAGAATATCAAGGGTTGCATTTGCCGCCGCTGTAGCTATGGGGTTTCCGCTTAGCGTCCCCGCCTGATAGACTGGCCCAAGCGGTGCAAGCAAATTCATAATGTCGGCTTTGCCGCCGAAAGCGGCTGCAGGCAGACCGCCTCCTATGATTTTCCCTAAGCAGGTAATATCCGCTTTAATATTGTAAAGCTGCTGTGCTCCGCCGGGGGCTACTCTAAAACCGGTTATCACCTCGTCGAATATCAACAGGGACTCTTCACTATCACATAAACGACGAAGCTTCTGCAAATAACCGTCAGCCGGCGGCACAACACCCATATTTGCAGCTATCGGCTCGACAAGAACTGCTGCAATTTTGCCTTTATTTTTCTCAAAGACGGCTTGCGCAGCTTCTGTATCATTATAAGGTATCACACAGGTCAGCTTCGCAAGAGAACCCGGCACACCGGCACTGGAGGCAATACCGCCCTCAGCAAGCCCTGAACCGGCGGCAACAAGCAGTGAATCGCTGTGGCCGTGATAACAGCCGCTCATTTTAATTATTAAGTCCCTTTTGGTATATGCACGTGCCAGCCGGACAGCCGTCATTACAGCTTCGGTGCCGCTGCTTACAAGACGAACTTTTTCAATGGAATCAAAAGTGGAAATGATTTTTTTTGCCAGCACGCTTTCAGCTATAGTTGGCGCCCCGAATGAAGCGCCCTTTTTCGCCGCTTCTTCAACAGCTTTTACAACCTCTGGATGGGCGTGTCCGAGTATCATCGGCCCCCAGGAACCGACATAGTCGATATATTCATTGCCGTCAATATCCCGGACTTTCGAACCTGCTGCACGCTCGATAAAAAGCGGCTTCAAGTCGGTGCCGCCAAAGGCCCTTACAGGCGAGTTTACTCCGCCCGGTAGATATTTGCAGGCCTCTATAAAGGCATTGGAAGATTTCAGATTTTCATTTGCCGAGTTCATATTCCTGTCCAAAAGAAACGGAAAATTTTATTGAGCCAGCGTGGCTGGGTTTTGCTTATATCATCCCGTAAGAATACTAAGCAGCCTTTGCTGCATTTTAGCTGAGGGTTTTTTCGCAAAAGATGCTCTATCATCTTCCAGGACTGTTACAGCCGGCCCGATGGGCTTATAAACGGCGGGATTCGTCGGCCCGAAAACTGCGATTGTTTTGACTCCCAACGCACCCGCAAGATGTGTAATGCCGCTGTCATTGCCGAGATAGCTGTCGGCACAGCTTAATACACCCAGAACCTGTTTCAAAGACAAGTCCGTAAGGCACCTGCTGGCTTGTTTTATTTTCTTCAGCTTGTCTTTACTGAATCGCTCAAGCTCAGCAGGACCAAGCAGAAATATCACATCCTTTCCCTGCGAAGCGAGCTTCTCAGCCACAGCTAAAAAATTGTCTAAGTGCCAGCATTTCTCCTTCGAACCACTGCCGGGGTGTATAAAGATTATCTTTTTTGAAAAGTCAACGCCTTCATCCCTGAGCACAACTCGACCTTCATCGATGTCCGATTCGCTCGACCTTATAAGAATTTCGTTTATGTTAATGCCGCTTTGCTCAGCAGATAAACCTGCCTGGGCCACACACTCCTCTATGTAAAATTTCGTTAAATGTTTTGAATACTCCTTCGGCGGCTTAAGCGACAATGTTATAACATCGGCACTGTGAGTGCAGTTGATAGTAAAAATCAGGTTCTGCTCAAAATCGCTGCCTGGCTCTCCAAGAAATGTTGCTACCCACGAATACTCACGGAAAGCGGACATTAATGTATCTCCATCTGAAACATCAAATGCACTCGTTTCCATAAACAGCCGATGTAAATCCAGCAGGTCTATTGACCGCGTACCGTTAATACAGGTTCTTCCCGGCAGGATGCCGGTATACTCGGTGTGGCCCATAATATCGACACTGCCCAAATCAAGAGAATCCTTCATAAACTTTGCCAAAGGAAGCGTTAATATACAATCACCAATTGCGCCCGGCTGAAGTATTACCGCCCGTCGCAGCTTGCGAGCCGCCTGGCTGCCCTCGGCTCTGAGCAGGTCCAATATGTTATCCTTTTCTTCCATATCTACTTTTATTCAATTACTTTTTCAATCCAACCGCTTCCTATGACTCTTTCGCCGATTTCATCCCGCACATAAAAAGCAGCGAGCTGACCGGCGGTAACAGCCAAAACCGGCTCATCAAACTTAACTCTGACGCCTTCTGTTTGTTCAGGATAAACCGTCGCCGAAGAACCTTTCGAATTATACCGTATTTTCACTTTTGCTCGAAAACTGTCTGCCGGTTCATCTGCAAGCCAGTTAAGGTCTTTCGCTAAAAAGCTGCGGTGCATAACCTCTGGTTTCGGTCCCAATGTAACGGTATTTTCCTCTGCATCAATCTTCGTAACATAAAAGGGGCGCCCCTTTGCGACGCCGAGTCCCCGGCGCTGGCCTATTGTAAACTGATGCACGCCTTTATGACTGCCCAGAACCTTTCCCTTGCTGTCAACAATATTACCACTGTGCACAAGTTCAGGATGCCGCTGTTCGAGGACGCTGACCCAATTTTTCGGCAAAAAACATATCTCCTGAGATTCTTGCTTATTTACACAATCCAGACCAAACTCTTCCGCCATCCGGCGAGTATCCTGCTTCGAGTATTCTCCCACAGGCAGGATGATATAGGATAGGATTTCTTTCCTCACCATCGCCAGAAAATATGACTGCTCTTTATCCTCAGAAAGCCCTTTATACAGACTATTGTGTTCTTTGTTCTTAATAATCCTTGCATAATGGCCGGTGGCAAGATAATCCGCCCCCTTCTGACGAGCAAAATCCCGCAATTTACCGAACTTGATATACCTGTTGCAGAAAACGCAGGGATTGGGGGTTCTGCCCTTGCTGTATTCAGTGCAGAAATAATCAAAAACGGACTCGAATTCCGCACAAAAGTCCTGAACGTAAAGTGTGAGTCCTAACTTTTCAGCAACCTGCACGGCGTTTTTCTTTGACTCGGCGGACTCCTGGCTTGTAATCATATAAACCCCCGCACAATCAAAGCCCGCCTCAAGCAGCAGAGCCGCTGCGACGGAGCTGTCTACCCCACCGCTCATAGCAATAATTACCTTGCTTTTCCTGCCCGTCATTTTTTTGCCTTCACCGAACGAGATGGGTGATGACCGCCGATTCAGTCTTGGGGATACACAATGATTCTGTCGTGAATAACCGATATCAGGTCGTCCTTACCGTCGCCGGTAACATCGGCCACTTCTAATTCCCGCGGCTCAAGAACCGATTTGCTCCCGCCATTTCGACTGCCGCGATAACTTTTTTGCTCAAATATCTTGAATCGCATCGCAGGTATGGGCTTTAGCTCGGAATCCAATGCGAGAATCTCAAAGTGATTACCCTTGTGTTCCACTATATCATATTCGACCATAATTATATCCGTCTGGGCGTCGCCGTTTATGTCGCCGACTGTCAGGTTGCCGTATCTGCCATTCTTTATCTTTGTTTCATAATTGAATACAGGTTCAAGCTGTGCATAGCGTTCTTCTTCTCCCGCCTTTGTTACGAGCGCAAACTTATCACCGTCGAAAAGCACAATACTTTTAACCTCGCTGCCGGTAAGAGGTGCAAAAAGCATTTTCAAATGCTCCGCCGAGTTCCAGTTGCCGACGTCAATTTCCTTCTCAAAGCGATATGTCTCGTCCTCGCCTGCCTTTAGTATCTGAAGCCGACCTTTTTGACCGTCAAGCAGAAAAACAGAAGGTCTGCCCTGCTGTTCGTCATCAAAGATGCTGAAAGCCCCGACCGCCCAGACATTATTCTCTTTGCTCCTGGCGTTGTACTGGTCGATTATTTCCCACCGCTTGTGGTCGGAGAAAACCAGGGACCTGGCAAAATTATTTTGTGCCACCAAAAGCTCATCGCCCCCTCCGCCGTTAATATCTGCAACAGCAATTGTTCGAAGAGCGGCGTCTTTAATCAAACTCATCTGTGCCTGCGGCGAATCAACTCTTTCAAACTGGCGCCTGGATGTTTGACGAATCAGGAGGGGAAGGGAGTATTTGACAAATACCAAAACATCCTGCAGACCGTCCTGGTCGACATCCAGAACTTTCAAGCCGTCTGGATTTGACGAAAGCTCTTTGAGCTGCAGGCCGGTATCCGTTCGGTTGCTCGTGCCAAGATTGTAAATCACCTTCATCTGTCTGAGGTCATTGGCATCTTTGGATATGTAGAGACAATCTATCCCGCCGTCAAGGTCAACATCCGCCAACTCCATCGCAAGCGGCTCTCCTGAGATTTCAAGCGGCTCAGGAAATAACAATCTCTGGCCTTCAAATTCCGCCTTGCCGATAATTTTCTCCTTGACGCTTAGAACTGCGATTTCGACTTTTCCGTCGCCATCCGTATCGGCGGAAGACAAACTTTCAATATCGCTGAAGGCCGGAAACCTTACGGGTTCCGCCAGTCCAATACCGGAAACCTGTTTATAGAAAATAAGCTCCGCCGCCGCAGGGTCGCTGACCATCAAATCAACAAGAGTATCGCCGTCAAAATCACCAATGGCCATATCGCGTTCTGAAGAGCCCTCGCCCGAAGGGAGTGGATAAAACAAAATCGGCCACTCGGAACTTTCTTCGCTCCTGACGGAAAACTTATAACAGGTAAGTCTGCCGCTTTTATAGTCGATACTCAGGATTTCGTTGCCGGCCTCACCGTCAATATCACAGAACTCCAACGCATACGGCCTTTCAATGAAAAACTCCCTCAACGGTCCAAGCTCTCCTGTCTCAAGACCAAAACGCACGTGAATCGGTTTTTCAAGGTTGTTCGTTGCAAGCAGCAGGTCATTAATACTATCGCCGTTCAAATCAATGACATCCATCCCCAGTATTTGAGACATCGCATCATATTTGACCGGCTCTGCCAATGAACCATCTTCGGTCTGCTCAATGATATAGACACAATCCCGGCCCGCCAGAGCCAAATCGTCGGCTCCGTCCTTATTCAAATCTGCACATATGAGTCCGTTAGGCGTTACCAGACCTTCATCAATTTCTATTTTTTCACTCCTCTGCCAGGTTAAGCTCTTCGAGACATTTTCTTTGCCGGGCTTTTGTAAGAATACATACAAACCTTTAGGGTCACCATAAAACGCCAAATCCGGCAGGCCGTCAGAGTTAAGGTCGCTGCATACCAGAGAGTAAATCATCTGAGAGACACCGACACTTTGCCTGTCAAAACGGCTGGGGGTCTTCAAAGCATTTACGTTTATATCTTCAGGGTCGACAACCAAAGACTCATCAGCGGGAGAAATCGATTCGGTTTGGATAAGAATCTCTATCTTGGCTTCTCTATTGTTGGCTACAGCAATATCCGTTCTGCCGTCACCGTTAAAATCGGCCACCCTTAGACATCTTAAATTATCTTGTAGCTTGATGAGCTCCATCTCCTCAAAGCCGTAGTATGCTGAAAGCTCGTTGGGCTCAACCTGACCGAAAGCGCTAACGCAGAACGCTATTACGAATAATAATGAACTGAATTGCTTAAATAATCTCACAGCTTATCCTCCATTTGTAATTATTTACACGCACAAAATTTGGTTTTACTAAAACCTAAGCAAATTCATTATACACTCACCCGCTCACAATTTCAACGATTTTGTAGATGATGATGCTTTGGTTTGGAATGAACCCTCTTTCTGCTGTTGGCCGATTTGCTGTTAAACGGAACTATGCTGAAATCCGGTATGGGCTTTCAACAGCGGAGAACGAAGTTACTTGCTGGTTTTTATTGCGGCAAACTATTGCAACTCATCTTCAATAGCCGAAAGCAGCTCTTTCGAGACCTCCGCCCCGAGTTCTTGGGCCAATTTTAGATGATGCCACGCCAAATCGTAATTACTGAGATTATAATACGCCATCCCCAGTCCTTTGTGTGCATCCTTCATTTCCGGCTCAATCTCAATTGCATTTTTGTATCCTTCCACGGCCTGTTCATAATCGCCTGTATTGTAATAGGCAGAACCAAGATTATAATGAAGGTTGCCGTCTTGGGGTGTGAGGTGGATTGCTCGATTATAGTTTTTAATTGCCAGGGCGTAGTCGCCTTTTTCAAAATACACATTTCCGAGATTTGCCAAAGCCTCCACCATATCAGGTTCGAACGCCAGCGCTTTTTGGTAGGCCGAAATTTCCTCTTCGGTTTTACCAAGCGTTTTATAGCACAGCCCCATCCCATAATGTGCTTGGGCAAATCCCGGCTTTATACTCAACGCCTTCTGATATTCTGACAGCGCTTTGTGGCATTCATCGGCATTGGCGTAAACGTCACCGAGTTCTCTGTAAAGACTACTGTCACCCGGCTTCATTAGAATCGCTTCTTTTAGAACTGAGCCGGCGCTCACAAAATTCTCGGCCCTGCAGTAGGCGTGAGCAAGATTTTTATATCCATCTATATAGTTCGGGTCCAGGCGAAGCGACTGTCGGTATTCGGAAATCGCACCGTCAAGCCAATCCTGTTTCAGATATGCGTTGCCAAGATTATTATGCACCTGAGCTGCATTCGGATTAATCTGCAGCGCGGACTCGTATTCATATATCGCATCACTAACGTATCCTTTTTTTAGATAAACGTTGCCGAGATTGGTGCGCGACTCAGCAAGGGTTGGATTTATCCGGACCGCTGCCTCAAGAGCCGAAAACGCCCTGTCTATATTTCCAACTTCGAGGTAAGTATTACCAAGATTGTTAAAAAGGCACCCCAGCACCTGCATCTTGTCCAGACTCTGCATATAAACACTATCCTCACTGACCTGGTAAACCTTGAATTTCTTTATATAGTGTTCATCGGAAGCAAATCCCCCCTTTGAGGTCGTCTCTATATTAAAGCGCACATGACCGTCATCGTATCTGACAAAGAAATGCCCCGGAACGACCACACCATACAAGGCAAGCCCCAGCCGTTCCCCAATCGAAAGAAAAAGAATCGAAAGGCCGAGACAATAACCCCTTCTTTTATCCATAACTATATGCAGAAATAAATCGTCGGCTTTGTGTGCCTCAGGAATTGACCTGAAACCGAGCTCCTCGAACAAATATTTGTTTATAACCTCAACTGTCTTGTAGCTTCCGGCGACGCCCTGTTCTGCGGCCCTGGTGCGTATTTCGTAAGCCATTTCATCCAGTTCAGTAAGATACCTTCGACCATGCACAAGCTCGCTCCATTCTTCAGAGATAATCAAAGCCGCGGTTGCAAAATCAATCTCATCCGGAGCAAGCCGGAGCATCTGCTCTATTGACTTGACGTAAAGGCCCGTCTTGTTTTCGTTCGCCAGCGGCTCTTCACAGAGGCACTCGGCCCTTATGAAAAGCAGCGATAGAACTGTTACTAACAAATACTTTTTCATGATAACCACTATACACTGATTTCTAAAACTACTCAATAACCGCATCTATCTCGACGGGGGCGCCAATCGCCCGGCGTTTAAATAGATCTATTTTCATCCACTTGTTGCTCTTAAACCTCCAGCGGTTTGCGAATGCAACCGCAATAATTTTAGCGGTTGCTGCAGACCAGGGTCCACGAGCACCAAACTCCGGAAAAAACCTCAACATACAAAAGCCGCCAAGGCCCATTATTATTACCGAGGCCAAGGTCTCAACGGCCGCAAGCCACAAAGTATCGCCCGCTCCTCGAAGAGCGTTGTTATATGTAAGAAGAACAGCATCGAATATCTGAAATATTGCCGCAAATACAAATATGTTCGTCCCTATTTTGATTACTTCATCGTCAGATGACCAAAAGGTCATTAAATCATTTCTGAAAACAAAAAAGCAAAGCCCTACAAAACCCATGTAAATAAGTGCCACTCTCAGGCAAACGTTGGTTTGCTTTATTACCACATCCTTTCTGCCTCTGCCTATTGACTTACCCACCGCCGCCGTTAAAGCGGTCCCAAGGCCCACAATGGGCATAAATGAAGCGTTCATGCACGAAAAAACGGCGCTTGTGCTGGCTAATGACTCTTTACCGAATTTTCCGACGAGCCCGAACAATATAATCGCCCAGCCCGCCATATTTATCATAAAGCCAAAACCGGCCGGAAATCCCACTTTTAACAAATCTCGCATTTTGGAAAAATCAACATTCATTGCCAATCTGCTTTTGAAGGTTGAATTTATGTCCCCATTCAAAAACACCAACATCCGTATACCTGCACCGATGCTTGTGCCTATAAATGTCCCCCAGGCGGCACCGGCAATTCCCATCGCAGGAAAACCGAACTTGCCGAATATCAATATATAGTTTGCTGCGACATTGACTATCTGTGAACACAACGCTGCATACATCGTAATAATCGGCCGATGAATCCCCATAAAAAATTGACTGCTTGACCAGACAAAAACCATCAGAAAGTGTGTATACAATATTATCCGAAGATATATCACCTCCAAATCAACAACCGCCGGCTCATGCCCCAATGTCCTGAATATCCACGGCGCAGTCGGCCACATAATGGCCAAAACTACCAGAGAAAACGACAGCCCCATATATATCGCCTGCCAGCAGTAGTTTGAGCACTCGTGTTTTTCGCTTCTTCCAAGGCTCTGGCTCACGAATGTATTGACACTAATCATTGCTGCCATTACAAGGCTCGCTGGAACAAAACTTGCAAAACTGGCCGGCAAAATAGCAGCTAACGCCTCCGTACCTAAACGCGAGACCATAAATCTATCCACAAACTGCATAATAGTAAACGATGTAGTCGTTACTACCATTGGCCCCGCCAGCTTCAGCATATATTTAAGTGAAGTCTCCTCTATAGGATGGTCCTCCAGGAGCAAATTTGTTTTTTCAGTCATTAACGCAAACCTACCTGTTCAACTTCAGCTTTTTTAGTAACGCTTCGGTCGATATCCCTGAAATTGTAACTTTTTTGACCGGCTTCGTAAGGCCTGACGCTATACTAATGCAGTTCTTTTTGACGCCCAGTTCTTTCGCCAGAAATCCGACCAGTTCCCGATTGGCTTTGCCCCCTTCCGGTGCCGATGCAATTTTCACCTTCATCCTTCCGCCGAGCAGACCCGCCACAGCCGTCCTGCTGCTGCCGGGCACAACCTTAACAGCTAAAACAACACCACCGTCACTTTCTTCTATCTCAAATTCCGACATTAAAAAAACAATCCCGGCTTTACCCCGTAGACCTGTTTGCACATTTTACAGAAAGGCGAATTCGCCGAGTTAACTATTCAATAATTTCGTTAATGTTTTTACCGATTGCCATCTGAATATATTTTTCTATCTGCTCAGCTAACTCGCCGAGTGATGAAAGCTGAAAATCCTCGTAATGGCCCGGAACAAACTCTCCGTTAAGCGCCTTCTTAAATATCCTGACTCGAATGACCGATGGCTCGCCACCCGACTTGCTGAAGTCGCTTTCCTTATGCTCGGTAAGCTCGACACGCCGGTCCTCGCTTATGAAAACCAGGCACTTGCCCGTAAAAACCGCCGTCGGAAAGTAATCCCGCAATAACTTTAGCAATTCCATCTTAGTGTCCCTTAAGTGTTCCAACCAGTTCTTCGATATTTTTTATTTTCTTGCGAACGCAGTATTTTTTAATGCCTTCGATAATTTTTACAGCGCAACTCGGCTCAATAAAGTTCGCTGTACCGATACCAACCGCCGTTGCTCCCGCAATGATAAATTCAACAGCATCCGAAGCCGTCCTTATTCCGCCCATACCAAGTATCGGTATTCCGGCGTCCTTTGCAACCTCGTTATAAACCTTATTTACCAGATACACCGCTATTGGCTTTATTGCAGGCCCCGATAGCCCGCCTGTCTTATTGCCTAAAACAGGCCTGCGACTTTCTATATTAATCACCATCGCCGTGAATGTATTTATCAGGCTAAGTGCATCGGCGCCGGCTTCAACCGCCGCTCGGGCTATCAGGCTGATATCCGTAACAGCAGGGGACAATTTGACAACTAAAACTTTTTGGCCGACTGTTTTTTTCACCACCGAAGTAATCTCCTTTACCTGTCTCGGCTCTGTCCCGAAGCTTATCCCGCCTTTTTCCACATTGGGACAACTGATATTAAGCTCGAAACCCGCTATCGCCGGCTCGTTTGCAAGCCGCTCAGCTACCGCCACATAATCGGTAATAGTTTCACCGGCCACGTTCACAAAAACGGCGGTTGATAATTTTTCAAGAACAGGTAATTTCTCTTCGATGAAAGCATCCAGCCCGATATTCGCTAAGCCAATCGCATTGAGCATCCCGGAATCCGTCTCAATAATTCGTGGCGTAGGATTGCCTTTTCTGGGCTTGAGCGTGATACTTTTCGTAGTAAACCCGCCCAGCGAATTAATATCCATAAAATCAAACAGCTCATCTGCATACCCGCACGTCCCCGAGGCCGTAAATACCGGATTTGCCAGCCGAATCCCCGCAAAATCAACCGAAATATTAACAATATCTCCCATTTTTTCACTGAAAATACCATATCTGCACAACAAAAACAACTCGCATCATACCATAAGAGGCTTTTTAGCTATGACACTATCATATAATAAAAGGCCAACATTCATGAAAGCAAGAACAATCAAACCAGCCAATCCGGTAACGCCGACGGTTAAATCGTTTCCTCCTTTAACAGCTATCAAAGATAGTCCTGCAGTGGCATTGAGCGAACCGTGAATGATAGCGGCAGCGATGACAGAGTTTGCTTTGAGTCTGACATAGCTAAAAATTGGAGCAAGAAGAATACACAGAACCGTCATCATAAAAACACCTATTACAGGGTGCTGCGGATAGTTATGTCCCTGCAGTATAATCGGGGCATGCCAAATACCCCAGATTACACCAATTAATATGGATGACTTCCAAAAACCCATGTGGCCAAACTCTTTCTGGAGAAGCCCTCTCCAACCTAACTCCTCTCCAAACCCGGCAACCGCATTGATGGTGACACCAGCAATAAGTCCTAACAGCAAGCCAATCCAAATGGGATGTACAGGAGAGATGGCGGCTTGGTTTTCCATCTGCTGTAATTGCTCTGCTGTAAGTACAGATTCGAATCTCTCGAGCACCCCTTCCATTCCCGGGGAATATTCGATCCCAGGGAAAAGCAAACTGACCCCGAGGGAGGCAAAAGCGATAACAAGGGGTAGTAACCACGCTACCAAAAACCATCGATTTAACTTAAACGAAATCCCTAAGGGGCCCTTTATAGGTTCTTTGTAGATAACCTTCTGGACAATGATGGCCATAATCATTGGAACAAACATATAACTGGCGGCCATTGCCATCGAAGCAGGTGTACCCCACCTGCCTCCAGAAGCAAAAAACAGAGTCGCCAGAAGCCAGTTAACCAGGAAGGTCAGGCCGATAAATAACATAGCTTTTTTGGTATTTTTATTCACAATGATACATCTGCGCCATTAGCGGCTAAAAACAACGAACTATGAACTAAAAAACTACTTCCTTGCTGTCGAAAACAGGTCCATCCTTACAGCATAACTTATAAACCGTTTCACTCGAACCTTCCACTTTGCATTCAACCGCACAGCTCTGGCATACACCAAACCCGCAGGCCATCCGCCTTTCCATACATACCTGACAATCGATATTTTCCTTCCGTGCAATCTCGGCCACTTTAGCCAGCATCGCTTCAGGCCCGCAGGCGAAAATTATCATATCTTCCTTTTTAGATATTGTCTTTTCAAGCCATTGCAAAAAACAATCCGTCACCGTCCCTTTAAACCCGGCTGAGCCGTCATCGGTGGCAACCGTCGATTGTATCCCGAACCTGGCAAATTCCGCTACCGAAAAGCCCAAACCCTGGGAAATCTCATCAAGTCGTTTTTCAAACGGCAGCTCTTTCGCTGTCTTCGCACCGACAAAGGCAACCACGTCAGCATCTGCATGCTCATCTGTAAGAAACTTCGCCAAATGCTCAAGAGGCGCAGCGCCTATACCGCCGGCAATCAAAACTGCCTGCTGTTTTCCCTCCGGCATCCAAAAGCCATTGCCCAAAGGCCCAATCACGCTGACGCTGTCACCGGCAGACAACGTCGTCATCCGTATAGTCGCAGGCCCTGTTACACAATACAAAATCCCAACCATCGTTACATCGTTTTTAACCGCAACGTTACAGAAACTAAAAGGTCGGCGAAGTAGTATATAGCGCATCGCACTATCGGATAAAACTTCAGGCATCGACTCACTCACCGGCAATGCCGCTGCCGATAAATCCAATTGCACAAACTGACCCGGCCTG
>JBHPEQ010000017.1:0-35533 GCA_042576845.1 Planctomycetota bacterium
GGCAGAGCAGAATACGTCGCTGCAGAAGACGAAGAAGTTCTTGATATATTCGAGCTGTTGAGTAAAACCGAGGGGATCCTGCCGGCACTTGAAAGCGCACATGCATTGGCATATTTATACAAACAAAAAGGTAACTTGAATTCGGATACAATTGCAGTGGTCAATCTTTCCGGCAGAGGAGATAAAGACGTTGGTATTGTCGAAAAATATCGGCCTTTGAAATAAGGATGCAATCGATGAAAACTTATAAGCAGGTTTTTGCAGAATTGAAACGTGCGGCTTTGATACCATTTTTTGTAATAGGTGACCCGAATATTGAAACAAGTTTTGCTATTGTAAAGACAGCAATCGACTCGGGAGCAGACATTCTGGAACTTGGTATACCGTTTTCAGACCCGATAGCAGACGGCCCGACGATTCAAAAGGCGGATATTCGCGCAGCCGCCAGCGGTATGACAGTTAACAAAGCTCTGGAATTTATTCAAAAGGTTAAGGATTACAAGGACATTCCGATTGGGCTTTTAATGTATTACAACCTGATTTATCAGTACGGGATGGATAAATTCTTTAAAGATTTTCATAACGCAGGCGTGAACAGCGTTCTGGTTGCCGATTTGAGCATTGATGATGCTGATGAAACTATCGGAGCAGCCACATCGGCGTCTCTGGATACGGTATTTATGGTAACGCCGAATACAGAGACGGAAAGAATGAACAACATCGCTTCCAAAACGACCGGTTTTATTTACGCTGTCTCTGTTCTGGGTGTTACCGGCAGCAGAGAAAATCTATCGGTTCAGGTTGAAGGACTTGTAGATAAACTGAAAAAGATTACAGATGTTCCGGTCTGTGTTGGCTTCGGCATCAGCAAACCCGAACATGCGGCAGCACTTAGCCTCACCGGAGCTGAGGGGGTAATAATCGGCTCAAAAATCGTGAGAATGATTGAGGAGAACCTAAACGATAAAGATAAAATGTTATCCGACATATCAGAGTTTATCAACAAAGTTAAGAAAGCAATTCTCTCTCAAGCCGAGTAGTATCAATTAATACTACTGCCGTTTCCAATAAAAAATGCGGCTTTTCATTTTCCCAAAAAAGGTTTGGATTTTCTCTATAAATACGCAATGAGAAACAATAGTATTTTCGATACGGCTTCAACTATAGAATATTTTATGAGCTGCAGTGCTTCAAAAATACGATACAGAATGTTCAACTGTTTATCAATTGATACACTCTGATAAGTTCGGCTATATTCCAGGCCTGAGCGATACAACCTCTGGACTCATGAGGAGCGTCACCATCAAAAATCTCCGGCAGATTACCGAGGCAGTTACCCTCGGTTAGGTACTGCAGTAATGGCTGGATAAACTCAAGTGCTTTTTTTCTGCTTTTTTTATTGAAGTCATTAACCTTTAGATAGCTTTCTACAAACGGTCCCATCAGATACGGCCAGACTGTGCCCTGGTAATACGCCCTGTCACGTTCTTGCTGTGAGCCAAGGTATTTGCCTTCATATCGCGGGTCGTCGGTGTCAAGCGTTCGAAGTCCGTAAGATGTAAGCAGTTTTTGCTGCACAACTTCAACTACTGATTTTTTCTGGGAATCGCTCAGAGGGGAGAACGGCAGCGAGACAGCAAATATCTGGTTCGGCCTGAGAGTCGAGTCAACCGAACCGTCAGGTAAGATGCAATCATTCAGATAGCCAAC
Source organism: Planctomycetota bacterium (assembly GCA_042576845.1). Lineage (GTDB taxonomy): Bacteria > Planctomycetota > Phycisphaerae > Sedimentisphaerales > Anaerobacaceae > JBHPEQ01. The sequence goes on from JBHPEQ010000017.1 coordinate 1,711, forward strand.
ACTGTCGTTCCAGAAAAGCCAGCAAAAGCTGGTTGCAACTTTATCCGCCATAGAACCGTAATGACGGCTTGTATCAGAATCTCTATCGGTATAAAAGCTGGAAAGCCGGCACAGACTGTTATACCAGAGAGCATTAATCTCAACTGCCTTTCCATATCTTGGAGTGAAAGCTACACCACTGTACTTGGCATCCATCCAGGTCAACTGATGCTGCTCATTTGGTGAGGTTATAAGGCCGTCATCATCAGCGTGTATGTCAAAGCGAGTCCCTTTATGGTAAGAATCAACTACCCATCGAATAGCCGGCAGAATATGCTGGGTAAAAGTTTTATAATCGCCCGTACAAACAAGGTATTGAAAAGCTGCATTAATAAACCAGAGGGAAGCATCAACACTGTTGAAATAAGCGGTACCGCTTTGGTCGTCGAAGCGACTGGGAATCATACCATCGTCAACGGCCTGCGCAAAGGTGGTCAAAAGTGACTTTGCCTCATCGTATCTTCTTGTTGCAAGCAGGAGCCCAGGAAGTGCGAGAAAAGCATCCCTTGCCCAATCTGCGAACCACGGAAAACCGGCTAAAATTGTAGTTCTTTGTTTGTGGTCAGATTGTCTTTTAACAATAAACTTATCAGCAGACAGGGAAAGCATTTGAAGGTTTTTATCCTTTGCTCCGGCTGTGGAAATAACATTTTTTTGGTGCTGCAGCACACTTCTTTGAACTTCTTTAATATCAGAGCTTAATCCTGGATTTTCTTGATTTCTTTCGTCCGGTCCGCAAAGAGCCGCTTGGATGATTATCTTTCCCGGCGAATCTATGTCACACTGAAAAAAGCCCGGTGTCCACAAATCCTCAGTATACTGCATACCTCGCCGCTTTTCACTGCGATATACAAAGTCAAACCACCATTGTTGGTCTTTTTTATATTCCATAGCAGGGGCGTTTAGAAGCAACCCACAACTATCCGGCACATCGTGTCGAACCAACAAGCCCTCAGGAATTCGATTGGAAAGAAAACAGGCATAGGATTTCTGCAGCAAGTGAAAGTTTCTTAAGCCGATAAGCGGCCGTAAAACAAACCTTGCGCTCTTCTTAACGGATGTAAAATCATATACAAGAACAACAACATCCTCATCAGGAAGCAGATATACCGATTTTGTCAATTTAAGTTTGGGGATAAAATACTCAAAATGAACCCCGCCATCATGACGGAACTTTCGTATATATTTGAAACTTTCCGGCGCAAACTTCCCCTCGAACTCAACTGTTGCAAGATTAAATACTTTTTGGCATTCCACATTTCGTGTTTTATGAGTGTTTGAGTCTTGCTTGTCAAATATTATCATTTCGAGACACTGGGCAAGCGCCATTACCCTGTCGGCCGGCGGATTTAGTGAACCGATGAGTAATCCGTGATACCTTCTCGTATTGCAGCCAACAATCGTTGAAGAAGCATACCCTCCACGATTATTGGTTAAAAGCCATTCCCTGCTCAATAAATTCTCTACAGGTTCACCATTAAAGGATATTGATGTGATTTCAAAGCTTCTTTTATTAAGGCAGGCTGCCACGATTTACTCCGTAAAGTATGCTCAAAGTTTCAATGGAAAATCTCAACCGGCGTGTACAAACAAAACCATTTTTATTAAGCTACGGTCTGCTCAAGCAGTTTTTCTTTTTTCGGGCGTGAAGGAACTTCCATAATGTACTTCTTATTCATACAGCGTTTTCCAAGGTCGCCGAGGATGTTCATGAAATTAATATAAGCATCATAAGGTGAATCGTAAGGATTAAAATACTTATGCACATCACCATCGGCAAACCATTTCGTGCACATATAGTAAAAATGGTCCGATATCTGCAATCTTCGCCAGTCTTCAATTAATTTTTCGTTGCCGGTTTTTTTAACTTTATCTTCCAGGTTATAGAGCTCGTGGATAGCATTGGATTGCATAACGTTTCCAAGCCAGGCCGAAACGTCTCTTTCGGTATCCGCCCAGCTTATCAGATGAGGAATGTCAACCACCCCCATTGGGTCGAAAGAGTGAACTACCTCGGACGGTGTTTTGAAATCGTTATCAGGATGCTTGAGAATCTGCTCCGGTAAACGATGCATAAAGTCAAATATACCCGTGTCTTTCCACTGGTGCTCACCAAATGTTTCGTAATCCATAAAAAGGTTTACTACATTTCCGTTACCGTTGACCTTGTTTACCCATTGAGCAAATTTTTCTGCTGTCAAAGGCCATTGCTGCCAGTCGCGATTAGAAAATCTAAATGCAATATCATCACTCAGAGAGTAGTTTTTCAAGAGGAGCTTCAGTTTTTTGCAGCCTTCCGGCTGGTATACGAAATTCGAACTTCTGTAACCGAGGATGTGGTCTGCTCCCTCCGTTATGATAGCATCGAAGCTGTCAAGTGATTCGATAAGTGCCGCTAAATTGTTATTATATATGAGCTCCGTGTTCCTGAAGACTTTAGGCGTTTGGCCGAAAAAATATTCTATTGTCTTGATGTGTTTTTTCACCTGCTCAAGGAATTCCCGGCGCGAATACAGAAAGCTCAAGCTGTGATAGTACGTTTCTGCAAGGAACTCTACACATCCGGTCTCAGCCAAAGCATCAAAAGTACTCATAACCTCCGGCGCATATGCAAGAAGCTGCTCAAGCAACGTTCCTGTTATCCCGTACGCAACTTTGAATCTCCCCTCATGTTTGCGAATCAAATCAAGTATCAAGCGGTTAGCAGGCAGGTAACATTTATTTGCTACCTTCCTGCAGATAGCAGCGTTTTTCTGTTCGTCAAAATAATGTGCGTGTTTGTCAAATACCGTATAATGCCGTAATCTCATTGGTTGGTGAACTTGAAAATAGAAACACACTGACGCCATATTACTTATCCTGCAATCAAAATTTTTATTACCTGAACGTAGTTATTATTTTCGCCCAATTTCCGGCAAACTATACTCATCCGACAGGGACCATTGTTTTTGCATAGATTTTTAAACATCTGGCAGCAGTTTCCGTCCAGCGCATTTTTCTAATCTCAAAATTGCCGTAATCCCGCAATGTAAGCTGCAGTGGTGGATATTTTAATACTGCTATAATCTTATTTGCAATTTCGTCGATGTCCCAGAAATCAACTTTCAAAGCATGCGTCAGGACTTCCGAAACGCCGCTCTGCTTGCTTATGATAACAGGAACATCATTGTCCAACGCCTCCAAAGGAGCAATTCCAAAGGGTTCTGAGACAGAAGGCATCACATACAGGTCTGCCATTTGATATATTTTTTTGACATTTTCGCCGCGTAAGAACCCCGTGAAGAGGACTTTGTGCCCAATTCCAAGTTCTGCAGCCATCTCAACTGTTCTGTATGCAAGATCTCCCGAACCAGCCATAACAAATTTGACATTATCCATCACATCAAGGACCTTTTTAGCAGCCTGAATAAAATATTCCGGTCCTTTCTGCATCGTAATTCGGCCTAAAAAAAGAACGATTTTTTCGTCTTTTTCAATACCGGTTTCAGCCAGAGGCCAGTTTCCATTGTCGCTTCGGTCAACGCCGTTATAAACTACTTCGACTTTATCGCCGCTAACACCGTATCTGCTGATTACTGTCTTACGCGTAAAATGGCTGACGGCGATTACCTTGTCTGCTGAGTGCATACCCTTTTTCTCTATGTCGTAAATCATCTGGTTGACATGTTCACCGCTGCGGTCGAACTCCGTGGAATGAATGTGTGTTATCAAGGGTTTTCCACTAAGCTTCGAAATTGCGATTGCTGCAGGATACGTCATCCAGTCATGTGCATGCACTATGTCAAAATCCTCGTTTTCAGCCAAATTCGTTGCAATTGCAGCATATCGATGAACTTCGGAGTACATATCCCCGGTATAATCAATCCCCTCTAAATGAGAACCCTCAGAAATACCCATCAGGGCTTTTTGTTTGTGACTGAGCGTTTGCTCAATCCGCTGGCTGTAAAGTTCAGGTGTTGAATAGGGTTTAAGAGGAGAGCAAATTGTGCGAAATTTGATGTTTTTCCATTTAACAGCATCGAAGGATTCCTCGTATGTCTTTGTATCCGGTGTGAGCAACTTCACATGCGTGGTATAGTCCGTATCAAATACCTTGGGGAGAATAAAGGTTACCTGTATGCCAAGCTGATCCATTGCTTTGGTAAGACCATAGCAAGCTGTTCCTAATCCACCACTAATAAAAGGCGGGAACTCCCAACCCAACATTAAAACCTTCATATCCCTTCCCTATCGTTATATCTTATTGTTAATAAAGAGGTTACAAACCTTGTATTTATGCACTCGTCGCCTGTGCTTACTCTAAATCTCCACAATCGGCAGGCTCTTTATAAACTAACGCTAAGCAATGTATCGGCAAGAGCTTACCCAATCTTAATCCGAACCGCTCAAAAACACTTTGTTTTTAATTGTTACACTATTTATATCGGGTTTTTAGAAGTGTTAAGTCCAATAGATTTTGTCCAAAACGCTAATTTTGATGCTAATAGAGCTAATTTTATAGGGCAAGATGAAAAATGAAATTTCAGGAAAAAATACACTAAGGAAAATGCAATAGACCTATAATCCCAATTCTAAAATTTAAATACTATAGGCTGATGTATGCTCCACAGCTACTCGCAACAGGTAGACTTCCTGACAATCTCCGTTTTTTCTGGTCAATCGCAAATATTTTCTAAGATTCGTATAAGTTATAACCTGAGCAGAAGAACCATAACTTGATGTCTATAGATACCTCAATCAATAAGAACAAGCCGTTCAGCCCAATGTAGCTGAACGGCTTCTCTAAAATCACATCTAAACAACATAACTTGTTTATTCAAAACAAGTTATCTACCATTTAGCTGTGTTTGCAGCGCAGTTATTTTCCTTCAAAAGCCAGTTTCTTAAATGTCCTGAGGTTTAAGCGTGCTTCTCCTGTTGGCTTTTGTCCTGTTGATAGCTGCATCAAGGATATCGTAGAGAGCATCATTGATTGTTCCAAGTGCATCAGAGGAGGTCATCATCTTTTTGCTCTTTACATATGCCTTAATCTTACTCACCACAATTAAAGATTCTTTTTTCTTTGCCATTACAGAATTCTCCATGTTTTAAGAAACAAAAATAATTCTACCGAAACTCCTCGAAGCCGGCACGTTACTATAAAAACTCTTTGCGAACTCTCATAAACAGGGCTCTAAAGTATTGCTATTATATAAATAGCTAGGGATTTGCAACAAAAAAATGGTTACAAACGTTAAATTTTTCCGATTACAGAACCGATAGACGAAAATAGGTGTATAAATATTTAGATAGCAGGCTTAATTTTTCGGCAATTTCAGGATTTTATATAATTTGGCTGATACATTTTGACGACAACCTCCAAACAGGATGTTTTTTCGCTATTGTAAAAAGTTATTGTTTGGTGTTTGTTTCGGAGAGACAAAATGGCAAAGAAACCGGATAAGTCCCATAAATCGCAAACTAAGCTCCAGGATCTTGTTGTTGTAACGTATGTCAAGAAAATGGAAGAGGCCAAAGAATATGAAACCCTGCTGAAAAACGATGACATTCCTGCTGCCATTAAACAACAAACCGGCACCATCGGAGAAGACGGAAAAAATTTAGCTGTAATGGTTCCTGAGGAATTTCTTGATGAAGCTCTTGTGGTAATAGAGTCTCAGGATGCATACGACGATTTTTATGATTTTGCGCTGGAAAATGATATCGAAGATGATTTTGACAACAACTTTTTCAGTGAAGATATATAAGCTATCACAATATGCCGGCAGCTATATTACCTTTAGAGTTTAATTATTCTTTTACGTTTCTTTCAGCTTGTATTAAATTAAAGCAAATAAGGTTAGCCTATTTAGATGGATAAAGATAATTTTCCAGAACAGCGCAGCGACAAAGACCGCAGAGGAAATGTTGTTGACAGGCGTTTGGGTTTAGACCGCAGACGAGGGCCAGGCCGGCGAATAGGCGAAGAACGAAAAGCTGCTGAAGAAGGCCAGATGACCGATGAGCAGTTTGAATTTCTTATGGCCATCGATGAATATAAAAAGAAAAACTCAAAACCCTTCCCCACCTGGACTGAAGTCCTGGAGTTAATAAAAGCGATGGGCTACAGAAAAGTCGCTGAGCCGCAATCACTTGCAAATCCAAAACAAAGCAAACCATCAAACCAGCCGGCAAAATGACTTTCGGCGTTCTTTAGCTTAAATTATGTCATACCACGAGCACATTCCCCCTTCGGCCCTTTTTAATATCAGCATATCGCCAACGTTTACTAAAAGTCTTGATATTACGGGGGAAATTGTTAAACTTTCGGCGTTAATCGATGTGTCCGAATACCAATGGTCAGATGTTGGAACCGGGATAAATAACAGCAGACAGATGACACACACCAGAGATAACCACTTTTGCTGCAGAGAAGTGCACAAGAAAGCATAACATAACGAGGTATTATGAATGGCAGAGTATTCAGTAAGTCCGGCGGGAGAGAAATTTGAAATTCCGAAAGCTGAAGAATACGATGCGGAGTTCAATCGCATCGAATCGCTGGTAGAGGCAGCCCGCAGCGAAGGCAAAGAAATTGTAGTGGTGATGGGTGTAGGTTTCGTGGGTGCGGTTATGGCGGCTATCGTAGCCGATAGTGTTGATAAAAAGACCAGCAAAACGAACAAATTCGTTATCGGCTGTCAGCGGCCCAGCACACGAAGCTACTGGAAGATTCCTCTTCTCAACCGGGGAGTAGCGCCTGTAAAGGCAGAAGACCCCGAAGTCGAACCGATGATAGCCCGATGCGTTCTCGATAAAAAGACGCTTGTTGCCACTTACAACAATGATTGCCTTAAACTGGCAGATTGTGTGGTCATTGACATTCAATGTGATTACACAAAAAATGACCTCGGCAACATGCGAACCGGCAATGTCGAGATGAGCGCCCTCGAGACGACTATGAAAACAATCGGCGAGAAGATACGGGCGAAGTGCCTGACGCTTATTGAGACAACGGTTGCCCCAGGAACGACCGAATATGTTGCACTGCCCATTATGCAAAAAGCATTTTCTTTGCGCGGTATAGATTCAGAGCCCCTTTTGGCACACAGCTTCGAGCGGGTTATGCCCGGGAAAAATTATGTTTCATCAATCCGAGATTTCTGGCGGGTTTGCTCAGGCTGTAATCCCGAAGCCAGAGAGCGTGTAGAAAAATTCCTTCATGAAGTGCTAAACACCGAGGAATATCCACTTACCGTTATGGACCGCCCTATCGAATCGGAAACAACCAAAATCGTTGAGAACTCCTATAGAGCTGCTATTCTTGCTTTCCTTGACGAATGGAGCTTGTTTGCTGAGCGCAACGGTGTTGACCTAACCAAGGTTATCAAAGCAATTAAAGTCCGGCCGACACACAATAATATTATTTTTCCTGGTCCCGGTATTGGCGGTTATTGTCTTCCCAAGGACGGGGGGCTCGGATACTGGGCATATAAGCATATTCTCGGCTTTGATGACGATATATTCAAGATAACCACACAAGCTATTGATATAAACGATACCCGTGGTCTACACGCAGCCAAGCTGACAAGGGATGCACTGCGAAATATGGGTCGGGTGCCGGAGGGCTCGATTGTGCTCTTATGTGGTGCAAGTTATCGAAAGGATGTGGGTGATACCCGTTACAGCGGCTCGGAAAAAATCGTCAGAAAGCTAACAGAGATGGGGGCCAAGATTCGTGTTCATGACCCATATGTTGAGCACTGGTATGAGCTGGAAAAACAGGATACTTACCCCGCTCCCGGACATTCCTTAGCAAGGTTTTTCCGCAATCAGGAGGAGCTGGTTAATGTTCGTATTCAGCATGACCTTGCTGCCGCGATTAAAAACGCTCAGGCAATCATACTGGCCGTTCCGCACGCCCCTTATCTGAAACTTGAGCCGGATAAGGTAGTCGAATGGGCAGGTGCACCGCTGGCTGTGGTTGATTGTTTCGGCATCCTCGACGATGATAAGATTCGTCGCTACTTCGAGCTGGGCTGTGAAGTAAAAGCTCTGGGACGGGGACATATCCAGCAAATAAAAAAACAAGTTCAAAAAGTAAAAGATATTTCATAAAGCTAAAAAGGAATCTCAACCAGTGAGATACGAGGTAAGATGGACCTTAAAAGTAAGCGCATAGCGATTCTCGCCCCTGTTGCCTGGCGAACGCCCCCCCGTGCCTACGGCGCCTGGGAGACTGTCGCAGGCAATATCACCGAGGGACTTGTCGCTCGCGGCTGGAAGAACATCACTCTCTTTGCCACGAAAGAATCCATCACAAAAGCCAAACTTGTCGGCTGGGTCGATAAAGGTTACGAAGAAGACAAAACACAAATACCGCTGGTCTCTACTTCTTTGCATATTTCAAAGGTTATGGAACGGGCGGATGATTTTGACCTTATTCACAGCAATTTTGATTATCTGCCGTTGACCTATCTGCCGCTTATAAATACACCAATGCTAACCACGATACACGGTTTCTCCGAATCGGACATACTGCGGGTTTATCGGGACCATAAAGACACTTACTATGTTTCTATCAGCGACGCCGACAGAGACAGCGAACTGCCCTATCTGGCAACCGTTTATAACGGCATCGACCTTTCTAATCTGACGTTCAGAGAAAAACCGGGCGACAAACTTGTCTGTTACGGACGCATACACCCCGACAAAGGTTACCATTTAGCAATCGAGGTTGCGAAAAAATCAGGAATAGACTTGATATTAGCAGGTATCATCCAGGACCAGCAGTATTTTGACAATGAAGTCAAACCCCACATCAATGATAAATCCATAAAATTTATCGGGCCGGTCAATCCCGAACAGCGGGATGCACTGCTTAAAGAGGCCTATGCAGTTCTTCACCTGAATACTATTCCTGAACGATTTGGTTTGGTTATGGCCGAATCAATGGCAGCGGGCGTGCCGGTAATTGCGATGGACCTGGGCTCGTGCAGGGAGGTTATCGCAGACAAGCAGACCGGCTTTCTGGTAAATAATGTTGATGAGGCGGTAGAAGCAATCGGCAAAATCGATAGTATAAACCGAAGAAAGTGCCGGCGGCGTGTTGAAGAGAATTTTACCATCGAGAAGATGGTTTGTGGATACGAAAAAGTTTACGAAGAAATTTTCAGGCAGGAAGCTGAAAAAGAAAGGTAAAAGATGTCCGAAAAATTTGTCAAACGCTACGAGGGCAACCCAATTCTGACAAAGGACGATGTCCCATATTCTGTTGAGACAGTCCATAATGCGGCGGTTATTAAATTCAACGGCCAATATATAATGCTGTTTCGCTCTCACCTTGCTACGGGGCGCTCGATAATCGGTATTGCTGAAAGCAAAGATGGCTTCAATTTCAAGGTACGTCCCGAGCCGTTTATGACGCCAGCCAAAGAGCCGGTATTTGCCGAATATGAAGAATTCGGTGTTGAGGACCCACGAATAACCTGTCTCGAAGGCGCATATTACATAACCTACAGTGCCTACTCGCCTTACGGTGTTCGGATCGGGCTTGCCAAAACAGCCGATTTTGAAACGGTAGAAAGAGTTGCTTTTATCACGCAGGTGGACTATCGAAACACGGTACTGTTCTCCGAGAAAATCAACGGCAGATACGTCAAACTCGATAGGCCTCATTCGAGTATTTGCCCGTGGTCCATCTGGATAAGCTATTCTCCGGATTTGCATCACTGGGGCGATTCAAAACTGTTGATGAAACCTGTAAAATACCACTGGGACGAGAAGAAAATTGGTCCTGGTGCTCCTCCAATCCGTACCGACAAAGGTTGGCTAAGTATCTACCATGGTGTTTTTCCGACAATGGACGGCAACATCTATCGGCTCGGAGTCGCTTTACACAAGCTCGACGACCCTGCTCAAATTATCGGTGTCTCAGACCGCTGGATTTTGCAGCCGGAAGATGAATGGGAAACTGTCGGCTACGTTCATAATGTGGTCTTTTGCTGCGGGGCAGTGCCGGAAGATGACGGGACATTAAAACTCTACTGGGGCGGTGCTGACAAAGTTATGTGCGCCGGGACAGCAGTAATCGACGAGCTTGTGGAACTTTGTTTGTCTGATTCGAGAAAACCAAAGTAAGTTGCATAATTTCTGGCCGGATATTTCTATGTTCACCAACAAGAAATTGTGGTCAAACCGAATGCTTGCGATTCTTGTCCATAAGCAGGATGACCCTGCTGTATTTTTCTTCTGATATAGCTTGTCTTAATATCCTTCGAATTTCCCTCATAGGTGTCCGCTGCGTAGTATGAGTAATAACAATGTGTTCGTTTTGAAGGGTTTCAAGCAGAGAAGCAAACTCATTGATGTGCATATGTTTTCCGGCATCCGCCCTGCCGCCGTGTTCGGCCTCGTAGAAAGTGCACTCGGCTATAAGTATTTTACTCTCGGCGATGTAATTTAACTGTGAAAAATCAACATAATGCGTATCGCCCAGGTAGGTAACTATCGGAATCTCGAGTGGGTAGTCGATTTCAACCCCCTGCTTTTTCAGCTCGACGATTTGCGGACCGGTAAGTTTAGTGTATTCCGGTTTGAGCTTTTTCCGCTTTTCGATTACGCTGTAACCTACCGAGCCCCTGCTGTGCTTTGTTGGGAAAACCCTTGCGAACAAATTCGGCTTTATACTGTACTCGTCGCCGGCTTTTACGCCGATAAGGTTGGCAGGTATTTTATTTCCATCGAGTCTGCCCCAGGCATTGATTATTGTCTTTATAGGCGAAATAAGATTTTCCGGAGCATATATTGTCCCAGGCGACTGGCCGCAAAAAATTCTGTGCGACAAGTAATAAGCGATGCCGGCGGCGTGGTCCATATGACCATGGGTGAGCAGAACATTATTTATTGAAATTATTTGTTCGGGGGCCTTGCCGACATCGAAGCATACATCTAACTGAGGTATCGCAACGACGGTTTCCTCGGCAGCGACTGAATAGCCGATGATTTTCAGCTCTTCTATCTTTATATGTGCTAAATTATGGCTTGGCATTCGATTTTCCTATATCCAAACTTTAAATACTGAATGTTAGAGCAGGCCTCTGACAATGTCAATTCGTTTTTGGCTTTGCTTGCGAAGCGCCGGATACTAAACTATGATATTACGAAATACGAATACTATAAGCGAGAATGAAATAATGCCCGACAAACGAACACACAGAGGGCCGCATCCGCAGGATGATAAACTGTTTGCCGCTGAGAACATCAGTAACCTGCGGACGGCCTTACAGGACTATTCGCTTCTCTTGACAAAGGGCTACGCCGAGAAAAGCTCTCTTAAACTGGTCGGCGACCGGTTTTCGCTTACAGAAAGACAAAGATTAGCCATTATGAGAAGCGCCTGTTCAGATGAGCAGCTTGCCTCTCGAAAACAGAGTCAAATCGAACCGACTGAGCTGGCGGGTAAGGATATTGTTATCGACGGCTATAATCTTTTGATAACCATCGAAGCGGCGATGAGCGGGGGATGTATCTTTAAGGGACGCGACGGCTGCCTCCGCGATTTGGCAAGCATTCACGGGACATACCGAAAAGTTACAGAAACGATACCGGCTGTGCAGCTTATAGGCGAGTTCCTTAAAGAAATCAGAGTCGCCGAAACACTCTGGTTGTTAGACAGCCCGGTCTCCAATAGTGGCCGATTAAAAACGCTGATTGGCGAGCTGGCGGAGGAAAATAATTTCAAGTGGGAGATTGAACTTTTACAAAGCCCTGACACGGCATTAATAAAGTCCGACTCAATCGTTGTCAGCAGTGACAGTGTCGTGCTCGATGGGTGCAACAGATGGGTTAACCTGGCTGCAGAGATTATTAAACACAAACTTGCATCTGCCGGATTGATAGATTTATCAATCACCGGCTGACCTGAATCTGACAGGTATGTAGTCCGGTAGTTTTTTGTCGATGAATTTTATCTCAAGCTTTGCAAACCGCTGAAGACCATTTTCAAGCCGGATAGGAGGCCAGTCCTGACCTATGAGCGGTTTCGCATAGCGTATAAAATCGTCAGTTACATCATAACCCTTTTTGGTAATCCACTCCTTTGGCATAAATCTTACGGAATTGGCTACCTTTTCCAGCGGCACTTTATCGTAATATACCGAGTAATCGTCTGTGTCTTTGCGCAGTATTGTGGCCATCCAGCCCGTCCCCTCGGTTACGGCAATTTGTACAGCTTTTTGTCCAACCTTATATGCCTCATCGATATCAACAGTCGAAGCAAACATCGAAGTTGACCTCTGCAGCACATTGGGAAGTTGCCAGGTGGCTTGTCCCCTCGCTTTAAGACCGTTGTCGTTAAGGTAATTTGCCACCACCTGAGCAGCGACTGTTTTACTGGCGCCATACTCAATGTTTCCGAATCCATCGTATGCCTCCCCCAGCGTTCCGACATCGAATCCCTCACTCACAACGACGATGCAGCGGCCGCTTCGCTTTAGCTCATTGTTGACATTTTCAGCCAGCATCTGAATTGTGTGATGCGATTCAGCCATATATATTTGAAGCGGCATCTCACGGTTCGGGTCTGCGAGCCGGGCTGCTGCAGGGATGAAGCCCGACTTTCTGCCCATTGCCTGAAGCACACAAACGCATTCGGAAGTGCAGATTCCACGATTCTCTTCGTTTGTGTTTTGAATGATATGCGTCCAGTAACGTGCGGCACTGCCGTAACCCGGTGTATGGTCAATCAGCTTGAATTGCTGGTCGCCAAGGTCGTTGTCAATGGTTTTGGGAATACCAACAGCAACAAGGTCCGCTCCTCGCTCATTTGCGAGCTTAGCTACCCTGCTTGCGGTATCCATAGAATCGTTTCCCCCGATGTAGAAGAAGTAACCGATGTTATGTGCCTGTGTAACTTCGATGATTCGTTCGAAATCCTTGGCCTGCTCATCCGTCAATTTATACCGACACGTGCCGACAGCACCCGCTGCTGGTGTATATTTAAGTAGCCGGATTTCTTCCGGCTGCTGAAGGGACATATCGATTAGCTGTTCGGTCAAAACACCCTCGATGCCGTGCCAGGCGGCATAGATATTTCCAATTGCGTCGGGATAATCCCTGCAGGTCTCAATCACTGCCTGTAATGAGGCATTAATCACCGGAGACGGGCCGCCTGATTGTGCAACCAAAGCATTTTTCCTGGCCATATTAGACCCTCTGAAAGTTTATTTGTTGTTTTAATTTTATCGGGAAAAAAACAAGTATAACTTCGGCTGGCCTGATTTACAATATTATGCTTCTCTATCAGGCGTTTTTTTACTTTTTTTGCCACGCTTTTGTCCTTTGCGCATTTATAATAGTAATGATAGTTGGTACCAGTTTGAAATCGTTGGAGAAATAAAATTAGTGCAGTAAATCTACCAGCCAATGACGGGCAGCTAATCGCCAAAGCCCGCAGCGACCCTGCAGCATTTGCCCGGCTGTATCGCAGACACTACGATGCCGTGTTTGGCTATTGTGTACACCGGCTTTTCGAGAGGCAAACTGCAGAAGATATAACATCAATGGTATTTCTCAAGGTTATTGAAAGCTTTCATAACTTCAAGGGTAATGAGAAGCAGTTTCGCAACTGGCTTTACACAATCGCCACCAATACAGTCAATGAGCATCTGAGAAAGGCATCTCGGCGAAACGTTCTGCTAAAGCGTAATTGTGAACAACTCAGCAGCAGAAGCTCAACAGGGACATCGAAAGAGAGAATGGAAATCTTAGAACGGGCAATCTTTGAGCTAAAACCAAGGCACCAAACTATCATCACATTGCGTTTTTTTGAAAACTTAAAGTTAACCGAAATTGCCGAGGTGCTTGGGTGCAATGACGGCACGCTGCGAAGCCAACTGGCACGGGTGCTTGCAAAACTGCGAAAGAAAATAAACACTGCTCAGCGGGAGGTGTAAAAAATGACTGACGAAGAAAAAAAAATCGAAGATTTTATTCGTGAAATTGAGTTTGACGATAAACCAGATTCTGCTCACCGCGACAAACTCGAAAAAGACCTCCTCGCTGCAATGCAAAACCGCACCACCCAGCAAACAAATTACTGGAGAATAATTATGAAAAGCAAAATCACAAAATTAGCCGCTGCGGCGATAGTTTTGGTAGCTATCTCATTTTTTAGCGTATTTATCCGCCAAAACGATTCGACAAGTCAAACAAATTCAATCAGCTGTTTTACACTCCTTAGCCAAGCTTGTGCAGCGGAACAATCACTATTTACCAGCAAAGGTATTGTCCACATCGTCAATGAAATTACAGTATATCCTGCTCCGGATGAGAAATCAACTTCGACTAAGCTTGAGCAATTGAATTTGCCTGTGGATCTGAAAAAGACTCTGGAAACAGCAAACTCCTGGCTCGATTACAACTGGCTACCGTTGTGTTCACTTGGTGCTGACGGCCAATTTTGTTACAGTCAGCTTGAACTTTCACAACAATTCGACAAAGCCTATACCATAACCGACCAGGCCTGGTATGATCCTGCTACAGGCTGCTTTGCGCGTGTTATGAAAATCGATAAAGATGAAAAGGTTATCTTTGCCAATTCCTATGATGGGCAATTCGTTTATTACTCACAGCCCGCCGCTGATGGTTCTCTACGGTTGTTAAGTGAACGTACTACGCCAGATTTTAATCCCCCGCAGAATCCAGCTGAGTTCCTTGGTATTACTGCCGGAATACGCGACAGCATCTCAGATGAGATTTTTCCGCCAATTGAGCGAATTGCTGATGCGACTATTGAGCCAGGTGTGGCTGTGCGGGTTTATAAACAGGGTTTTGTCGATATGTTCGGCGATATTAACACCTATTGGTTATTTAAGGCCCGCGACGATAACAAAACTATTGCTGAAATGGAGTTTGTGCTGGCGAATTCTACACAACTTGTAATCCGCAGAGTCCTTTGCGAGTCTGTGAAAGTTCCGCAATTTTCCTGGGACTTAGTGGAGATTGATCAGCAAATCCGTCACGCCCAGCAAAGCCCCAAAGTAGCTGTTCAACCCGATATAATGCGCTCCAATATTTCTGTCCAGCATATGATCGACAATGCCAGCTTTGAAACGTATATTCTGGGAAAGACACCAAGCTGGACCGACGAGCCACAACTCGACGATATGGCTGATTTTGCTAATCCACAAGAGCGTATGTTTATTATCACATATCGAGCCAACGACGGCCGACATCTTATTCTGTGTCAATCTAAAACGTTTAATGATTTCCTCAGGTCTATCTTAGCATATGGCGCAAAAACTTATACCTCTTCTAATGGTGTTAAACTGTGGGATGGCGGCAGTACACAGAAATGGTGGACAGAAATACATCTGTCAAGTGCCGGCTTCACCCCTGCTGACGACCGAAGCGGCTATGTTCTCGAATCCCCTACCGATACGTTCGTCTCCGTTGCTGTCAATGGCCAATTAACCGAGGAGGAACTGCAAGAATTGACTGACAGTCTTATCCCCGCAAAAGAATATCAAAAATTAATAATAGGAGACTCTAATGAATAAGGCAAAGGTATGGCTCGTATTAGTGGTAGTTATGTGCTTAACTACAGTGTGTGTTGTTAAGATTTTTGCAGAATCGCCGCCAGAAAAAACCAGTATTTCGGTTCAAAAAATCGGAGAAGAAGTAGTTCTTTACACAATCTACCGCGGCGGTTATGACAAGATCGGCCCTGTCATCGGCAATCTGTACGCCTCGGCTGGTAAAAATCAGATATCGCCACGAGGCTCAGTCTATTATGTTTATTTAAATAATCCTAATCAGGTATCGAGTCAGCACTGGTTGACGGAAGTTCGTATTCCGGTAAGTGAAGATGCCTTGAAAGCTGCCGGCACTTTGGGAGAGATGATGGATATTAAGAAACTGCCTGCTATGGAGGTAGCCGTTGCCATGAAGCAAGAGGGCCAAGCTAACCCCAGCGGTATTTATGACAAACTCTATAGCTGGATTCTCAAACACGGCTACATTGCTGCCGGCCAGCCACGTGAGCAGTTTTTAACAAACGTGATGACTGGAAACTATGCCCAGATGAAAACGAAAATAATGATTCCCATCCAAAAACCATCACTGGATAAGAATTAGTCTGTTTACAATCCAAAAGGGTCGAGTTTTTAGTATAAGATCAATTGGTAACAGGCCGGGTAGTTTTGCTCGGCCTTTTTCATATCTTTTCCACCAAAAACCCACCTTTCAAATACATATCTGGCAAAAAAATCTATTTTGTTTAGAGTAAAATGGATGCTTTAATCGTCTGTTAGCGGTTGAACGTTCAATTTAGCTTAACGTTAAGGAAGGAACATTGATTTCGCAAGATAAACACCTGCTAAAACGCATGCGCTGCGGTGACAGGGACGCACTTCGGCAGATATATGAAAAGTACAGAGATGATTTGTTTACGGTAGCGGTTTCTCTCTTGCAGGACGTTCATACATCTGAAGATTGTCTCCAGGATATATTTGTAGGTCTTGTAGACTCAGTGGGCAGATTTAATGTTCGCCGTAATCTCAAGAGTTACCTGATAAGCTGCGTAGCAAATAGAGCCAGAGACCGAATAAGGAAAAAGACGAAACAATTGGATTGTCCTTTAGAGCAGTTGAGCTGTTTGGCAACATCAGATGACCCGGCTGATGAAGTAATTAGCCAGGAAGAATTCGGGCAAGTTCTCAATGCTTTGTCAGAATTGCCCTACGAGCAAAGAGAGGCTTTCGTCCTGCATGTGCAAGGCGAGTTGAAATTTAAGGCAATAGCTAAGTTGCAAGATGTCTCGATTAAGACGGTGCAGAGCAGATACCGTTATGCAATTGAAAAACTGCGTGCATTTCTGGAAAAAGGAGAACGCTCATGAAATCGGCAGAGAAAATAGAACAATTGGTAAAAAAAATACGATTCAGTCCCAGAGCTTCTGCTAACAAGCGTATTCTTGGATACGCCGAAGCGGCGTTGAAGCAAAGGGTTGATAAAACAAAATCGAATAGATTTGAGCTGAATATTGGGAGAATAATTATGAAAAGCAAAATTACAAAACTCGCTGCCGCTGCGATAATCATTATTGCAGTAGTGTTGTCGATAACCTTTTTGGATAAATCAGTCACTCCTGCTTATGCAATTGAACAAACTATCGAAGCTTTTAAGAATGTCAACTCCGTTTATGTTGAACAAACTCACCATGAAGGTGGTGAAAGTTGGGATAGTAAAATGTGGGCTCGACGAGGAGAAGATGGAAAATTCTTCTTTGGTGACTTTCGGCAGGAATTTGAGGGTGATATCACAGTTGCCAATGAAGGTGAAAACCTCACCTACTACTATAATCCATCAACCAAGACAGTTTATATTTACAAAGGATTAACAGTAACCATAGGTAACTTCTTAGACTCTGATTTCTTTTTACTTCTCAAGGAAGAAATGGAAGATGTAGAAATAGAGTATGGTAAAGACGAAGTAACCCGTAAACATACGGTTGTTGTTACATTTAAGCAACCGGACAAATACAAAAAAAGCAGAAGTAAATGTGGTGTGATTACATTCGATTTAGAGTCAAAGTTACCAACTCGTTTTAAATTATGGGATAATCCTGATTTTGAAGGAGACCCATGGTGTGAATTGACTTCGATTGTGTATAATCCGAAATTGCCTGCAGGAATTTTTGAATTTGAGATCCCAGAAGGAACTAAAGTAGTGCCGGACGAAGAGTAACAATTTTGTTATCGACTTCAATTGAGAAATCAAGTCAACGCCGCTGGGCGATTTGCTCGGCGGCGTTTTTTTTGCGCAAAGGAGCGGCCGTGGGTCGTTAAACCCACGGCCGGAGGAGAAAGTCACATATACGCCCCCCCAATTACAAGACGTATATGCAAGAGAAGATACTAGCAATCAAAGAACAATTGCAGGATTAATACCATTTTTTGCTTAACTGTCGTCCTGTAAATCACTATCGAGTTTTTGTTTGATAAACTCGCCGGCCCGCATCGCAGCATCTTTGCTGAAATCAATACATTTGTGCATTCCGGAGTTGAAAGACTTCGCAAACTCGTCCGATTTGAAAGCTGAATGCAATAAGCTGTCTTCGGCAAATTCGCCGTCCTGTCCTTGCGGCACGGGAGCCAGGAAATAAACGGCTGTAGCAAAACCGGCAAAATAAACTACCAGCAGAAAAACCAGTTTAGTTCTCCAACCACGCATATAAGATTCTCCCCTATGCAAAAAACTGTTTTATCGGACGCAGTCATATCATCCTCCTGCTTTAATGACCGCTTCTTAAGAAAGTATAATATACAAATGAGACCCTGCCAAATGAGCAGCTATATTTTATCCAAATTTTCCTTTAATGTTTTGCAGACCGTCGCCACCTGCTCTTGTGTAAGATTATTATAAAACGGCAAGGCAATAGTTCGAGCGGCGACAGATTCCGTAACAGCGAAATCTCCCTCTTTATAACCGAATTGCTCAACCATAAACGGCTGCAGATGTACCGGCGAAAAATAGTTGCTTGTTTGAACGCCGGCCTTTCGCATTCCATCCAGAATGCCGTCTCTTTGTTCTCGAGTAAATTCATCAACAAGCCGAACGACAAATACAAACCAGCTCATATCGCAGTTGTCCGGTTCAGCGGGTACTATTAACCTGTTATCGGTAGACAAAATTTGCTGATACCATTTTGCGACCTGCTTGCGTTTGGCTTTTGTTTCGTCAATTCTTGCCAGCTGGGCAATGCCGAGGGCACAATTGATATCGCTCAGCCGATAGTTATAACCCAATCGCTGATGGTCAAGCCAGCCGCCCTTTTTTCCTCTGCCCTGATTGCGAAGCGATACGCATATATCCGCCAAATCTTCATCGTCGGTTAAAATCATACCGCCCTCACCGGTGGTTATCTGTTTATTGGGATAAAATGCAAACACGCTCATTCTGCCGAATGTACCTGCCTTTTTGCCGTTCAGTACAGAACCAAGCGCCTCACAACTATCTTCAATCACAGCCAGATTATGCCTGTCGGCGATTTCACAGACTTTATCGAAACCCGCAGGGTTGCCGAAAACCTCAACCGGCATAATGGCTTTGGTTTTTTTGCTAATCTTCGACTCAATTTTCCCTGCATCGATATTCAAACTCACCGGGTCGATATCTACAAAGACCGGCTTTGCACCGACCATCATAATGGAATTTGAAGTGGCGATAAAAGTAAAAGGCGTAGTAATGACCTCGTCACCCGGCCCGATCCCCAGCGACAACAGGCACAAATGCAGGCCGCTCGTACCGCTGTTGACAGCAACAGCACGTTTTCTGCCGATATATTCGGCAAAAGCATCTTCAAATTCGGGCAGCTTTGGTCCAAGCGAAAGATTCGGACCGCCAAGCACATCACAGACCGCCTTGATTTCCTTATCTGTTATTTCCGGCCGAGATAGGTATATCTGCATAACAGCTCCTAATTAAAACGATAGTACTCACTAAGATAAGAATTGTACTGATTATAAAATATAAATCAAAAACATTTACCCCCTCCCCGGCAGACGTTAATCGAAACCTTCAGATTTAAGATTTATCGGTCAAACCCAAAATCCTTATAGGACGTATAAATATGTAAGCAGCCGGTTATTCTCATATATGGCGAAAATTGCAATTTACAGGTTAAGAACACCCTGCTTAAGGCCGAATAATGTGTAGTTGATACGGTGTATTTACGTAAATGGGGTGATAAAAATGTCAAAGGGAAAAAATGTATTAACAACGGGCGAAGTAGCTAAAATTTGCAACGTCGCACCTCGAACGGTTTCAAAGTGGTTCGATAGAGGCCACATAAAAGGATATCGAATTCCGGGCAGCAAAGACCGGCGTATACCTGTAAACGAGCTTGTCCGGTTTATGAAGGCACACAATATGCCTATGACCGGCATCCCGGTGGGCAAAATCCGTGTTCTTATCGTGGACAGTAACAACGGCTCAGCGGTCGGAATTGCAGAGAGTTTATCAGAGAGAGCTGATTATGAGGTGCAGACGGTCGGGAACAATTTTGAGACCGGAATGGTTGCCCAGAGATTCTTGCCGCATGTGCTCCTGGTCAATCTGTTGTTCGAAGATATATCCGCCAGAGAAATATGCAAAAGCGTCCGTGCTGATAAGGATTTGCAGACCATCAAGATTATAGCCCTTGCAAACAATTTAAGCGATTCTGAATCGACCGCCCTTCTTCAAAAAGGTTTCGACGGATATGTAACAGACCCAACCAACATCACTGAAATTATCAAAACCGTTGAAGAAGCAACTGCGATTATCTACTAAGATGCTGATTTCGGTGCAAGCGCAACCTTCCCGGATAATAGGCAGAGTTTTAGATTTTGAATACTATATCAAAGAATAAGGCCGGTTAAGATTAGCCGGTCTTTTTTTACAGTCGTTTGATGCCGGAGTAAATTTGAACAAATATGATTTGGTGTTATTCTGCTCTTTTCTTCAGCATTTGTTCGTGAAGTTTGATGAGTTCCCGCCCACTAACTGTTTTAGTCGTTAAATCACCAAACACAACCTTGTAAGAGCCGTCGGAAATCTCCCAAAACATCAGTATTGCCCTACTATCCTCGGGCTCGATGATATCGCCGTAATATGTTACATCCTTATTCTCGGGGACAAGACGTTTGTATAGTTCCGCTTTTCCTGAGAAAGCTTCTTCCGATGCGCTGCCAGCGCCGCCCAGCCAATATTTCAGAAGCTCTTTGCTGTTCTGGTACACATTCTTCTCAGTCGAGGAACCGCCGCCGAGAAAACTCGCACACAAAATCACCGTTATAACAATCACAGCAGCAGCAATTAGTCTGCTTACTCTCAAATCAATAATAATACTGATTGTATCCAGACCTCGATGATGTGGAAGCGGCTGTGGTATCTGCTCTTTTATCTCTTCGGCCAGGGCAGGTCGCGGAGATTCTTCGGTAGCATCCGACAACTCGTTTAATAGTTTATCAAGTTTTTCTTTTTCCATTGCTTTTATGCCTTTTAGCTAATCTGCTTTCTCAAGCTTTCTAAGGCCCTGCTCAATCTGCTCTTGAACGTACCTTCTCTTACTCCCATTACCTTAGCAGCATCAGAGATATTTAAGTGCTGCATATAATGCAGAACAATCGCTTGTTTAAATTTAGTCGGCAATTCATCAACAGCACCTTTAAGACGTTCAAGCAGCTCGTTATGCTCAGGGTTGTTGTATTCGTCTTTGCTGACGGACAAAACAAACTGTTCGATATTTTGAGCATCTTTGCCTTTATGCTTCCTCAGGTAAACTCTTGAGACATTACCGGCAACTTTGTAAATCCAACTGTTCAACGCCCTGCTGCTTCTTAATTGGCCAATATGCTGCCATATCTGCAGGAAGGCCTCCTGAGTAAGGTCTTCACTTATCTGTTTGCCGAAGCCGAGTCTCCTCATATACACATATATCTGCCTGAAATATAAGTCAACCAATTCGGCTGCAGCTGCCCGGTTTCCCGCTTTCAAGCGGGCTACAAGAGAATCATAGCTTTTCTGGTCATATTCCACCAGCTCACCGAGACCTTGTTTTCCTGTTATAAGATGCACAAAAAACGGCTTCTGTTCCGTAGTTTTTGTAATTTCAGCAATTTTTTATACTTTACAGAAACCAAATATAGCTCGAATCCTTTCGTTTTTCAACGTTAAAACGCTTGTGATGCCACTTTTTTGAACTTGATTCTACTAAAAGCACCAGCTTTTTAATAACCTTGGTAGATTTAGTATACGCTTTTAATTGCGATTTGAGTGTTTTTAGGGATTTCTCTTTGCAGAATCAGGATTTTTCTGTAAAAAAACCATAAAGCAGTTAAAATAACCGATGGATTGACTTATTTAGCTTATTAATATTGTCGGATTGTTTCTAAAGATGAAAAACCTAAGATCCCACCAGGCAAAGAAGATGACCAATGACTTCACATTCTTTGCTGTCATATTATCGGTATTACTTCTTATCGCCGGCTGCCCTGAGACAAGAGAGGTGGTAAACACCCTACCGGTAAAACCCGTACCAGAGGAAACCGAATTGCCGAAAGAACTACAAGAAATCGTAGAGCCGGTTGAAATCACAACCGAAAAAATAATCCCTCAAATAGTCGAACCGGCAAAACGACTCGAAGAAGAACCAAATGAGACGAAACCATATGAGTCGGAACCAAATGTGCCCGACCCAAACGTGCTGGAGTCAAACGAGCCGAAACCATATGAGTCGGAACCAAATGTGCACGAACCAAACGAATCGGAACCAAATAAGCCGAGGCCAACAAAAACTACACATCAAACAACCAAAACTCAACCCGCTGTTGACTTCCACAATAACTGTGCTCAGATACTGAATTACTATGTTGATGAGGAGGGAATGGTTAACTACGGGGAGCTCAGGCGCAAAAGATATGAGCTGCGTAATCTTCTGGAAAAATTTGAAGAGCTTGACCAAGACGAATATGAGTCCTGGCCAAAAGAGGATAAAATCGCTTTTTGGATTAACGCATATAACTTAGAAATGCTGAACATAATGGTACAGCATTACCCCATTAAGGCAGCAAAAATATGGCTGCTGCTCTGGCCGCCTGACAGCATAAGACACATCGGGTTTGACACTATCAGAAGAAAGTCCAAATTTATGATAATGAATGAAGAATTTACTATCTCTGAAGTAGAAAACAGATTCTTTCGCAAAGAGTTTGAAGACCCCAGAATATTGTTTGCTTTATGTCACGCCTGCTTATCCAGCCCTTCTCTGCGCAACGAACCGTATACAGGCCAAAAACTCAACGAACAGCTCGACGAACAGGTAAAAAAATATTTGTCAGGCCCATACGGATTTCATATAGACAGAAACAAAAATACAGTATATATCTCCGATTTGCTGAAATCAAACAGGTTCGGTAATGAATTTATCGGTAAATACGGAACAGACAAAAAATTCAAAGACCAGCAACCGTATGTCAGAGCCGTCCTGAATTTCATCACAAAATATATTCCCAAAGAGGATACTGATTATCTTCAGACAGGAAACTATGAGGTCGAATTTATGGATTACAACTGGAGACTAAATGAGCAATAACCGAAAATTATAAATTTACAGAAGCAAATTTACACTACCATACACCATTGCGAGAGATTTCTACTGTCCTCCGATGGAACTGTCCGCTCCTCAAGGCAAATTCACCAGAAACTTCTCCCCACCTGCAGATATAAGTTAAGAGCTTCTAACAAAATGAATTGTTGCACCGAAAGCGAGCGTTTTTTTGGATGACAAGGCGGCAGGGGGAAAATTGCCACAGGCGTAGCTAAGGCTACGTCGAGGACAATTTTACCCCGACAACGCAGCCAGCCGAAAAATAAGCCGCTTGAATGCAAAGGCATTTTGTTAGAGGCTCTAAGCTTGTTGATTAAGCTGAAATGATAATCGGTCATAAATTTTGACATAGCCCGGCTCCACTTTGTGTGAAGGACTGACACGTCCGGACACCCCCGGATAGAGAACCAAATCGTCGCTCTTGCTTAAACGTGAAGCTCCTGCGCTAAATATTTGCGGAGAGGGCAGGTACAATATATTCTTGTGAACCCAAAAGGCAGCGCAAAATTACAATGTTTGTTACAATTTGAGTCTTCACAAGATATAAGTTCACCACCTGCCTCAAGCTTCACTTTACAAAGTTCCGCAAAGCCCGACTTTTGGCATTAAAAATCATTGCTGCACTTCATGTCCCTGATGATTTTCTCTATTTCTTCTTTGTGTTTCTCTTTCATACCAAGCGCACGAAAAAACAAAAAATACTACCCAGAGAAACACACACCACACCCTGGTTTTTTAAAATTATATGTATCAGGGATAAGACCACAAGTATTATTCTTTTATTTTTAGTTTTTTTCCATTTTATACGACAACCTGTTTCAGCAAAACCGTTGATATTGACCATTGACTTATTATCGGGGATACTCTATAAATTGCTTTTTACGTGTGAGACGCAACGAAAAATGAACTTTAGGGTCCAGCCGGAGTCTATTTTGCGCCTTTAGGCCGGCTTTGAATGGTAAGGGAAAAATTTCTATGCTCCGGCGGCGAAAAAGAACTATATACAAATGAGAAATTCAAAAATATGGCTGAACAAAAAGTAAAAATCGGGTTAGTCGGTTTCGGCACCATAGGCAGCGGCGTGGCAAAAATCCTGTTAGAACAAGCTGACTCTATAACTTCCAAAACCGGCCTGCGGCTGGAACTCGCCTGCGTTGTCGATAAAGATACGGAATCAGCCCGTCCGGTAAAGCTACCGGAGGGTATCCTCACCAGCGATATCAACAAGATGCTCAATGACAAAAGTATCTCAATAGGTCTTGAGCTGGTCGGCGGAACCGACGCAGCCAGGCAAATCCAGCTTCAAATGCTTAATGCAGGCAAAGACGTTGTTACCGCCAATAAGGCCCTTTTGGCTGAACAAGGCAATGAACTCTTTGAAGCAGCTCATAACAACGGAAGATGCATCGCCTTTGAAGCTGCCTGTGCCGGAGGAATACCTATTATCTCAGCTATCAGAACCGGACTGACAGGAAATGATATTACAGCGTTGTACGGCATCGTCAACGGAACCTGTAACTATATACTTTCCGATATAACCGGCAAAAACAAAGATTTTTCCGAAGTGTTGGCACAGGCACAGGAATTAGGCTACGCCGAAGCGGACCCGACCCTTGATATCAACGGTGGTGACAGCGCTCACAAGCTTACTATTCTTGCCTCAATCGCCTTCGGATACGAAATCTCATTCGAAGATATATATGTTGAAGGCATAGAAGCAATCTCGAAAGATGACATCTATTATGGCGGTGAGATGGGGTATGTTCTCAAACTACTGGCAATCGGCAAAAAAGACAAAGACAACAAGGTCTCTCTCCGTGTTCATCCATCTTTTATTGCCAAAGAAAATCCGCTTGCTCGAGTCAACGGACCATTTAACGCAATAACTATATTCGGTGATGCTGTCGGTCAGGTTATGTTTTACGGTCGGGGCGCAGGAATGATGCCCACTGCAGGGGCTGTTGTGGCTGATATTATCGATGTAGCTGTTGGTAATTCCGCTACAGCTTTTCGCCATATGCACCTGAAGCCGAGGAACAAATGTGCGTCACTAATGGATAAAATCGACAATCTGGTAAGCAGGTTTTATATCAGAATAATGTGCAAGGACCAGCCGGGCGTAATTGCCCAGTGGAGTAGAGTTCTTGCAGAACACCGTATAAGTATCTCAGGGGCACTCCAGCACGAAGGCAAGGGGCCGGAAAACACTGTTCCCATTGTTATAACTACACATCCCAGCCAGCAAAAAAATATCTGGGGTGCTTTGAAAGATATAGAAAAATTGGATACTATAGGTGGAAAGCCCGTTTGTATAAGAATCGTCGACATACCGGAGGATAAGGAATCGTGACAAAATACGTTATAATCATACCCGATGGTGCCGCTGACGAACCACTTGAAGAGTTTGACAACAAGACCGTGCTTGAAATCGCCGAGACGCCGAATATGGATAAAATCAGCACGACTGGCAGACAGGGCATTGTCCGAACGATACCGGAAGGATCCGAGGCCGGCAGCGACGTAGCCCAATTGAGCTTACTGGGTTACGACCCGCAGAGATACTATTCCGGGCGCGCTTCAATAGAAGCAGCGGCCCGCAACATCGAACTGGCCGACGATGAATGGGTTTTCAGATGCAATCTTGTTACCGTTGCTGACGGCAAAATGGTCGACCATAGTGCCGGGCACATCTCCACCGAAGAAGGCAGCGAACTGATAAAGGAGCTAAACGAACATCTTGGAAGTGACAAAATACGTTTTCACCCGGGCGTAAGCTACAGACATCTGGTGGTTTTCAAAGGAACCAGTTTCGACGTTCAGACCTGTCCGCCACACGACTATATCGGCAAAGCGATAGATAAGATTATACCCTGCGGTAAGGGCGCCGAAATTCTCATCGACCTGATGGCTCGTTCGCAACAGCTCTTTGTCAATCACGATATTAACAAAGTCAGAAGAGACCTCGGAGAAAATCAGGTCAGTTCCATCTGGTTCTGGGGACAGGGGCGAAAAGCCCGACTGGAGAGTTTTCAAAAGCGATTCGGTCTCAGAGGTGCCGCCATTACCGCTGTCGACCTCGTAAGGGGTATATCAAAACTTATCGGTTTCGACCTAATAGACGTCGAGGGCGCTACCGGCTTTATTGATACAAATTACCAGGGAAAAGGCTCTGCCGCCGTGGAAGCGCTGGAAAAATATGACCTTGTATTTGTCCACATAGAAGCGCCCGACGAAGCATCACACCTCGGGAATGCCGAAATGAAGAAGAAAGCCATCGAACAAATTGATAAACACATCGTTGGTCCTGTTTTCGATGCGATACGTAAATACGACAACTGGAAAATACTTATTGCATCGGACCATCCGACACCTGTTCGAAGCTGCGCACACTCGGCGGAGCCGGTTCCTTTTGCGATGGCGGGCACGAACATCAGCGGCGTCTTGAATACAGTATTCAGCGAACAGAATGCCGAAAAATCGGGACTTAGAATAGAAAATGGTTTTGAGTTAATGGAATATTTTGTAAAAGCGTGAAGAGTGAAGCGAGATACGAAATACCCTTCACGAGATAAAAGATACGAACTATGGCAATTATTGTGCAAAAATTCGGCGGGACTTCGGTGGCAGACGCCCAAAAGATTCGCAAGGCAGTTGAGCATGTAATTAAAGCGGTAAAGGCCGGTTTCCAGGTAGTAGCAGTTGCTTCGGCCAGAGGCAAACAGACCGACCAGCTCGTAGCCGATGCACTCGAGCTTAACCCGAATCCACCCGAACGTGAAATGGACCAGCTGCTGGCGACAGGCGAACAACAGACGGTCTCGCTTTTTGCTATGGCCCTTGACGCCGCCGGTTACGATGCCATTAGCTTTACCGCCGCTCAAATACGGATGATTACCGACAGCGTCCATACGAAAGCAAGAATAATAAGTATCGACACAGACAGAATACACAAAGAGCTGAATGAAGGAAGAATTGTTCTTGTTGCCGGATTTCAGGGTATAGACGAAAACGGTAATATAACCACCCTCGGAAGAGGCGGCTCTGATACAAGTGCAGTCGCCTTGGCTGCTGTCTTGGAGGCCGAAGAATGCCAAATCTATACAGATGTCGATGGTATCTATACAACCGACCCTAAAATGTTCAGCGATGCGGTAAAGATAGAACAAATCATTTATGACGAAATGCTCGAGCTCTCAAGTCTGGGGGCGTCCGTTATGCATAACCGTGCGGTGGAATTCGGGAAAAAATACAATATTAAGATTCACGTCAGAAATAGTAGCGGAGAAAATGACGGAACAATAATCTCTGCAGAGGAGTCGCAAATGGAAAATCTTGTCGTTACAGGCGCAACCATGCAGGAAAAGCTGGCAAAGATAACACTTATCGATGTGGATAACAAACCCGGGATATCAGCAAAGATATTCGCCCATCTGGCAAAAGCCAAAGTCGTCGTAAACGACATTGTGCAAACGGAAGTCAGCACCGAAAAGGCATCTCTGTCATTCACCATCGGCAGTTCGGACTTAAACGCCGCCCAAAAAGCTGTTGACCAAATCAAAGCCGAAGTCAATTGTCAAAAGGTCTTCGTTCGCGAAGATATAGCCGAGATTTCGGTTGTAGGCGTTGGTATGCGGACACACTACGGCGTGGCTGATACGATGTTCTCGTCTCTCGCAAAAGCCGAAGTCAATATCGATTCTATCACTACCAGCGAAATCCGCATCAGTTGTATTGTAGATAAAAACCAGGCCGCCAAAGCGCTCGAAGCCGTTTGTATTGCCTTTGAACTGGACAAACCGGCTGAGGAGCGAAAACAGTAAAAGTTCTCAATTGCAATTTGGCTGTAAGAAATAAAACAATATTCGCAATGAGCAGTCGCCGGCTAAAGACCTTAATAATCCTGTCTCTGCTGGCAGCAGGTTCTCTTTACTTGCTCGACCACCGCCCTGCCGGTTGCAAATGGCGACAAGCTGAAACCGATAGTCAAACGCAGACGGCCGATTTCGCAAAATACAACGGCAAGACATTCACCGTGACAAATATTGTTGACGGCGATACCCTTGATATAGATGTCCCCGACGGCCAAAACAATACCACAAGAATATGTCTTTGGGGAATCGATACGCCGGAGACCAAAAGCCCACAGACCGGCGTAATGTATTTCGGCCCGGAGGCTGCTGAATTCGCTAAAGAGCTGGCTCTTGGAAAGCAGGTTACGGTTTATCTCGATGAGGGAAACAATACGAGAGGTTATTACGGCAGATTGCTGGCTTATATCAAATTGGCTGGCGGCGGCTTCCTGAATGAAGTTATGCTGACTGAAGGTTTTGCCTATGCGGATTCGCGTTTCCGCCACAGCTTGTATAACAAATATCGGCAGTTGGAAGCAGTCGCCAAAAGTCAAAAGAAGGGCTTGTGGGAAAAAGTCACCGACGAGCAGCTGCCCGAATGGCTGCAAAGCAAAAAACCGAACCTGCTGAACAAATAATCTCAGCCGCATATCCTTAATCATTTCTTCGGGAAATTTAAATATGCATACTCACCGCGATATTTCTTAGCTGCCCGGTCGTACACCTTTGCAGCTTCTATTTCGTCGGCGTAGTAACCAAACGACTTACGCTGTCCGTTAATCATCAAACGCACTTGCCATTTCTCTCTATTGTTGTCCCACCGAATACCGTTGTACTGTGATTTCCCCCTCCTTCTGAGGAACTTGCGGTTCCATACATTCTGCTTCTGCGTAGCCGCCCGCAAATTCACCTTGCGATTATCGAGACTGTTACGATTAATATGGTCCACTATCATCCCCTCCGGCGCCGGGCAAAGCAATCTGTGCATATAAATCGATATCGCCTTTTTGCCTTTAACAGTTTCTTTATATATTATCCGTGTCGCATAACCGTGATACGTGCAGTGCCATTTATATTCATTCAGCCCCTCGAAATCTTCCGCATCGACTATTGCGTATTTGCCCCGTGTCAGTCTGATTCGCCGAAACCGATATCCGTAGCGCACCCGCCGATACACAAGAACAATCCATACCGCTATGCGAACAAGAATTGTCGGGACCCACAACGAAAAACAGATATTGACCTTAGTCAAAATGGGCATACTAAGTTTGCCTGCCCCCGGATACCCGAGTGATTTATGTCGTTATTTTTAGTCCCGCCACCTGTGGGGGACCTTCTGGACCTGCTGGCCCTATGACCGTGCTGCGCTGCAGCTTACAGATATGAAATCTGAAATGCCTGTTTTTCGCCCCCTACGGGCGTTTTGTGTTCGCTTACTGTTATACATAAGAGCATTTTAACTGATTATCAAACAATGTCAACAAAAAAAACAAAAATTAAAAAAAAATTTTGGCCATTAAAATCCCTGCATGACGTAGGCAGGGACCCAGAAAAAACTCACTTCGTTATTCGACATTCCTTGTTCAATATTCGATATTCCCCCCCCCCCTGTGAGCGAAGGAGTTTACCCTGAGTACAACCAAAGGGAAGGGCACTCGAATGGGTCTATTACAAAAAAAGAACTTTGTTAAGCCACCTTATATCCCAAGAATCTGAGATGGTCCAGGATATGCCTCCGCCGCCAGAAAGCGATTGGACTAAACATGAGGCGTTCGGGATAGTCCTTGTGGGCGTGGTGGATCAGAATGCCCATCCCTAACCAAGGGAAGAATTTCGCATCTTCAATAGACTGAACCTCATCTTGCGGAAGTACAAATCTGCCCACCAAGCTCTTGAGTTCAATATGGTCCGAACAGGTAATCATCTTCCCGAAAGGCCAGCGGGAGGTGAAAACGCCAGCACGCACCGAACCGTACCATTGTTTGGTTTCTTCATGCTCTATGAGAGCATCTCCTTTCGCTGTGGTCTAACACAATAATCTACAACACTATTTCCACTGATTTTATCCTGCCATTACAAAAAAAGTATCGGACACCTTTAATTCTCCTCTGGCTTAATCAAGCTGGGCGCCCAATTTCGATTCCGAATCACGGCGCCGGGTACTTTTCTTTCACCAGGCACGCCTAGGGGGCGGGGGCCTGCGTATGGATAGAACTCGATCGTTCCTTTGAGCTTGCCGTGATCGATAATCCCTTCGCCGATCAACCAGCCGGTATCCTCCGTAATTTTGGTACTGGCTCCTTTGCGACCAATCATGAGCGTGAAGTAGAACCCTCCCCCCCAGTCATAGAAATCAGTGATCGGGATCTCTTTATCGCCATCCAGATACATCGCAACGAAACTACCATCGCGCTGCTCAATGCGCAGTCTGACCGAACGTGTTCCGGTCGCGCAGGGCCATTCCCATGTGCCGGTGTAGTCCGCCCTGTCTCGTTGGGCTTGCCATGAGCTCTCCTGAAGCTGGTCACGGTCCTTCACCGCCAGTGTTCCCCTGCACATGCCCGTCGAACCTCAGCACGGACTGGCTATGGCCGCACGTAAACCGCACGTGGTCGCCCCACAAGTCAACAAGTGCGCGTCCTGCCGGATCGGCTTGACCGGAAAGCTGAAATGTTCCGGTGACCTCTGATAGACTCTGATGCAAGATCAATTTGCAGTCTTGCGGCCCCTTGGCTGTGTCAATCTTTCCCCGCCAGATACCAGCGACCGGAGCCGGCACCACCCACATAAAAATCTTGTCGGTGGTTCCGTGGTGGCTCTCATTACCGGTGTAATCGGGCACGTTCGGATTGTTACTGAACCGCCTCCTCATCTCGCCCCACATCCCCCAAAAAACCGTGCGAACTGTCTGTGTCTTGACCGGTTGCCACTCACCCATAGCGAATTGGTGTGAAACGATGCGCGTGCCAGGCTTGAGAATTCTGAGCATCTTAGGGCGGAGCTTGATGTTCGGCTCATGGCCCAGAAACAGATTGACGACGCTGGCCTGCCGGAAGTCGGTCGTGAATAAATCGCCCTGAATAAACTCGACCCGGTCTGTCACCCCGGCTTTTCGTGCGTTTTCCCGGCTTTGGCGGATGTGTTCGGGGTCATTCTCGATGCCAACCGCTCGACGAGCGCCGAAATCGCGGACCGCCGCAATCACGATGCGTCCATCGCCGGAACCAAGATCGTATACCACATCGTCCTTTCCAACATTCGCCATCCAGAGCATATCCTGGACGGCATCGTTGCGGCTGGCCACGTAGGGAATGGACGAGCGGACGGGTGGCGTGCTGGTCTCGGCAGAACCGGCGTACGAACACTCAAGAGCCACCGCCACCACACCTATGGCGAGAAAAGTGCGTAATGTCTTCATGATCCAGGTCTCCATCAAGAGGTGATAAGTCGTGTCCTTTTGTACTGCAAGTCCAATTCCGCTATATTATCGGAAAGGCTATCGGGACAACAATAATTATACAGTCTGTATAAAACGCCAAACATTTTCGCATATATTATCTCGTTAATCGTTTCTCGTGTTGTTTCGCTCCCGGATGCATCACGCATTTAGGCACACAAAAGAACACAAAAGAAGGGAAAGGGCAAAGAGAAAAATCCGTGTAATCCGTGGCTAAAACCATCTATTTTTAGGGAAACTAAGGAAACTACGTACAGTCACCTATTTTTTCTGCCCTACATTACATAATGATACAAATCCGCAATTCCCGCCAATACAAAAACCTGCCTAATAAGATAAATCTGAAATACTTATGACTGTTTGCTTTTTAAATTCTTGATTATATCAATTACAGAAAGAAACACTCCGACCCCCATGAATGAATAACTTATTAAACGGCCTTGATCTATTGCTATAGAAATAATTCCAAAAATTACTGATAGCATTGCAAACATTGCAAGTTTAGAAAGTCGCTTGGGTCTCTTGCTTTTTCCTGTATAAATTGCAAGTATCGCGATGACAGCTAATACAACAATGGATATTATAATGTAAATTCCTGACATTTTTTTTCCTCTTTTAATTCAAGAACATCCGGTGGTCCGTATTTTGTGTATACAATCGCTTTCGTAAGTATTACTCCAAGGTTGTTAGGTTTTGTTATTATGTTCCACAGTTATTACTACATTTCCTATTTTTTGCCCTTTTTCAACATACCTATATGCTTCGACGATTTGGTCTAGTGGATATTTTTTATCTATCACTGCTTTGAATTTTCCTTCCTCAATGAGCTTTTTAATAAGAAGTATACTTCCTTTAATATCTGTAGGAATTAGAGATACGGTTTTTTTGTTTCCAATTATTAGTTTAATAATCGGTGTTATAAGCGGCAAGAAAATATTTTGGGACATATAACCTAAGTCTGATGAAATATAAACCCCTCCTGGTTGTAGTAATTGTTTGCATTTAAAAAATGAACTTTTGCCAACAGTATCAAAAACAAAGTTATATTTTTGATCATCTTTTGTAAATTCCTCTTTTGTATAATCAATTACTTTATCAGCACCTAATGATTTTACTAATTCTATATTTTTCGTATTGCACACTGCAGTAACATTAACATCAAAATATTTTAGAAGTTGAACTGCTGCTGAACCAATAGCTCCTGTTGCACCATTAACGAGAACTTTTTGCCCACTTTTAAGGTTCACTTTTTTGATAAAATTATACGCATAATGAGCACCTTCAGTACTAACTGCAGCTTGCTCATATGTTATATTTATTGGTATTTTTAACGCTTTGTCTTCCGATATTGTCATGTACTGGGCATGAGACCCTGAACCTTGGTCATCAAATCCAAAAACTTTATTTCCTGCTTTTAAAGACGATACGCTTTTTCCAACAGCTTCAATTTTGCCGGCAAATTCAGTTCCAGGAATTTGTTTTTTTGGTTTGAATAGACCTGTGAAAAATCTTGCAAAAAATGGTATTGCTCTAATTGTTGCGCAGTCTGTTCTGTTTACTGTTGTCGCATATACTTTTACCAGTACTTCATTGTCCTTGGGAGTAGGTTTTTCTACCTCTTTGAGCTGAAGAACATCCGGTGAACCATATTTGTGATAGACAATTGCTTTCATTTTGTTTGAGTTCATTTTATTTCAATAGTCTATACTTTGAGGTTGCGATTAGCACTATTCCAATAACTAGAACAATAGTGTGGCTTGGGTGGAAAGATCCAAAAAAAGTCCAAGCAGCTGAACCAAGAGCTAAAACTAAACCGACATAAAATTGTGTTGGATTTGGTTTTTTCATTTTATTTTTCCTCCTTTTCCTTTTTATTGCTATTATGTTCCACAGTTATGACTACATTTCCTTTTTTTTGTCCTGTTTCGACATACCTGTGAGCCTCGGCAGTCTGTTCGAACGGATAGCGTCTATCTATGACCGATTTTATCTTTCCCGCCTCAATAAGCTCTTTTAGGAAGATTAAATCTTCAGACCTCTCTTCTGTGAGCCCAGATATGAATTTCTTGCTGCTTGTCATTGAAAGCCATAGTATTTGAGCAAGCTTTGGCAATCCAAAGGTAGAAAAAAGATAGAATCCTTTTTTCTTTAGCGAGCTTTTACAACCTGAAATCGAACTCTTGCCTACCGTGTCAAAAATAATATCGTAGGTCTGGCCGCTTTTGGTAAAATCCTCTTTAGTATAATCAATTACCTTATCGGCTCCCAGAGATTTCACGAATTCTAATTTCGTGGTACTGCATACCCCGGTAACTTCTGCCCCAAAGTACTTGGCAAGCTGTACCG
>JBHPEQ010000018.1:0-34590 GCA_042576845.1 Planctomycetota bacterium
AAAACACTTGCGGATTGACTTGAATTATCATTCCACCAAATAGCAGTTATAATGCTTATAGAACAACCCCATCGAACGCATTGTTATTACAGCCAGGACCTGGACACCTATATTTGCAAGCAAACCAAGTCCGACAACCAAACTACCCTTCCCCGCTAAATCACTATACCCAACGGTTCTGAGCTGTAGCTCCCACGCAAGTGTTTTCAATAGTTGCTCTAATAGTTCCATAGGCAGGCCCATAACGTTGGTTAAGCTGCCTTCGATTTTTTCCAGAAACTGATGGCCGGTTTCCTCTATTGCACAGGCCCCGGATTTGTCCCGCCAGTCGCCGGTTTTTATGTATTCTGCTATTTGTTCATCGGTCATTTTTTTAGGATAAACTGTTGTTGTTTCGCTTTTGACGATTTCAGTATTGTCCCTTAGTCGGACGATTGCCAGAGCCGTTATTACTTTATGTGGATTGCCGGACAGCTTTTTTAAAATCCTCTCAGCATCTTTGGCGTCTGCGGCTTTTCCGATTACATTTCCATTCAAGTCAACGAGAGTATCTGCGGCGATGATTAAAGAGCCGGGATGTTCGGCGGCGATGCTCTCTGCTTTGGCCAAAGCGAGCTGTTCGGCATATTCGACCGGTTTGATGGCTTCGAGAGCGAAAGCCGATTCGTCGATATGGGGCGGCCGGACCGTGAATTTATATCCGGCTTCGGTTAAAAGCTGCCTGCGACGAGGTGAAGACGAAGCAAGTATTAAAGAGCCGGAGAATTTTGCCTTCATATCAACTTACACCGGAAAAGAGATTTTACATTCGAATACCAAAACGAGCTTCGAGGAGACTGAATCACGTGGTCGGCACAATGCTACTTTTTCAAACGTATATGGTAAACGAGCTTTCTGCAGTATCTTATGTATTCCTGTTTGATTTGCTTAAAATCATCACTTATATAATATTCGAACAATTGCGAACCGACGGTCCGGTTCCATCGGATGGTAAGCGGGATGTTTCTGTCGGCTGCGATTTGTTTGGCCTCGGCACTCAGCAGCCATTGGCCTTTCAACCCGTCCATTAACAGTTGATGGTAACTGGCCAGCCATCTACCGTAAGCTTCTTCTCGCAGAAATCTCACCAGTGCATATGACTGTGCATAAAAGGCCCTTACTGTATCTTCCGGCTCATCTGTTATGAGGACTTCTCCTGGATTCAGGGCTATCAATTGCTCAAGTGGAATCATTTTGTTTTCAATGATTGTTTTCTTCAGGGCTGCTAAACGGTACAGATTCCGGCTTGGCTCGAAATAAAATAAACCCTGGTCGTATCTGCTCACTTCGAAAAGCATAGCGATGCCTTCGTCGAGCCAGCTCGGCAGCCGGTATTTGAAGTGTCTTTTGTTGAATTGATGCCAACCTTCGTGGCCGAGGACGGAGAAGGTTCGCTCTCTTCCAATGTTATACACAACGCAGGTGCCTTTTAAGTAATAAGCACCGGCTTTTATTTTGCGATAAACTGGCGCCTGGCAGCCTGTAAATTCATCGGTGAAATCTTCCCACTGCTTTCGTTTAGCAAAAAGGTAAATTTTGAATTTCGTTTCGGATTCAACAGGTTCAGGCAGCTGGTTGTTGTAACTGCGGTAAGCGGATTCTATAAAGCCGGGGACCTGGCGAAGCATCAACGGCTCCAGCAGTGTCGTAAAGATTTCGTAGTGCCTGGTCGTAAGTTTTAGCCCGGGTCCGTATCTGTTTGCCCATGTGGTGACAGAAACAAGAGCCGGCAGATTTTGTCTGTCAAGATATTGTATCATGCCGGCGGGAGTATCGATTCTATCTCCGCCGGCGGCTTTGATAGGTGAGGTGTCACTGGAACAGCTGGCCAGTGAAATAATCGCTAATGTTGAAATTTGTGCAAATTTTCTTAGCATATTCTTTTATTTCTTTGCCTAATGACGAATCGTATTTAGAGCAGAAAAAGCCCGTTTTGTCAAGGTATCATAACCGTTAAGAAGGATTTTCAAAGGTTTCTTAAGTTTATGCTCTCGTAAACCGGCGATAAATGCAAAAAAGACGCACTAAATTATTTGTCCACGTGGGAGGAGTTTTTCGTCTAAACTCATAGCCGGCTATAATAAGGCGATGAGATAAAGAAACCAGGAGATTTTATGGACAAACTAATAAAGGGCCTATGCAAAAGTATAAAAAAAGGCGATAAAACCGCAGCTTGTGAATTGTTGAAGATTTACCACGCCGATATCTTTGCATACTTAAGACGCCTTTGTCCAAGCCGGGAAGATGCCGAAGACCTGACACAACAAACGTTTCTTAAAGCGTTGGTATCCCTTGATGGGTTTCGAGCACGCAGCAAGTTTTCGACCTGGCTATACAGAATCGCCCATAATACTTATATCGATTGGCGACGAAAGCACAAAGGTAATCAATCTCTGCCGGAAAAGTGGTGGCAAGAATGTATATCTGAAAATCAGGGTCCCTTTGATACTACCGCTGACCGGCAAACAGCCAAACGCCTTTACGAGGCGGTGGACAAACTCGATGAAAATAAAAAACACGTCGTTCACCTGCACTACTATCAGGGACTGTCTTTGAGGGAAACGGCCAAAGTCTTAAATATTTCAACGAGCACGGTAAAGTACAGACTTCGCGAAGTTATTAAAATTCTTAGAAACGAAATTGATGTTGAACAGAACACAATTAACCAAAAACAAACAATCCCAATTGCAAAAGGAGAACCGATATGAATAGAAAAAAGAAAATTGAACAATACCTGTATGCCGCTCCAACACCACCAGCACCGGATGGTCTACTAGAAAAACTAAACAGGGATATGGATTCGGCAGAGATAAAACCGCAGCGTTCAACCGTGCATAGGTGGTTTTTTCCTACCGGTCGGTCAATCTCTCTTGGTAGGGTAGCGGCTGCAGCAGCAATTGCTCTTGTTATCCTGCTGCCTTTGAGCTATGGGGCCGCGAAGGTTATAAGATATTTCAAAGTCTTTGAGATTACTTTTGAGTATCCTGAAGATAATACCGTATATGGTGTGGTCTCCACTATGGCTTCAAAAGGCGATACCAATATAAAAAGCGAGGAAGATGCCAAGAAAGCCCATGAAGAATTTATAAAGCTTTACAAAGATGGTAAAGCTGAAGAGATGAAACCCGGGGTATGGGTGGTTACCCTATCGAGTAGTGAAAAATTTGCATATAGCGGAGACCCCGAATTAGTCAGTCTTCCTGACGCTGAGAAAAAAGAGCTTCTCAAAAAACAATTCGACGAGATTCATGAACTGAAAAAAGCCGGTAAGTTTGAGAAAATCTACAAGCCAGAACATGATTTCGAAATCGATGGAGTAAAATATAGGTATTATGAAGCCCGTTATACCTTGTCTAACGGCGAAGTCGTAACAGTTGGTGAATCAGAACCTGCAGAAGATA
This sequence comes from Planctomycetota bacterium, assembly GCA_042576845.1. GTDB lineage: Bacteria > Planctomycetota > Phycisphaerae > Sedimentisphaerales > Anaerobacaceae > JBHPEQ01. The sequence continues at coordinate 3,441 of JBHPEQ010000018.1, forward strand.
AGGACAAGGGTAATAATTAGCAGTTTAATAGCAGTGAGTAGGGCCAAATTGTCCTACTCGCTGCTTGCCTTTAAAGCTGTGGAACAAAGTCCAAGCTATATATCTTTGAATTCTGCGCCGAAGACTTCGGCGGTGAATAAGAACACTTCTGTTTGTGGGTCTTTCCAGGCATCTGGCGGCAGGCCTGCTTTGTGCGCACAGCAGTATGAGAGGAACTCTTCGGTGCTCCAGCCGGTCTCGGTTGCGACCTGTGGCAGGAAGCAGCCGGAGGCAGAACCTTTTTTGATATAGATACCGTCAGTGCCGAGACGCAGACTAAGCGGGTCATCCGTCTTTTGTAAAGGTGAAAGAACCGAGATTTCAATATTGAGCTGTTCCAGCTCATCCGGCGTTATCGGGTCGGCGAGGAAGCGAGGGTCGCTGGTAGCGGAGACCTTTGCCATCTCAACGACCAGTTCGATGAGGGGTTTATCAGAAGTGAACTGGCCTATGCAGCCTCGTAATCGGTCCTGGTTTTTTAACGTTACAAAGCAGCCACAATGGGCGTTTAGCTCGGTATCGTCTGATTCAGGCGCGACAGGAGTTTGACCTTTGATGACCGCCTCAACGCTGTCACGGGCGGTTTTCAAAAGTGTTTGTTTTTGCGCATTGTTCATCTTGCTACACGGCAAATATATGGCCAAGTTTCTTTATTATATACGCAATGATGGCCAATAAGATAATAACAACAAAAGTGGCTGTGTTGAAATATTTTTCAATCAGCCGGCGAGCCCGTTCGCCAAGAAAGTAGAAAAGCAGCGCCTCGCCTCCAAATCGCATAGTTCGAAAGACAACGCTTATGGCTATAAACTTAAACAGTGAGACTTTGGCCATCCCGCCGACCCAACTGAAAATCATATATGGAACAGGGGTAAGTGCAGAAATGGCAATGGCCCAGAAATCGTATCTTCGGTAAAAATCCAGAGCTTGTTGCGCTCTTTCGCCTAATTGAATTGGGCCTAAGTTGACCCTTTCAAAAAAGCTCACAACCCTTTCGGGTCCGATGGCCAAACCGAGAGAAAAGGCGATTGTTCCTCCGAGAACGGAAAAGGCAGCGCAGGTAAGGCCGTATCTTATTGACTTCTTTGGTTTGCCAAGACACATACCAATAACCATTATATCTGCCGGGACAGGCACACAAATCGGCTCAGTGAAGGCCAGCAGGATAAGGGCGAGTATTCCGAACCGAGTATCGGCCCAGTGAACAACCCAGTTGTATAACCGCCTGTGCAACTGCCACCAGGCCAATGGCTTTGTTTGCGTAGATTGTGCCTGTTTATCATTCATTCTGACACCCGTAATTTTTGAGTATTGAGAATAAGGATGGCTTGTTATAATGTCAATGAGCAAATTTGTTATCTCGAACGAGATACGCTTCACGAGATGTGAGTAACTATGATTGGCAAAACACAATTCGAAAACATCGGCGGTGGATTATTAGTCCGAGCGCCAGCTAAAATAAACCTCAGTCTGTTGGTGGGGCCTTTGCGGGAAGATGGTTTTCACGAGATAGAAACGTTGATGGCAAAGGTCAACTTCTATGATGAGATTTTAATTGAGCCAGGTCTAAAGGGTGGTATTGAGCTTGTTTGCGAGGGTCCTGAGTGGGCGCCGAAAGGAGAGGATAATCTTGTTGAGCAGGCGGCGCAAATGCTCTTGAACTGCTGTGGTCAGCTTGCGGATGTCAAAATCACACTCAGGAAATATATTCCGGCGGGTTCGGGACTTGGTTCTGCCAGCAGCGATGCAGCGGCGGTGCTGATAGGTCTTAATGAGTACCTGCAATTGGGGCTTACCAGAGGTGAGCTTAAGAAAACAGCGGTCAAGTTAGGCAGCGATATACCCTTTTTTCTGGGCGATTCCTTATCATTTTGCCATGGCAGGGGCGAAAAAACCCGGAAAATACAAAAAAAATTTGATTTTGACGCCATCTTGGTACTGCCTGATGTAAGTGTTTCCACGAAAAAGGCTTACGCTAATTACGCATATAACGGAGAACTTTATAAAAAGCTAAGCAGTCGAATAAGAGGGCTTATTGAAAAAAACAGGATTGATTTAGTGACAAAAATGTGCACAAATATGTTAGAATTGAGTTGTTTTAGCTTGTATAAAGAGCTTAAAGAAGTAAAAAAGAAGATTGAGTCGCTTGAGATAGGGCCTGTTTGCCTTAGCGGCAGTGGTTCAAGTATGTTTTGTATCCTTGCGCACATAGGCAGAAACGAATGTGAAAAAGACAAATGCAAGCTTGATGAGAAGATGGGCTGTAAAAGCATAATTGTCAGTAACAACAGATGGTAAACTTTTAAGCGAGGAAGAAAATGGAAATCAGTGAAGTCAGAGTAAAATTAGTCAGCAACGGAGATGAGAGGTTGAAAGCGTTTTGCTCGATGACGTTGGATAACGAGTTTGTAATCCGCGACATCAAGGTCATCGAAGGCACGAACGGTCATTTTGTAGCAATGCCCTCGCGGAAATTGACCGATCATTGCGAGAATTGCGGCAGCAAAAATCATCTGAGGGCGAAATTCTGTAATAACTGCGGTAAAAAACTGTCTGAAGGAAGGGTAAGGGAAGACAACAAAGGCAGGATGAAATTGCACGCGGATATTGCCCATCCGATTAACGCCGAGTGCAGGCGAAGAATTCAGGAAACGATTACGTCTGCCTTTGAGCAAGAAGTGGAGAAATCAAAGCAGGCCGATTACAAACCACCGGAAGACACAGGTGAATCGGAAGACATAGGTGAATCGGATGACACAGGTGAATCGGATGACGATGTTCCTGAAGTTGTCTCTTAGCTGAAAAGAGATAATTATAAAATTTATTTTCAAGTTAAAATTCAAGGGAAAAGGGAGCGTAACCTCAACCTGTCTGAGGGCGGTGGGTTTCTGCAGAGCAGCGTGTAAGTGAATTATGTGTAAGGTTTTTGCCTGCTGTTTGCGTGGGAAAATCCGTTGGTAAAGAGTAGGTTGGTTAAGGCAGTGATTTTATGTGTTCAGTTTGTCAAGAACCTTCTCAAGAGCTCTATCCATCCGTTCATTAAGGTCGTATTCACCCTGGTTAATCTGCCGGCGGAGACTAAGAACTTTGTTCCTTCGGACCTCCGGCAGAGAGGCGATTCTTTTCAGTACCCGGCCAATCGGGGTAGAGTTAATGTTTTCGAGTATTTGTTCCATAACTACATCTTCATCCAAGAGCAGACTTTCATCGAGAGGTTTAACTTCTTCATACTTGTTTTCACAATATTCGTTACACCAGAAATCCGACATTCTTATTGCCTTGTTTATTTAGCTTCAAGCGAAACTATCCTTATTTTCGCCTGAGCAGGAACCACTATATATTGTATACCCCTCAAATCCATTGTGAGGTGCGATTCTGCTTTACAGTGTTGTTATCGACCGGATTGACAGAAAAACTTTAGAAATTTTGTTTTTTACATAACCGCTTTATCAGCTTTGAGTTACAGTAAAATAACGCAAAAATGCCCTTATCAGTAGTGAAAAATAGGCTTTGGATATATCCTTTTTTCACTTCAAAATTGTGGTCAAAAGTATAACTGGTGAAACTGGGCAATATACTATATGTAGTGATAGTGAAAATTTAACATTTCCGAAGCCGGCTGGATAAAAGCAAAGGAAAGAAAATTAATAATAATACTTGAAATCGAGGTCCACCTCCCAGCTATCAGGGCTGTTTTTCTGTTTTTTCAGTTGTATCTGGGTGCATTGCAGGTTCGCCCACCGTAGTTGTAAATCAGAAAGAAACTGAGCAAATATGGTTATATCAACATCTGTTAAGGCAATTCTTGCACTCTGGCTTTCTTGACCGCCGGAAGGACGGGTGATTACCCCTGAACTGAGTTTGTAATTGGTCGGCGGTATTCCATGTTTGTTTGCCGCTTTTTCAACAGCCCTGACATAATCAAATTCCACTTCTTTGTCAGCCGAACCAGCGAACTCCAGACGCTCGGGGTCAAGTTTGAGAATTTCAGCAATTTCGACCTGAGAGTTGATATGCCTATTTTTGAGAGTTTTCCAGTTTTTTTCTGTTTTTGGCAGATAGACTGCCCAGACAAGAAGCGGCCAGAGGGCAATAACTGCCGGGGCGAGCATATAATACAGAACAGGATTTTTGTATACGTCCTTCATAATGGTTTCCTTATCTAACTCTCAAGCTCAACGCTTATACGAAAATTATCTTGTCCGCCTTTTAATTCGACGCTGTCTTTTAATATTTTCAGATTAATGTCCTCGAGTGCCTGCCTCAATTTAACGGTGTTACTTCGATCGGAAGTATTACCCGCTATAGTAATGTTCCTTCCTGTGATAGTAATTGAATCTATTCCCAAATTAGTTTGTGCTGCGCATTTATTAAACGCTGTCAGGATAAGCATCAGCTTGGTGGATATTGATTCTTCGCCTGTAACACTTAACCTGCCGTTCTTTACACTTTTAATTCGCCTTATTTCGCTTGCCAGTTCCTTAGCAGGGTCTGTATTTCGGGGTGGTTTTTTGCCAAACATAATGGCTGAGTACTGCTTGTCGAACTCGTCCTGCAGTCTTGTAAGAGGTTTGTTCTTCTGAAACCACTGCATCTGAACATTTACTCCGACGGCGACAAAAAGAACGACAAGACAGATACTTAAAAACTTCAGGGCTTTTTGCAGTCTGAGTTTTTTGCCCTGATAAGGCATAAAATCGCTTCTGAAATTAACCGTCTGGGTTTTCTCTGAGAGGGCTGAGGCCGCCCCATAGGCGATGGCAAAGCCGACCTGGTCGTCACAATCTTCGAGCTTTTCAGGCTCCGTATTGGCAGCTCCAGGCAAATCTACGCTTTCGGTTTGAATAGTTAAACTTTCGTTAAGCTGGTTAAAATCCAACGAGTCGGTGGAATCACAAACCTTCAGGCAATTTACGGGGTCTCTGGATTTCATAAAGGCGGCAGTTACCGGGACTTCCCTTTTGAGTATCTCGGTTCTGTTTTGTTCCGGACTCAGCAGGAATGTCCGCCTTGCTGATTGTTCCGAGTGGTCCGGGGAGCCGGGCATAATAAAATAGGCGCTGTATTTGGAAAGCATTGCAAAGAGAGGATGTGAATCCTCTGAGGGCGCGAGTTTTTGAGAAAGAAAACGCCAGAGACAATGCACGTCCGGTTCTATCGTTACGGGGTCCATTTTATTCGACTGCAAGGCGGTGATGACATTTGCCAAAAGCCGGCGTTTCGCGGTGTAGACAGCCAGTTCTGAGCCGGTTTTGTCCGTTGAATTTATTTTAAAAAAAGCTATTGCAATATCCGAGACGTCGGTAGCGAGCGCTTCTTCTGTGTCAAACCTGATGGTCTGGGCGATTTGCTTCGGGTCATCAAACTCACTTTGGATATTGTGCTGCATAAACATCGAGCAATCCAGGGCAACGCAAACTTCAGAAAATTGAACATTTCTCTCGACACAGGTTTGAGCAATAAGGTTTATCAGATTACGGTGGTTCTGCTCCTGTTGTTCTTCTATCGAAACGCTAAAAGAGTCTACAACACTATATCCGTGCTCCTGTGCGCAAAGACAAACCCCAACAGCCGTGTTTGTTCTTAAATAAATTCCCAGACGGTTTTTAGTTTCCACTTCGAATAGACTCCATATAAAATTTGCCAGAGCTTTTTTTTTGCTCATAAGTTATAAACAATTATTTTTCAGCCGGATATTATGGCAACTTTTTCCATCTTCCCGCCATCTTTTTTCACTGCTATAACGGTAGAGGCCTGTGCTGTTCCACTTGTTGCAGTTACTCTTATCGTAAAGAAATTACTTGTTGTTGAGATATATTTTTCACATTTATCGATAGATTCGGAATATTCGAGCAGGTCTGACCGTAGTTCATCAACATCCTTAAAAGGTTTTATTTTTCTTAGCTTTATAATTTCTTCCGCTATTTCAGCGGCGTCTCCGCCAAAGGTAAATGCAGCTTCGAGTACGTGCCGAGGGGCGGTGTTTATGTTTACCACGCTCGAGCCCCAAAGTGCCAGGTATTTCATAGCTGACTCTTTTCTGTCTTCACTTTCTATGGTTGGCTTGGCAAGAACATCGGTATCAATCATCGAGCTGTGAAATATTTTCGCAAATGTCTTAGTGTGAACAGATGCAGGTATGGTGACTTTTTTCTTTGTTGTCTTGGGGACTTTTATTGTTCTTTTACCCCTGGTTATAGTTCTTGTCTCTGTTACTTTTTCCTCTTTCTTTAAAGTCGGGTATGTAAGCCGGAAAGTTTTTATCTCCGCAATTTCATCCAGTTCTTTTTCGAGCGTTTCAAAGTCTACATTATCTATTCCCATCCATTCGCAGAAGGTTTGAAACCCTGCTTTGGTTTCTCTCTGGATACTTTGTTCTTGCAGTAATGTCCATCCAAGAGGATATTTTGCGTTTTCATCCTGGATTTCGATTTTGACTTTCGCAGAACCGTTTTCAAACCTTTCGGGTTCTGTTATCATCGGCCAGGCCGGTCCGTAAGGACCTGGTATCGTAACAGTATCAGGTTCTTCGGGTTTTGTGGTAGCAGCCGGATAATTAAAGTCATTGCTGCCGGGAATGTTCGGAGACGAATTTTCCTTAAGCATACCAAGCAGATTGGCGAAGTCATTGGGGTCTTTCTTCCCGGAATCCTGCTTTTCTCGAAGTGCTTTTTCAGCAGTCCATTCGTCGAGAAGTTGCTGATATTGTTCTTCGCTCATTGCGAAAACATCTGAGAAATCCGGGTCATTGGGACGGTCGATGAGCTGGGGCTTTATCTGCTGAAGTCTGGTAAGGGCGTATTTTGTCCCGGCATCGCAGGCATATCTTGCCGACTGATAATCTATGATGTACTGGCATCGATGACGATGTGCCGAGACCCGAGCGGTTAAGGTATAACCGACTATCGAGAGTATCACCAGTATCAGAAGCGTTACCAGAAGCACGATGCCGCTCTTGTTTTTGTTATTACGAGATTTTCGGGTCTTTACAATTGCCATTGCAGTTGCCTATCGTTTACTTTCTAACACTATTCTTCCAGCTCGTTTACGTCCTGTATGCCCTCTTGTGTCTGGTTTACATCGTTTATATCGTCGAAGCCCTGCTCATATTCTGTTACGTATTTGAAGCTGATTATTCTGGTTCGGTCTATGGCTATGGTTCGCTTTGTTTTCTCTGTTTCCAGCACATCCAGACTTCCGTCCAGAGTTTCAAATGGTTCAGCGAAGGAAATAGTTACAACGACTGCCTCAGGCAGCGATTCACCACTATAAGAGTCCTGGAGTTCATCGTTTTTAAGTGCCTGTATTTTGAATAACGTAATACCGTCGCAAAAAGGAACAAAAAGTTCTGTTTCCCAATCCGATTTTTGCTTATCCAGCAATCTGTCCTCGAGGTCAAGTCCGCTGTGGCTCCGGTATAAAACAAGGCCCGGCTTGTCACTTTCGAAGTCGAAGCTGGTTTGCCAGATAATCTTTTCAAATGTTTGCTTTTCATTTTCTTCGTCAAAGAAATTCTTCTCGATTACCATCCTTGCGCTTTGGTAACCATCCACAAACTTGTTCTGGATGGTAATATTTGTTTCCAGTCCGTCCGTAATTATATTATCAAGGTCCTCGGCAATGCGCTGAAGAACTTCCGAAGGCATCCTGGAGCTGTCGAGTTTTTCTCTGACTGCGGAGGCGGATTTAGCAGACCTGTTATAAACGCTCAGCACAGCCACAAGCACCATTGCTCCTATGGTCAGCGCAACAAGCACTTCAGCAAACGAAAAACCACACAAGTTTCCGGATGTTTTGATAGTTTTTTTCATATCAGTTGCTTTGGTTATAACTGGTCAGCGTATTGCAGTAGTAATTGCCAGACCTCCGAAAATGTCATATTAGCGAGTTGCTCTTCTGTGTATCCGGGTATTGATTCTTGTGGCGTCCGCCCCGAGGCATCCTGTGGTGAGGTTGTGGTATCCGTTGGCGCAGTTGGTTCGGCTATTATTTCCCCTCCCACGGAATTCGCCAGGAGCTGGAAGGCCTCTTTCCTTTGTTCTATCTGTTTATCGGTGGGATAGCCATTCGTCTGTTTATATAAATCGAGCATATCCTTGATATAATAACCCTCTTTGGTTCTCGGCATGCCGTCCCCGACCCACATCTGGACGGTGTTAACATTGACTTCGACATACTCAGCAGCTTCTTCGATTGATTTCATGATTGCCTCAACCAAATGTTCCTTTCGCTTTTCCTGCTCCTTAAGAATATTTATCAGCTGCTGCTTTGAGACATTGGTCAGCCAGTGGCTTAATTCAACGGATTGTTCTTCTCCCTCTGTATCGGTGTATTGTGCCGAGCAAACCGCCCGAACCCACATCTGGTCGGTCAGTGGTTCATAAAAGGTTTCGACATTCGTTTCCCAGTCGATATGAGGATATTCATCGCTGGTGCCGTAATCGACTTTTTCTTCTACAGCGCTTTGAGATAACAGGTTTTCCATATTCTCTCTTGCGACTTCAAAAGCCTGCATCCGTGAAGTTATATCAGCGGTCGACCTCAGGCAGCGGTTTATCACGGCTAAAACGCTGGAGCAGACAAGGGCGAGGATAATCAGAGAAGTGGTTATCTCCACGAGACTAAAGCCGCTGAGTTTTTGTGAATTCGTTAATCGGATGTTTTCAGAAAGCGATTTCATCTGGTCTTCTCGGAATTAAAAAACCAACGTCTCCTTCTTTTAACTCAATAATCCTGTTAAGGCGGTTGACAATCACAGAATATGCCCGGTCGTTTTCATCGAGCAGAACAACTTTCCCGCCGTATTGCCAGCCCGAATGTCCTGCACGAAATTTTGCTTGTCCTTCATTTGTGAACGCGCCATCGTCAAAGACCACATAAGCGAGCCAGCAGCTCTCACTCAAATCATCGTCAACTATAATTTCTTCTTCCAGAACCTGGGAGAGCTGAGGTGAGGTAATTTCCCGCAGCATATAATTTTGCTGGTCTAAATCAATAATGACCTCATATCTTCTGTTGCTCTGGGCTACAGCGTTAGCCGCCATCTGCATTGTCGAAACAAGCTCCTGTATTTGGGCTTTGAAAGAATTCCTTGCAAACACTTCTGAAAAATTCAAGACCGCCAGAAGCAAAAAAAGAGAAATCATCATAATAACTATTATGAATTCGATTAAGGTAAAAGCGCGCATTCGTGAAGGCGAAGACGAACATTTTTGCTGATGGCTTACTATATGGTTGTATTTTCTCATTTGCATACTCACCCTATCCCTTATCTGTATCAGAATGCGTCTGTGCTGAGCAAATCGGTATCAAGGTCTTCTCCGCCTTCGTCGCCGTCGGCACCTAAGCTTTTTATTACGAAGGGCTTTCCGCTTTCTGGGAATCTTTCATAAATAAAATCATTTCCCCAGGCGTCTGGCGGCAAGTCCGTGGTTTCCAGATACCCGCCGGGGGTCCAGTTTGTAACATCCGTGGGCTCCTCGATAAGCTCCTGCAGTCCCAGTTCTTCGCTCGGATAATTTCCTGTGTCCATTTTGAACTGGTTGACTGCGGCGTGAAGCTCCCTGAGATTAGCTTTAGTAGTGGTAACTCTTGCCCTGTCGATGTGGCTTGCTACCCTTGTAACAACGAGGGTGGCAAGTAAGCCGATGATGATTAACATCGCCATCAGTTCGACCATTGTGAAACCGTATCTTTTCTTCTTTTTCCTTGTTTTTTCCATTTTTTTGAGGCCTCCTGACTAATTTGCCATTTTACCCGATTTTCTCGGCTCGACATCGGCTCGCTCGAAATAACTATCCATAACGTTTTCTACAAGGCACAATTCTTCAAATCCTTAAAAATTCCCTGCCGACACTTCCAGAATCGGCAGGATTGTGGCATAAGCGATAATTCCTATCACAGTCGCCATAAAGATAATAATAATCGGTTCGACAGCAGCACTCAAGCGTTCAATAACTATATCCGTCGAAGATTCGAGGTCTTCGCTGATATTTTTCAGCATTATCTCCAGTTCCCCGCTTTTTTCACCCACGGCAACCATATGTGCAATGGCTGGACTTATGACCCCGCTGTCTCTTAAAGGCGTGGCAATATCGGCTCCGGCAAGGATTCTCTCCCGTGCCTGCCGGACGGCTCTTTTCATAAGAACATTGCCGGTAACCTCGGAGACGACCCGCAGGGATTCCGCCATTGCAAGCCCAGAGCTGAGAAGAGTCGACAGTGTGGATGCGAATCTGGCAACGACACGCTGTTTTAAAAGCGGGCCCAGAAGCGGCAGAGACAATAACAATTTATCCCTTATGTATGCTCCTCTTTCTGTTTTAAGGAACCGCTTGAGCGCCCATCCTGCTAAAACCAGACCTGCTATAATTGCAAACAACCACAAGCTGCTGAGCAGGTGGCCGACGTTCATCAGCCGTTTTGTAATCCAGGGCAGTTCCTGACCGGACCTTGCGATTTGTTCCGCTATTTTCGGAATCACTACAATGGTTAGAATCAGGATAGCCACGATACAGAAGAATATCAGGACCAACGGGTATATCATTGCGGTCATAACTTTCGACTCGATGCGTTTTCGTTTTTCCATAAAGTTTGCGATGGTGGACAAGCTGCCTGCCAGCGAGCCGGTAATTTCTCCGACACGTATCATACTTACGTAAATGATGTTAAAATAATCGCCGTAATCCTTGAGCGCCTCGGTAAATGATTCGCCGGTAATAACCCGGTCCCGGATATCTGTAAGTGCGTTTTTCAGCCGGAGGTCCGTAACTTGTAAAGTAAGGACAGACAGTGCCTCTGTCAGTTTAATTCCGGAATTAAGTAATGTTGCCATTTGTTTTGTGAAGTCGATTATCTGGTTCTTAGATGACCTTGAGAAGACTGAGAAAAGCGTTTTCTCATCTGTGGAGGAGCTTATCTCTTTGATTGAGGTTGGATGGACGCTTCGTGTTCTCAGTTGTTTTCTCGCAGCGTATGGTGTTTCGGCGGTAACTTCGCCTTTGAACTTTTTACCGTCCGAAGCTATGGCTGTATAATAGTATCTCGGCATCTGTTAATCCCATCACATTACATCAGCTTGTGTTACTCTTAATACCTCAGAAACAGTGGTTATGCCCACCAGGACTTTTCTAACTCCGTCCATTCTAAGGGTTTGCATACCGGTTTCAAGGGCTTGTCTTTTTATTGTGCCAGCGGTTTCTCTTTTATATACGAGACCCTGGATTTGTTCGTTGACAATCATTAGTTCGTAAATCCCTGTTCTGCCCCGATAGCCGGTCTGGAAGCATTTATCACAGCCGGCTCCGACATAGAAATTGTACGGCTCTTTTGTCTCGGCCTGGCCTGCCGGTTCTTCTATCCCCAGGGCCCTTAGCTCCTGAGGTTTTGGTTCGTATTTTTCTTTGCAATCAGGACAGACCTTTCTGACCAGCCGCTGAGCCATTACAGCAATCAGTGATGAGCTTACCAGATACGGTTCAAGCCCCAAATCAATAAGTCTTGTAACCGCCCCTGCCGCATCGTTTGTGTGCAGCGTGCTGAAGACCAGATGCCCGGTAAGTGAAGATTGTATTGCCATACGTGCCGTCTCGATATCGCGGACTTCTCCGACCATTATGATGTCCGGGTCCTGCCGAAGAACATGGCGAAGTGAGTTGGCGAAATTCATTCCTTTTTTGGCGGCGACCTGCATCTGGCTGATGCCCTCGAGCTGATATTCGATGGGGTCTTCTATGGTCATAATATTCTTCTCAGCTGAATTGATTCTGTTCAGGCAGGCGTATAGCGTCGTGCTTTTTCCGCTGCCGGTAGGTCCTGTTACGAAGATGACGCCGTGCGAGTGTCCAAGAAGGGAATCGAATCTTTTCAAATCTTCCTTCCACAAACCCAGCTCGTTGAGACCGAACAGGCCTGTGCTTTTATCCAGCAGTCTCATCACGCATCTTTCACCGAAACTGGTTGGAACGGTGCTGATACGCAAATCGACTTCGCGCTGTCCGATATGAACGCTGCACCTGCCGTCCTGCGGAAGTCGGCGCTCGGCAATATCCATCCCGGACATAACTTTGACACGAGATATAATCAAAGGAAGCACGTTCCTGTTTAAGCTCAGAGTATCGTAAAGAATGCCGTCGATACGATATCGAATCTGGATTTTTGACTCGTATGGATGAACGTGGATGTCGCTGGCTCTTAACTGCAGCGCGCGAAAAAGAATATCATTAACCAGCCGAATAACGGGCGGGCGATTGACCACATCAAGCAAATCATCACTTGTGGCGGCCTCGTCAACAAGCTGGTCGAGGTTCTGTGAGTCAAGCTCTTCAGCTACTTCCTCAAGAACAGTGCTTCTTTGCTCGTATGCGACGTCTATTACGGAAGTGATAGACGTTCGTGTCGAAATTGCCGATTTAACCGGCTTACCTGTCATTTGTGAAACGTTGTCAATAATATTCGCATCCAGAGGTCTGGAGACCACAACCGTTAGTTCACTATCGCTATCGTCTTCTTTTATCCCAATGATATAATGATGCTGGGCGTAGGTTGCGGGAACGGCTTCGATAAATTCCGGCGGGACCGATTTGGGCGATATTTCGGTGATGAACTTACGGTTGAGCGCCTCGGCAAAAAGCCTCAAAACCGTCTCTTCGGTAAAAAAAGGGCATCGCAGCAGTTGTTCGTCCAGCCGGACGTTTTCTTCCCTTTTGCTTTCCAGGAACTCGCTCAATTTGCCGGCATCGACTATACCAGTGCGCTTTGCAGTTTGTATTAGTAAGTCTTTCATAAAAATTAAAGCTGAAAACTATAAACTATACTCTAAAATTAAATATCAAGATTACAAATCAAAATGAAAAAAATATACTTTGTGTCATTGCGGTGTTATAGCAAGCCCGAACGAAGTGAGGGCGTGGCAATCTCAGGCCTGGCTGATGAGATTGCTTCGGTCGCTTCGCTTCTCCGAAATGACGTTTTTTTGGCTTTTTATATGTAATTTTGATTTTTGCATTTTAATTTTTGCTTTCTTCTCAGTCTGCCTCAAGCACACTAACCGGGTCCATCGGATCCGGCTTTAACCCAGGCCAGTCCTCATATTCCTGCATCTCACGCTCAAGTTTTTCAAATGTCACACGATTCTCCTCCGATACCTTCTTCAAATCAGCAAGAGCAAGGTCTCCGCCAGGCCTTAGGATATGGGCCTTCACAAATATGTATAGTTTATCATGAGATTCTTCTCTTGCAACCTCGCGGAAAGCCCCTCCAATTATCGGAATATCACCAAGAATAGGTATCTTCTTCCCGCCTTTGGCGTGTTCAATTTTCTCCATACCACCCAGAATTATCGTATGACCATCAGGCACAGTTATCTTGGTGCTCACATCCGCATCAGCCTTGTCCGGAGGCTTAGCTCCTCCTAATGCCGATGTGAAACCGGAACGATTCAGGGTTATATCCAACGTCAGCATATTACCTGTGCTGATATGAGGCGTAATATTAAGCGTAATACCAGCTGAATAGTCAGGGTATGTCTTAGTCTCACTCTGAACAGGATTATCCCCCGTCGTCCAGTGTTGCTCTATCTTCTCGACATACGTGGTATCGGTGGTTTTAATCGAGCCCATTTCATTATCATTAACAAGAAGTTTAGGCCTCGCCATAACCCTGCCATAGCTCTTGGTCTGCACCGCCGTCAGCAAAGCGCTTATCTTCTCATCTCCATAGAAACCCGTGAAACTACCCTCGCTCGATTTCAGCTCAATAAACTCGTTCCTGTCCTTCGCAGCTAGTAAGTTCGTATAATAAGAGGTGCCGGTATCAAAACCCGAAACCGCCCCTGAAACAAAGGACACGTCAGGAATACTCGATAAAAGCTCCAAATCAAAGTTAAACGCATCAGTCTTAGTAATCTGGACCAGCGTTATATCAAGCAAAACCTGCGCCCGATACTCGTCAAGCTTTTTAATCAGAGCGCTGAGCCACTGCTGGTTCTTTTTGCTTGCATAAACAATAAGTGAATAGGTCTTTGGGTCGGGGATAATGATAGGATTTTCATCTTCTTGTCGGCTCGTAACAGTTGTTACGATTTTGCCCTCGTTGTCCTGTGCCTGGGTGGTTTGAGTAATAAGCTGGTTGAGCACTCCTGCCAGATCGGTCGGGTCCTGGTTCTCCAACGGATAGACCACATACGGAATTGAGGCCTGTTCAGGTCTGGCGTCTACGTAGCCGATAATCAGAGCAATCTGGGCGTGCTGTTCTGCTGTTGCATTTACCAGCAGGGAATTCGTGGCTTCAATTACTACCACCTGCGGCTGGCCTGCCAGTGCCTCCTCAACTGTGGCAGCGGTCACAGCGGGGGTGGTAGCAGTAGCAGCGCTTGGCCTGGTAGTAGTTGTTGGTCTGGTAGTTGTTGGTCTGGTTATGCGGGCGGGAGCAGTTCTTGTTGAGGTGGTGGTTTTGCTTATTATGCCGAGCTGATTTAGCTTTTGTTCAACATCCTCTGCCCCGACGTTCTGTATTTCGTAAAGCCGCATTGTCCGCAGGTCCTGCTTTTGCACATCAAGGGCGTCTACCAGCTCTTCAACGAGGTTAAGGTCCTCTTCAAGTCCTATCATCAGGATGCGGTTTGTTCGTTCATCAGCATCCAGATAGACACCTGTTTTCTCGGCTTTTGGTTCTGAAGGCCGTGATGGTGTTGGTTGCCTGGTTGCGGTTCTTGCTGCGGCCTGTCGCTGTCTGAAAGCGGTTGTAGATTCACCTTCCCTGCGTTCTATTTGCGATGGCTCCTTTGCCGCAGTAGCGGCTATAGTAATGGATACAGTACCAAGTTCCTCGGCGAGGTTTTTGACCTGAGAAGCCAGATTTGGAGCCAGCGTGTATTGTAATCTTCTGAATCTGAATTTTCTGGGCTTTCCCGGCTTATCTATCATTTTGAGCAGTTCATCTATGCGTGACATACGATATGCAAAGCCCGTAACTATCAACGTACCTGTAGCTTTAATCTCCTCGACGTGTGCGCCAAGCTTCATTTTTTCCAAAAGGTTTTTGGCGCTGCCGGTGTCTATATGCTGCAGGTTGAAGATGCGGGTTATGATAATATCTCCGATGTTGACGTCTCCCGGCCCGTAATACAGCTCCGGGTCAATTTCCACTGCCTCATTTTCAGGCACGACGACTACCAGAGAGCCCCTGCGTGTCATTACGAAGCTGTGGAATTTGAGCACTGATTCAAGCAGAGGATATAAATCCTTTATCCTGATGGGGCCTCTGAACTTCAGCATAACCTCGCCTTTTACTTTTTGTGGGTCGAACATAAAATCGAGTTCGAGGTACTCGCCCACCAATCCTAATAAATCGACGATATTAAGCTTGGACGGCAAATCAATTTCAACCGTTCCGCTGTCTGTTGAGGAAGGTTCAGGTGTATGCGGTTCTGCTTCGGTAAGTGGTGCCTGCCGGTCTTTTGCGGCCTCAGAAAGCTCAGATTCTTCGGGCGCCTTTTCAGTTTCAGACCTTTTAACAAGGGAGGAGAAAAGCTTCATTAATGCTTCGCTGTCTTTGGCGGGTTTTGTTTCTTCAGCAGATACATTGGCATCGGCGGCTTTTCCGACGGCCTCCACGTGTAGTTCGTTCATCTGGTTAGCAGGATATTCTTTCGGTGTCTTTTCTTCGGCTCGTTCTTCTGCCTCGCCAAGTGTCTCAAGCAGTCGGCTGAAGAGCTCATCCGGCTTGGTGTCATTTACTCCGGGTTGCTTAAGCTCGAAAGATTCAATGAGAGCAGAAACTTCGGGCACTGCGAGTTCCTGTGCCGGCAATTGGCTCGGTTCTTCAGGTTCACTTGTTTTAATTGGTTGAGCCGGTTGATCGGATTCTGCGAGTTGCTCAAGGTCCTGTGTCGCCGATTCACCGGCTTTTTGGGAAGCAGGTATCTGCAAAGCAACGGATATAATATTTTCTATGAGTTCTGCCGGCGCTACTGCAAGGAGTTCGTCTCTATGGATGTCTATGATGGCCTTTTCCGTTACCAAATCGGATGGGGGGCTGGCAAATGTCCCGATTGATATATCGAGGTCGAGTTCTGCAGCAAGCTGCTCATTGAAAGACAAATTTTCGGCCTCTGAAGCAGAGCAGATTTTTCTGATAACATATTCCCGCTCAGAGTCCATAAGCTCCAGAATAGTGCTTGCTTTTATCAGGTCGTCTGAAAGGGCGGTTACCAGCAGCGTATTCGAATTCGGCAACTTCGAGACCGTACCGATTTCGAGTTTCTCCAGAAACTCTTTGCCTTTCTGTGCGGATATATTTTTCAGGGAGAAAACCCTGTATCTGGCAAGGGATTGTGGCAGTTTCTCCTGAGCGGGAGCATTTACACTTCCACTCAGAACAACTGTTATCAGGCCAATAATAAATGTCCTGACCCAAACCACAGGGGTGGACTTACATCTGTTCTTCATAACTTACTCCACAGGTTACAAGGCATCATTTTCCCCAGCTCCCAAACCCCTGCGAGAGACATTTGAGGTTTTGCTGAAAAAAAACGAAACCCTTGATGGATTAAAAAACAACTCATAATAGAGACGGTTTTATCATTTATCGGACGAATCTTGTTAAATTTTGCGAAAACAAATCCTTTTCTCAAAAGCTCTTAGGTAACTTCTACGCCGATTCAGTAATTTCGGCTAAATCAAGCACCGTCTATACTAATCAGACACAGAAAAAGGGCCAGAGTTCCCTCTTTTCTGCTTATACCGACATCAATTGTTCGGATGTGGTATTCCGGCGAAGAGTCGCTTATATAACATGTTGCCATAGAAGAAGTTAGAAGAATTCAGACAGATTTTGGATTAATGGCGACAGCAGGTGTATAACAAGGGCTTTTACCTCTGCTTAATTGGCCGTTTCCTTTCTACAAAGTATTATCACACCAAGGCTTAGAACCTGGTGATAAGATTGTTTGTTTGTGTTGACCTTGAATTCTTCTGTCAGCTACCTGTAAACAGATGCCAGCTGTATCATGCCATCGGGTATTGGGACAAATTTGTTCCATTCCACCCTTAGAGCAGGAATGTGGTTGTAAGGGCGGGATTTTGCAAGCTGAAGTTTAAGAGACAAACAAAAGAGAGTAAATTTGCTGTGAACGTACACCCCTTCTTTTTGTGACTTTTACCTGCGAGGCGGTCTTCTGCTCGGTGGACGTTTCCTTCTTGGACTTATTATCTTTGTTGAGTTGCTGTCCCGAACGGAACTGCCGCGTGCCTTGTCCAGATTTTTCCCTAACTCACGGAGTTTGTCAGCTTCTTTACCATCGATTCGTTCTGATGTAATGCTGGAGAAGAACTCTTCTATTAACTCTTCTTTTCTCGCATCTTCTTCGTCAGAACCGGAAAACTGCGATATGAGTGCTTCAAACTTCTCGCTTATTTCTTTTTCTTCTTCACTGCTGATGTACAGAGCAGGTTTTGATGCCGGGCGTCCCGCAGCTTTGCTATATGAAGTGGCTCTGGAAGCTGCCTCAGAGGCAGCTTTTTCCAGATTTACGAACTGGAGAAATCTTTTATCTTCAGCCCTTTGCGGAGTTCTAAGTTCACGAGTCTGCTTGCCGTCGCGTATAACTACCAGGCCGTCTCTTATCTGCTCAAAGATTAAATGATTAACCTCTTCACCTTGTCTAATCCAGGTCAGGCCTTTTCCCGGTTCATTAATCAGGGCCATCGAAGACTCAGGACGTGACTGGTAGTATGCAGTGCCGATAAGCTCAAATTTCGATGAAACCTGGTTTTGTGGTCTGGGTATATTAATGGTGGGTTTTTTATCCTTGTCGCGGCTAGAAGTTTGTGGGGGTTTCTTAGGTTCAGGCGGATTTAGATATAATGCAAATGCCTTGGCCTGTTTGACGAGGGGGGGGACCTGATTGCTGCTTGTCGTGCTCTTTTTACCCTTCTGGGTTTTGAAGTTTTCTATAGCAGAAGGCAAATTAAGGAACATATCGACCTTCTCGTCACTGCGGATGGCGAAAACAGCAGGGAACACAAGAAAAACTCCTGCCAGAACCGCTACAATTATGCTCGCTATTTGCAGTGTCTTTATCATAATTCTTATCAACCTTCTTTATTTATTTGACATCGTCATTAATGTTCGGTTCCTTTCAGCAAATAATTTTTTAAGGATTTGCGCGAACGGACAGCTCCTTGTCGATAACTGTTTGTGTTCAAAGGACTTAAGCGTGTCATAAGCAGGATGGCAGGTCTGGTTAACAATGGTATAAACCTTTGCCAAGATAGAATACTCGGACAAAAATTCGGCAAACATTGCAAATTATCCGCTATGCAGCCGGCCCATTGGTGCGATAAACAACTGCCTTAAAGACACAACACGCCAACAAGCGCCTAACAGCATCTAAAACATCCGACAGAGCGGGACCTTAGCCCTTTATTGCTCTTTTCTTGGATATATCCCGAAGCAGGCAACTTTAAGCTCTTCGCCTCCTTTTGTCTTTACAACAATGGTGTCCCGAAAAAGCTTTTGCGTTTTAGTGGGAGGCGGGGGCGTTATCTGAAGTTCAATTTTATATCGAGCTTCAAGTTTTTCCTGATTGATGACTTTTGCATATCCTTTTTCGGATAAGATGGACTCTATCTCGAATTCATCGTCGTAGTTGTTGAGCACCCAAAGCTCCCTTGTTACTGTTTCTGACGGTTTGACAGAAAGAAGCGCAAGGCCGGGCGGTTTTGTTGAAAATTCCGGCATAACGCTGAAGGGAATAGTTACTCTCTTATAGGAACTGCGCCCGGTATCAATATATATATCTCCACGGTCAAGCTTTTTCAGCTTTTCAATATCAACCTTCGGTTGAATAACAAACTTTTTTGCTTTCTTTGAAGGGTCAAAATCAGCGGTGATACAATTAGAGCTCGATTTGAAATTTTTGATTGCAAAGGGCTTATTGTCCATGCTTTTGAGCGTAATTGCCGGGCATCCTGCATTTTCATTCTTGAGCAGCAGATTCAGTCTCGAAGGCGTATGTTCGATTTGTGCCACGACTTTACCGCTTATAGTCAGTGTAACTCTGGGATTTTTCTTATCATTAGAGCTTACAATGACTCTTTTGCTTATAACACCTGGGCGCGTCGGTGCAGAAAATGTTATTTTCAAAGTGCCGCTTTCACCCGGTGCATATTTTCTTTTTTTGAGATCGGCCGCTGTACAACCGCAGGTTGTTCTTACTTTTGTTATGTTTAACGTCCCCGTACCTGTATTTGTAAATTTGAACTCACAGCGACTTTTTGAGCCGGGATCGATGTTGCCAAAGTCATGTACTTCTTTTTCAAATTTAATCATGCCGGATGAACCGGTATCTGAAGATGCTTTAATTTCGTTTCCAGAGGCGTTTCTAAGTAATGTGCTTTTTGTGGCTTTGGCCTGTACCGACAAGGCAATCAGACCGAGCAAAAAGCATGTAATACCAACACTTATTAAAGTTTTATACCTGCATTTCATCATTATGAGCCTCCAAAAAATTCACAGTAAAGTCTGGATTTTAATATCGTCTTATTTGAGCCAAGTATTATAGCTGAAAATCCGCTTTTAAGCAAGTAAATTTTAATTTAATCTTTTCAGGTAGGATAACCCTCTCTGGTTCCCTGTAGTTGTTTGGAATTTAAACGATTTAAAATAAAGGGGCCTTCAGCTTGTTTCGAATTTCCGATAATCTTTGAAAATCCGCAGTTTCTAGTTCGTAAAGCGCAAATAATACAAAGATTTTTTACTGAGCCGACAGGGCTTTAGAGCCGATATTTTAGAAACTGATTTGCAATATTGCAAAAAGAAGGTATAGCCGTTATGATAAGTTCTTGATTTATTGTTATGGAGCTGGCTATGGATAGTAAAAATCCTGAAGTGTCGGTAATAACGCCGGTATTTAATGAAGAAGATAATATCGGACCGCTTTATGAGCAAATAACTCAAGCCTTGGCCGAGAAATACAACTACGAAATAACATTTATTGACGATGGAAGCACCGACGGCAGCTTTGCAAAACTGGCTCAACTGCAGAAATTGGACAGTAACGTTCGTGTCATCCGCTTTCGCAGAAACTTCGGGCAAACAGCGGCACTTGCCGCCGGCTTCAAACATTCACGAGGCAAAATTATCGTAGCTATTGATGCGGATCTGCAAAACGACCCCGCCGACATCCCCCAGATGATTGACAAACTAAATCAGGGTTATGACGTAGTAAGCGGCTGGAGAAAAAAAAGACACGATAATGCTCTGACCAGAAAACTCCCTTCGGTAATTGCCAATTGGTTGATTGCTATAATTACCGGTGTTAAGTTACACGATTTCGGCTGTACGCTCAAAGCATATCGCAGGGAGGTCATTGCCGAGACAAAATTATACGGGGAGATGCATCGTTTTATACCAGCCCTGGCAAGCTGGAGCGGAGCCATGATTTCTGAGATGGTAGTTAATCATAGGCCGAGGATTGCCGGACAGGCCAAATACGGGCTTGGACGGACAATCAAAGTGATACTTGACCTTATAACCGTTAAGTTTCTTCTCAGTTTCTCCACCAAGCCAATCCAGTTGTTTGGTGGTTGGGGACTCTTGGCGCTGCTCCTCGGGGGACTTTCTGGGATTGAGGTCGTCGTGGTGAAAATCCTAAAAGGTCAGGACATGACCGGAAACCCATTTCTGTACCTGACGATTTTGCTTTTGGTGGTTGGCATTCAGTTCATCTTTATGGGTCTTCTTGCTGAGCTTCAGGTCCGGACATATCACGAGTCGCAAAACCGCCCCACGTATGTGATTCGAGATATACTTGAGTCGCCTCAAAGCGTCGAGGAGAAGAAATGAGCAGGAACCAGCCGCCAAAATCGAGAAAACCGGCAAATGTGGAAAAGCTAAAGCCCGGCCTGGCTGGTACTGGAGGAAGCAAAAAGCGTTTTTTGATTTTAGCCTTAGTAGTAATTCTTGCCGGCATCCCGTTTTCGATGGGCAAATACATAGAGTTCAACTCCCCCGGGCCTTTCGACAGCGGTGCTTATGTCTACTCGGCCGCACATATAGTCAATGGCGCCGAGATTGGTCCAGAGGAAAAACCTTCAGCTCGGCTGGGAACGCTGCTGGTGAATATGCTGGGTGTCTGGTTGTTCGGCTATAACGAAACAGGGCCTGAAATTATCCAGATGATTATGCAGGCGGCTGCTTTGGTTCTGATGTTTGCTGCTTGCCGCAAGCTCTTCGGAACCCTATCCGCTGCGGTCGGTGTTATCGTGGCTTCGACTTTTCTTTCCTCACCTTTGTTTGCAAAGTTCGGAAATGTCAAAGAACAATATATGATTGCCTGTATGGTGCTGGGAATGAGCAGCTTTATTCTATATCAGCTTGGCGGCAAATGGTGGTGGGCTCTTTTAGCCGGTGCCTTTCTAAGCTGGGCGCCGCTGTTTAAGGAAACGGGAACCACGGCAATCGGGGCCGTGGGTTTATTTGTTATCCTCCAGCCGTTCTTAAAGAACAGAACCTTTAAACAAACCGGCATTGACATCTGCCTGCTTTTTGCAGGTGCAGCTATAGCGCTTGGCCCATTGTATATCTGGATTATAGGATGGGATGTGCGCCTTGCAATACCTTATAAGTTTGCCTGGACCAGAATAATAAAGTGGTTGAAGATTCCAGTGAAGTTGCTGTCCTCTGTCTTTGCTGCCGATACTGCTGCCAAAGCCGCAGATACACCAAAGAAGGCGACAGGTTATCTCGCCAGAAGCCGGGAAATGATACCTTTTTCGGTACAGTGCGCGAGGGTTTTCAGATACTACTCCCTGGTGATTTTGCCGATTACGCTGGCAATAGGCGCCATTCTGGCCAGAATAGTACGTTTGATACGCAGACCTGCTTCAAAAGAAAAAATCCAGAAAACAAGCGCCGACCGTTTCGTTCTGCTCTTGGCGGTATGGTGGCTCCTTGATATGGCCTTTGTCTGGATAAGCCCGCGTTCGTATGAGCAGTATTATCTGCCATTGAATGCATCAGCGGCAATGCTGGGCGGCTACCTGCTCGCCCTTTATTGGGACAAAACATCGAAAAGTGTTTACAAAGGCAAATGGATAGCTCTCGGTGCTGCAGGATTAGTGGTGATGGTCCTTATGTCGTGGCATGTTTTTTTCGGCATAGGGCGAAGTGCCTTTAGCGGCACTAAATACCCCGAAAAACGAAAAGGTTATGCTCAAATGCTCAAACAAATCTCCCAGCGCAGAGCAAGGGACTTAACAGGCGCCTGGGAAGTTGTTGGAAGGTATATCCGCACTAATTCTCAGCCGACTGATAAAATGTACGTCTGGGGCTGGTATCCCGGCATATATATCCAGGCCCAACGATTCAGCCCTGTTGCGCACGCTTGTATGATGCCACGCCCGGCTCCGAAGAAAATGTCGCAAAAAGTCGCATCAATGCTCGAAAAGTTTAAGCAGGACAGGCCCAGATTTATTGTCGACAGCCGAAAAAACCATATCCCCCTGGAAAGACCTCCGTACGAACTATGGCCGAGGTTCTTCCCCGGGGGCAACAAGGAATTAAAATCAAGCTTAATGGACAAAAGAGGGTTTTTGAAGAATAACGAAATGGCTGTAAATATGTACGAACAGCTTTATGCAATGTTTCTAAAAGAGATGTTCGATGAGGATGAATCGCTGCGATATGAGCACCTCAAGCCCTTCAGAGATTTTATCAGGAACAACTACCGCATTGTTCGAATGTTCGGCCAGCATGTTTTATTCGAACTAAAATAAGCTGCTGCCAATAAAAACCGATAATAGGCGTCTTAATGTTAACAATTTTAATGCTCAATCACGAGTTTCCACCGGTAGGCGGCGGAGCGGCTCCGGTAACTTTCCAGTTATGCAGGCATCTGGTTCGAGCAGGACACCGAGTCGATGTTGTAACAATGCACTATGGAGACCTACCCCGCTTTGAAACACTTGACGGTATAAACATATATCGAACGCCAGCAATTCGCAAAAGGCCGAATATCTGCTATACCCACGAGATGGCAACATACCTGCCCGGAGCGATTAGGCGTACTTTACGTTTGGCCAAAAAGCAACAATATGACATCATTCACTGCCATTTTATTATTCCCGGCGGGCCTCTGGGTTTGACCGTCAGTAAGATAACGAAAATTCCCTACATAGTTACTTCTCACGGTAGTGATGTCCCCGGTTATAATCCGGACAGATTTCAATTGCAGCACAAATTCACCAGACCGTTGCTCAAAGCTGTATGCAAAAATGCAAAGATGATTACCTGTCCGTCGATTTATCTGAAAAATTTGATTTCAGATAACATCGGCGATTATGAAATCACCCATATCCCCAATGGAATTGATTTGGAAAACTTTAAGCTGGATTTAACCAGGCCGAAGGGAAATATCATTCTGGCAACAGGCAGGCTACTCAAAAGGAAAGGATTTCATACGTTAATCGAAGCTGTCCGCAACATTGAACTACCCTTTGAAGTGCATATTGCAGGAGACGGCCCATACAGGAACCAACTGCAAAAACTGGCAGATGGCTCTAAAACTAAGATAGTTTTTCACGGCTGGCTCAAACAAGGTTCTCAGGAATTGCTGAGTTTATACGAAAAAGCTACAATCTATGTTTTGGTTTCCGCCAGGGAAAACGCCAGCATTTCCCTTCTCGAAGCAATGGCGGCAAGATGCGTTACCATAACATCAAATGTTACGGGTTGTCCTGAAACCGTCGGCGAAGCCGGCTTTTCGATAGCTCTTGACGATGCGGACAAGTTAAGAGGGATTCTTATAAAGCTCAGCGAAGACAAAGAACTTATAAAGCAGTATTCACAAAAGGCATATGACAGAGTTGTCCGGAATTTCTCATGGGATAAAATAGCCGAGCAATATGTGCAGGCTTACTCCGATGCGATAAAGATGTGCTGACATAATAAAACTGTCTTAAACAAGGGTGACGGAAAGAAAATTACGATGGAGATAAATAAACCTATTTTTTTGATAGGTACCGGGCGGTGCGGCAGCACGATAATTTTTGAGGCCCTTTGTGTCCACGAAGACATCGGCTGGCTGTCCAACTATAACAAGCTGTTTCCTCGGCTCGGTTTTGTCTCGATTATGCCGAGATTATATAATTTGCCGTTTTTCGGCAAAGTAAGGAGAGGTGAAAAAAAACAATATGGCCAGGGCTCGGCTTTGTTGAATCGGCTTTTGCCTACGCCCTTCGAGTGTTATGCCAAATGGAAGGTTTTATGCGGTGACAAATTCCTTTTCAGTTTTCTAAAGGATGTTGAAGCCACCCCTGATGAAAAGAAGAAAGTCCTCAAAGCTGTAAAGCAGTTGCTTTTCTGGCAGGGGAAAAAACGTTTCGCAGCCAAATATACCGGCCCTGCACGTATAGGATTTGTTAAAAGCATTTTCCCTGATGCTGTATTTGTCCACATCAAACGTGATGCCAGAGCGGTAATCTATTCTCTGCTGAATGTAGACTTTTGGACCGAACAAGCAGGAAAGCAGCGACCAAGATGGGCCGGCGGACTGTCTGAAGATTGGCACAAAGAATGGGAGAGTTACGACTCCTCGCTGCTGGCATTGGCCGCTATGCAGTACAGGACTATTATGCAGATTTGTCAAAAGGAAAGACAACTGCTCGATGAAAAGCAATATCTTGAAATACGATTTGAGGATTTTGTTACTCAGCCGCAGAGCATTATGGAACAAATCCTGTCTTTCTGCGAACTGAGACCATTACAGCAGGTTACCGAATATATCAAGCACCAAACCTATATCGACACCAACAAAAAGTACCTGCAAAAAATGCCAAAAGAACAAGAACAGCTCATAGAACGCATAATAGGACAATGGCATTAATTAAAGTATAGTAATATCGTTATTTTCAGTTGGATTGTTTGTTTTAATATCTAAAAGTCCGACTAATGTCGTCACTTTATCGAACCAGGGGGCCTCAAATCCAAGTATAATAGAACTACAAATGCCGAAGCTTTTGACGTATTTCGTTGCCCGTCCCGTCCCTCCAAGGGGCGATGTCAAGGCATATAGCGAAACAGTTCGGTCGGCTTAGTCGATGTGGGAAATTTCCTCCATTTCGGCCCACCACTCAACCGAGCACGAGCTTTAAGCACGATCCGAAGGCCAGGCCAGGTACGTCATATCAACGCGACGCGGCTATTTAGAATATTATGTAGATTATCACCACAATGACCAGGAGTAGACACGACAGGAACTTGTAGTTGCCGAAACCTTTCCATCCGGGCCGTTTGAAGATTGCCATTGGATTTGACCAGACCAACGATGCACTCTCTTCCGTATGCACCTGCGGCCTGAGGTAGGAACCTATGACAAGTATCGCTGAGCACAATATAAAGAGGAAGAAACTGTGTACCAGGAAACCCATGTCTATCTTGTCGTATAATTTAAACAAAAAGAAATCTTGGAGACTCTCTTTCGTTTTGAAAAAGTCCAGGAAGAACATTAATGGGCCAATGATGACTCCACTCGCCAGGCACCAGAGCGCCCCCGTATTGGATGCCCTTTTCCAGAACACTCCCCACACGAACACGGCGGTGATGCTGGGAGCTATGTAGGCGAGCATATTAGTGTTGGCTTCGAGAATGCTTCCGAAGTTCTCGATGAACGGTGCCCAGAAGATGGCCAGCACCATAGCAGTGAACGTCACGATTCGACCCATGGTTATTGTGGCCTTGTCGGTAGCGTCCGGACGCACCTGCTTGTAAATGTCGTAGCAGCACACCGTGGCGGCTGAGTTCAGCGCCCCGGCTATGGTGCTCATCAGCGCCGCCAACATGGCGGCCGCGAGAAGACCACGGATGCCGATCGGCAGCAGCTCGGCAACCATAAACGGCAGAGTCTGCGCCGAATCTGCAAGAGGGGGGAGCGTTCCGTTCTTCACCAATATGTAGCAGAAGATACCCGGAAACACAAACAGGAACAGGGCCAGGACTTTGATGAACCCCGCGAAAATGGCGCCGATTTGCGCATGGTCCACATCCTTCGCGCCCAACACACGCTGGACTATGGTCTGGTCGGTACACCAGAACCATATCCCGATTATGGGAAAGCCGAGCATGAGGCCGTACCATGTCATATCAGAGGCCCCTGAATCGCTGCGCAGAAGTTCGAGCCGTTCCGGCTCGAGGGCTAGTGCCTCAGTGAAGCCCGACCAACCGCCAACCATGTAGTAGCCGATAGCGGTCAGTACCATCATACCCGCGAGCAGGACGACCGTCTGAATCGCCTGGGTCCATACCACCGCCTTCAACCCACCCACAACTGTGTAGAGACCGGTCAATGCAAGCACGATCGCCATACCGTACATCAACGGTATGCCGAAAAACCCTTCAACCATTTTTCCTCCCGTGAACAGTGCGAAGCCCAGATGGCCGAAAATGGCATAAGAGAGCGCGAAGACAACGAGCCAGTAACGGCATGCGCGGCTGTAGCGCTTCTCGAGGAAGTTGGGCAGGGTGGTGACACCGCTTTTAATGAAGAAAGGTGCGAAAAACAGGGCAAGCGCTATCAGGAAGAAGGGCGCCGTTATCTCCGTGTTACCGTAGAGCAGGCCGCGTTTGAAGCCCTCCTGAGAAAGACTCACGAGTTCGAGCGTAGAGATGTTCGTCGAGAAGAGCGCCAACCCGATAGCCGCCCATGTAAGGCTTCGTCCGGCAAGAAAGTACCCGGCAGCTCCGGCCAGGCGCCGCTGGCGGATGCCGGCCGCCAGACTCAGTCCCACGCACATCACGAGAAAGACCCCGATAACGACCAGGTCCAGCCACTCGATTTTCATGTCAAATTGCATATGTTCCTCCTAACATTTATTTCTGTAAGAAAACCTGTTCCATACTCGCCCACCATTCGCCTTCGGCTCGGGTCGGGATAGGCAGCTGGCACCCGTCGTCAGTGAACTTAATCCACGCTTTGGTCACCGGCTTTGCATCGACCATGGCCATGTCCGTGTCGAAATCGTCGCCCACGTATTCAAAGTAGCCAAAGATGTAGTACTCATCCCCTATCTTGGCCATATAGATAGGGTAGTTGCGGATATTGCCTTCCTTAATGGCGGCGAGCACTTCGGGCCATGCGTAGGTGTGGATGTACTTGTACGATTCGACCATCTCGGGCCTCACACCTATCACCTGCCCGTAACGCTGCATCTTGGACTCGTCGGTTCTAACGTCGGCAGCTCCGTCGTAATAGAAGACCTCCTCCATGTCCACCCACAAAGATGGGTCGTCCGGCGAGATTCGTTCGAGACATTCGTTGCTGACGGCCGTTTTCCATTTCTCGACGGTCGGGTCCTTGGCCATCTTCGACTTATCGCCGTCGAGGTCCTTGCCCGCGTACTCGAAGTAACGGAAAAGGTAGTACTCGTTTTCCTTCAGATCCTTCAGGTAGATCGAGCAGTTGCGGATACCATGCTCTTTGAGAGCTTCGGAGACTTCCGGTGACATCTCAGCGTTCAATTCCTTGAATCGTTCGATCTTGTCCGGCCGGATCTTGGCGATTTGACCGAACCGATGAACAGTCGGTCTCTGCGTGGCGCAACCGACAAGCAAGAGACACAGACACAGATATGCGGCAGATCTAATATGGTTCATTTTACATCCTTTCGTTCGGTTCTCGGATACGCGCCGTACAACCATCATCCGGAACCTAACCTGTCATTCGGGCCATAGTATACCTGTTGGCTTTCTGAATAGCGCCAGGTATCCGTATCCAATCCAACCGGATTACGCGGCCTTTGTTTATCTTTAAGCATTTCAAGTGTGCTTTGCCAGCTCTTTATACCACTAAGTGTATCAATTGTCTGCACGTTTTGCCAGCCAACAATATTTGCGATTTGAAGTGATTCTTCCGGTGTAAAGCCCCCGATAAAACCACACAAAAAGCCGGCGATAGTTGCATCTCCCGCTCCAAGGGCCGAGGCGAAATTTTCGGTTTTGAACGAGCCGGCCCAAATCTCTCTGTCTGCCCACGAGTCAATATCTTTCGGACAGGCAGTACCTATGGAGCCAATCTGCTCTGCATTTGCTGTTCGAAGATAAACTCCTCTGATACCGCATTTGATAGCAATAAACTTCATACTCAGTGAAAGGAGCTTGCCGGCGATAGCATCGCAGTCTTCCGGCTTATATGCTAAAACCGGGTCTTCGCCTTTGGCTTGGGCCTTCCTCTTTTCGAACAAGCTTCTGTCAACCATATATGTTATTTCTTCGATGCTTGGCTCGAAGATATCAACATACGGAGAAACTCTTTCAAGAATTGTCTGCCAATTGGCCTGGCCGGAACCGCTGGATGGGTCAGGCATAGCCATATCAAGACTCGTTGTTACACCGAGGTCTTTGACTCGCTTATATATCTCAACAAGCTCAGAGCCGTCATCTTCAAACATCTTCCTCATCAATGGTGGATAACCAAAGTGAAACAGCATACACTCTTTCGCAATCTCATAGTCAATATCATCTGCTACGAAGGTGTCGTTTGTGGCTGGATTATGCAGGACAAAACGGTCTATACCAGGCAGTGCCAATACTATAGTATAAGAGGTGTTTTGGTCGCTTACAGTTTTAAATGCAGCAGCCCTTTTCTCTCCGACCATCTCTTTAATTATATCTCCGAACGCATCTTTTCCAACTTTGCCGTTCAGCAGTATATCGACACCCAGTTTTGCCATTGCAAGGCCGGTATTTGGTACCGGCCCGCCCGGGGAAAGCACAGCCTTATCAACGGTTGTCAGCTTCCCAGGTGAGAAAATATCGCTAATGTTAACTTTCTCGCCGGTTAAAAATTTAGGCGTAATATCGAGGCAGAGATGACCCGCAACCATAACCTTTTTATCACTGAAACTCTTAACCATTCATTCCTTACCGAACATTGTCGCTGATTCTTGCCAAGCTACATCATAACCGGGCCTTTTTTCAAAATCACATTGCCATCAGCTTCGCTTGTCACTACAACTGCATAGGCATTAGCGGCTCGTTTATAGAGCTCAAATCTTTTGACCAGCTCAAAATCTGTAAAGTTCTTGTCGTGTTTTTTTATTATGGTTCTGAACCGCTCATAGGATTCGGGCTCATCGCCCCATTCGGAACAATCCATTGTGATAGCCGGCTTGTCTACGAAACTATCCAGTGGAAAGAACGGCAGGATAGCATCAAGCAGCGTTCCCACATCCAGTCCATCCGCCCGAATGAGTCTTTTGGAGTTCGTTGCCGCCGGGAAATCAGCATCTGCCAGCACAATCTCATCGCCGTGTCCCATACTCATCAGGGCATGCATCAAATCAGGTGAAATACATGCAGGGATATTTCTTAACATTTCAGCTCCTTTCCGACATCGTCGGGTCCATCATGACCTTGATTGGTTCCTTGCCGTCAATTTCCTTCTGATTCTCAATCAATGTTAATATTTCCTGCAACCTGCCAAGTGGGATTGTGTGTGTGATGAGTTTTTCAAGCGGAATACGTTCATCTGAGATTAAAGGCATCGAACGCACATAGTGCTCAGCTTCGTTATCAAAGCTGCCTATAAGAGTAACGCCTTTTTCCAGCAAATCGCGGCAGGGATTAAACTCAATCGTTCCCTGGTCAACAAAATTGCCTACTTCAACAAGCTTTCCACCCTTACGGACGTAGTAGAGACACTCTTTGAACGCTAAGGGATGGCCTACACAGTTAATAACCACATCTGCACCGACAAGATTAAGCGAGTTATCAAATATGAATTGTACTCGGTCTTTTTCTTCGGGCACATCAAGATGACAGAGTGTCATATCGGCGCCCATCTGCTTAGCTAATTCCAAACGTGCACGGTTATACTTATCTGTAGCTATAACCCGCGAAGCACCGCCTATCTTAGCCAGCGCAGTTGTCAGCAAACCGATTGGGCCTGAACCCTGAACAACAACCGTATCACCATGCTTGATATGAGCGTGAAGCATTGCATGGTCAACTACTGCCATTGGTTCAAGGAATGCTGTCCTTTCCGGCGTCGTTGTAGACTTCATAACAACGGAGTTCGGGTCGTGGATATAAAGATAGTCTCCATAGCCGCCGCCGAAATGAGGCTCCTGGTCTGCTTTAGGCCAGGTACCATACGTCTTCCAGTCCGTGCATTGCTCCGGCGTCTTGGCAATAGTACAGAAATAACAATTGTGACAGTGAATCGCAGGACAGACGCCGATACGGTCGCCAACTTTCAACGGCTGGCCGACGGTGTCTGTTGTTACTCCCTTACCCAGCGCCTCAACTGTCCCGGATATCTCGTGGCCTAAAGCGATAGGATATTCAAGTCCGAATACCGCCTCGGCCGGTGCGTGCCAGGTATGAATATCCGTACCGCAAACGCCGCACAACTCTATCTTCATTAACAACCCACCGGGTGCCGGCTCCGGGATTGGATATTCGCCAATCACAAATTTGCCGTCCGGTTTGTCAAGTAAAGATGCTCTTGCTGTTTTTTTTGCCATTTCAATTTTCCTCGCTTTCGTTCTTTATCTTACAAATTAAATTCCATATATCCGTCGAGGTTTGTGTGCCGTTTGGCCATTTGCTCAGCTGTGATATTCAGCTTCTTCATCAGCAGTTGAATGATGATATCCTCAAGCACAAATATTGCCTGCTCGAACAACGCTGCCATCGGCTGAATCGATGGAATCTCGTAATCTCTGCCGCCGTGCACCTGGCCTCTGAGATTCACAGTAAAATCACACAAATCAGCGGCCTTGGATTTAGGATTTGCCGTGATTGCCACAATCTTTGCGCCTCTCTGCTTTGCAAGACCCATCACAGTATAGCCGATAGTTGTGCAGGCGCAATTGACTATGAGCAAATCTCCAGGCCCAATATTCGGAGTTGTAGTATCAAAAACAATATGAGCATCAAAACCCATATGCATCAGACGCATCACGAATGCACGAGCCGCACATTTCATCCTGCCGATGCCAAAAACCTGGATACAGTTGGCTTCAGCAATAGCGTCAAGGAGCTTTTCAACTTCTTCCTCGTTGATGTCCAACAGCGTCTTTTTGTGCTCTTCAAACACCTTTTCAGCTAATTC